>CAIWJG010000866.1 GCA_903912925.1 uncultured Verrucomicrobia subdivision 3 bacterium | reverse complement strand
TGAGGCGTGAAACGTGAAACGTGAAGGAAATCCGAATGAAATGGCCCGCTCCCCAGCTCACGTTTCACGTTTCACGTTTCACGCCTCACGTTTCATCGTTTCAACTGCCGTTTTTAGGTTCAACCAACGGAACCCGCTTTTCCCAGGCACCCAATTGCGGATCGTGTTTAAGAATCTACTGACATGAGGAATTCGTTGCCAGGAACTCCGTTCTCAGAGCGGGACCAAGCCAGGCAACCTACGCAATGGAAAAGTTGGGGTGTGTCAGGAGGTCTGGATTTCATGGCCGGCAAGCGGGCCGCCAGCCTTTTCCGGCCCTATAAGGCTCTGGCTGCCGACAAGCGCACAGCGGACGCAATCGAAGCCCAGATACGGAAACTTGACCCGCAGACCGAAGAGGCCCTGGCTCATTGACTCGGTCCTAGTCTTCCAGGCGATGAACTGTCCTGGCGAGAACCCATTTGAACGGTTTCCAACCCAGCCGGCCCATTGACCGTCAGCGTTTCCCGTCCGCGCGGGGACGGTCCGATTCCGGAGGTCGAGCTTACAGCACGTCCTCGATCCGCGTGTAGTTCCTGGCTGCTGGGAAATTCTCGTTATAGGGAGATACCCCCTTGGCGACGTCGCAGATTTCGCGGTCGAGGTAATACTCGTTGTGCGGCTTGAAGCCGGGAATGGTCAGGACGTTGACGAACACATCCAGCCCGCGATGGCCCGTGCCGGGCGGGATATAGACGAACGTCCCGGGAGTCAGGCTATGCTGTTCGTAGCGGCGCAAGTCTCGCAGGTCGGGAAATACAATTAACGAAGCCGGGCGGCCCGAGGTGTTAAGCTGATACGTCTGTGGATCCAGCACCAAGTACATCTCCGTCTGAGCCAGGCCGCCGATCGTCGGTTTGCCGGGGTGAAAATGCGTGGGCGAAGTCTCCTTCGGGATGTTGACCACATGACTATTGGCAAAGTTGAGCCCGTCGCCCGATTCTCCCGGGTAGTTCATATACCAGGTCAGGGGCAGCCGACGGAACGGCGCAAAGTCAGGATTACACCCGCCGGCGGTGTCCAGCAAGTATGGCAGCCGCCGCGCCGTCGAGACATGGCTCTGCTTGCGATCGGACTTCTCCAAGGCCAGGCACTCAAAATGGCCGCGCACGCTGATCGCCTCCTCGCCGGCGGCGATGACCTGATCACCGGCTCTCAGCGGTTCGTATGAATCAACCTGCTTGGTCGAATGCCCCTGATCGCGATAAACCGAGAACAACGAGGCGATGGCCGCTACCACCGGCGCTTCCTGGGACCACGGGCGCGGCGTTTGCTCCATCTTCCACAGGTCCCCGGCGATGTCGCCGACAAAGGCGGCGCCGCGCATCCGGCCCACAATGGCACGCAACGGCTCCAAAGCAGCCGGAGCGACCGCCGACAGGCGGCTCTTGAGAAACTGGATCGTGTCCGCGAAGGCCGGGTTCAAGGTGTCCGGCAGGTAAACCTCGGGGAGCCTCCCGCCGTCGCCCTCCTGGGTGCGGTAGCCCTTGGACAGGAAGACCTCCCCCCCACCGCGATACAGCCAGAAGACCCGCATGCCGCCGTGCTCCGACCTCAGAACGCCCTCTCCCTCAACCTTAACGACCGTCAGCGTCAACCCGGGATGATCACGTTCAAGGGTGGCCTTGACGCGCGCGAACTGTCGCCGGTCCTCCAGTTGGGCTATCTGTATCTGCGCCATAACGGCTCACTCGCATCCACGCCCTTGAGCGTGCGTAGCAGCCGACGTAAGGAGGCTCAAATTCTCCTGGGGCCGAGGAACAATCAGAGCCTCCTCACGTCGGCTGCTACTACCTACTGAGGAGTCCGTAGCATACACTACACCCAAAACTGCCGAGGCTTCTCCCTCTCCCCTTCCGAAGGGGAGAGGGCTGGGGTGAGGGGTTGCTCGGTGTCGTCTATCCCGCGGTCCTGGCAGTAACTGCGTGGTCACGGCTAAAGCGCGATTTCCGGCACTGTGAACGGCTGCCGATAAGTACCCCGAACCAGTTCGTTGGCCTTGGCGTTGTCCTGGATGCACTCGCGCGCCGCATCGCATTGCAGCCAGGGGCCGAGCGTCGAGGTGTTCGGGTCCACCTCAATGTCCTGCAGGTACTTAACGTAACGCTCATGCATCTCCCGCCAACACGGCGTGTCGCCCAACTGCTGTCGTTGCTCGGCGAGCGAGGCAGCCTGGCCCAGCCGGTAGGAAAGGTTCCCGGCATGGCAGATCGACGTAGAGACATGGCCTTCGGCGATCTCGGCGTTAAGGTCCTCCCGCTTGCCGCTGCGCAGGGCTTTGATGAAGTTGGCGAAGTGGTCCTCATTGCCGGCGAACGACTGGAGTTTCTTGCCGGTGCTATCGAAGGCCGCAGTGCCCAGAGTGTAGCCCCCCTCGCATTGGACGCAGACGCCCGTCACGCCCCCTTTGAAGTCAGGCAGCGTGTTCCATTTCTCCGGCGTCATGTATTCCTTCGCCTTCGGCAGGTTGTGAATCTCATACAGGATCGGGACGTCGGGATAGTCGTAGTAGATGATCTGCGTATTGGGTACCTCCCCGGCATCGTTGAAGACGAACCGCCCCCCGATGCTCATAGTGCGGCGCGGCAGTCCTGTGTAACCCAGCATCCATCGGGCAATATCAATCTCGTGGACGCCCTGGTTGCATGATTCGCCATCGCCCATGTTCCAGGTGAAACTGCAGTCGTATTGGAGCTTGTCTCGATAGATCGGCTCCTTGCGGGCGGGGCCACACCAGAGCTCGTAGTCCAGCGTGTCCGGGATGGGCAACGGTTCCGCGCGCTTGCCCACCGAGTGCCGCGGCTTATTCGCGAAGCAGGTTACATACTGGATCTTGCCCAGGTGCCCCTCCTTCAGCCAACTGGCCATTGCGGCATACCCCTTGACTGAACGATTTTGGGTGCCCACCTGCACCAGCCGGTCATATTTCCGGGCAGCTCGCACCATCTGCCGCCCCTCCCAGATGGAATGGGCCAACGGCTTCTCCACATACACGTGCCGGCCAGTCTGGCAGGCCCAGATCGTTGGCAGCGAATGCCAATACTGCATCGTCGCCACGGAAACCGCGTCCAGGTCCTTGCGCTCCATCAACTGGCGCACGTCCACTACTTCCTCGGGTTGGTAGTTGAACTTGGTAGCCACCGTCTTGGCGGCGGCGGCCAACCGCACCCGGTCCGGGTCGCAGACCGCCACGATCCGCACGCCGGGCAGCTTGCCGAACTCTGCGATGTGGGTCCCGCCGCGCACACCGCAGCCGATCACGGCCAGGCGAATCTCCTCGTTAGCGCCCATCACCCGTGGACCGACTGCCAGCGCAGCGCCTGTGGCCACGCCTAACTCCTTCAAGAAACTCCGACGTGAAAGGAACCGGTTGCTCATAGGCCGCAGCTCACATTTCTCTGGAGCGCGGACATTCTTGTCCGCCGCTGGGCTTGCGGGTTGACCAGCACGCAACGGCGGACAAGCATGTCCGCGCTCCAGCCGCCCGTGCCAACAACGTTGGAAAAATGTGAGATGCGCACTTGCTCATAAGTGCTTCGCAAATTGCCTTCCCGGGCGCTCAAATACAAGAACGAGTTGAAAGCCCGGCCCCGGCCCCTCTCCCCATCTGGCTGGTGGAGTGCTAGAACTTGGGCAATTCCGCTGGTCCGTCTGGTCCGAAGTCCCAAGAGACCGTGAGCTTAGCCTTATGGTGAACGCAGCCTGTAGAAACGTCCTGGATAATTAGTCCACTTGGGATCGCTGAAATAGGAGGAGCCGTTAGTGAGGGTATTCGTGCGCACTGGAGACCAACCTGGAATGATTAGATTCGTGCGGGCTTCCACTACGACGGGGATGTTCGTTGCCCAGGAGATGATGAAACCGAACGAGTTGGTCTGGACCCCAAACCTGGGGTTGCTGAGGATTAACGGATTGGGAAGGAACCATAAGGCTGTCGGACGACCCTGCCAAGGATTAGTCCAACCTGATCTACCCGGGAGATAATAATTGGTCACATTGCTGTCCCCTGTAAACACATACACGCCACAAGCTGGGGCGTTACCCTGGAAATAGACTCCCGTCAGGCTGGAGCAGTAATTGAACGCATAGTTCCCGATGTTGGTGACGCTGTTGGGAATCGTCACGCTGGTCAAGCTGGTGCAGTCAATGAACGCCGAAGACCCGATGCTGGTGACGCCGTTGCCTATCGTCACGCTGGTCAGGCTGGTGCATTCACCGAACGCCGAACCCCCGATGCTCGTAACGCTATTGGGGATCGTGTAGGAAGTCCCGACTTTGCGTGAAGGGTATTGAATGATCGTCGTTTGGCTCTTGTTGTATAATACCCCACCTACACTGCTATAGGCGGGATTGTTTGTATCCACCGATATCGCCGTCAACCTGGTGCAGGAAGAGAACGCACCGTCCCCGATGCTGATAACGCTGTCGGAAATCGTCACGTTTGTCAGGCTGAGGCAGAAAGAGAACGCACCGTCCCCGATGCTGGTGACGCTGTCGGGAATCGTCACATTGGTCAAACTGCTGCAGCCACAGAACGCATAGTCCCCGATGCTGATGACGCTATTGGGAATCGTCACGCTGGTCAAGCTGCGGCAACCGAACGCATCGTTCCCAATGTTGGTGACGCTATTGGGGATCGTGTAGGAAGTCCCGGCTTTGCGTGGAGGGTATTGAATGAGCGTCGTTTGGCTCTTGTTGCATAATACCCCACCTACACTGCTATAGGCGGGATTGTTTGTATCCACCGATATCGCCGCCAAACTGGTGCAGGAAGAAAACGCATAGTCCCCGATGCTAGTGACGCCGTTGCCAATCGTCACGCTGGTCAGGCTGGTGCAGGAGAAGAACGCCCCAGACCCAATGCTGGTGACATTGGTGCCTATCGTCACGCTGGTCAGGCGGCAGGCATAGAACGCATAGTCCCCGATGCTGGTGACGCTGTCGCGAATCGTTACGCTGGTCAGGCTGGTGCAGGAGAAGAACGCCCGGGACCCGATGCTGGTGACATTGGTGCCTGTCGTCACGTTGGTCAGGCTCGTACACTGGGAGAACGCCGAAGACCCGATGTTGGTGACGCTGTCGGGAATCGTCACGCTGGTCAAGCTGCTGCAATAGCCGAACGTATTGATCCCAATACTGGTGACGCCGTTGCCTATCATCACGCTGGTCAGGCTGGTGCAACTGTAGAACGCACTGATCCCAATACTGGTGACGCCGTTGCCTATCGCCACGCTGGTCAGGCCGTAGCAATAGTAGAACGCTCCAGACCCAATGCTGGTGACATTGGTGCCTATCGTCACGCTGGTCAGGCTGGTGCAACTGTAGAACGCATAGTCCCCGATGCTGGTGACGCTGTCGCCTATCATCACGCTGGTCAAGCTGGTGCAGGAGAAGAACGCCCGGTCCCCGATGCTGGTGACATTGGTGCCTATCATCACGCTGGTCAGGTTGTTGCAATAGTAGAACGCACAAGACCCGATGTTGGTGACGCTGTCGGGAATCGTCACCTTGGTCAAACTGCTGCAATAGCCGAAAGCCTCATACCCGATGCTGCTGACGCTGTTGGGAATCGTCACGCTGGTCAGGCTGAGGCAACTGTAAAACGCAGAGTCCCCGATGCCTGTGACCGGGTGCCCGTTGGTCGCGCTAGGAATAGTCACCGCACCGCCAAGGCCGGTATATCTCGTGATGGTGATCGTGCCGTTATTGGTTGTGAAAGTAAACTGAGCCTGCACCACGACGGGCAGCGTCAATAGCCACAGCACCAGGAGCCACAACCTTCTGCTAGCTGTTTTCATACGACTTTGCCATATCTACTGCCCCGGTAATACCCGGTAATAATGCTTAGAACTGAACGGCGACGAAGCATCCTTCGTGTCAACATGATCAGCATCGGTCTTTGAGTAACAGGAACATACCGCTTTACTTGCGCTGGCGCGGCTGGACTGCATACCGCTCTCGAAGAACACGATGACCAAGGAGCAATGCGCCCAAAGCGAACAAACCAAAGAATCCTGGCTCTGGAACTGCTGTGCGAGAGAATTGTATGGCGTCCAACGCAAAGTAATTCTCGTTCCGGGGAAAGCCTCCTATGGCGGCAGCGCACTGAAAGCTAAGATTAACCGTCGTCCCCGCGAAGGCGCTGATGTCGCCAGCCATCGTTATGACGCCGCCCGATGATGACATAGGGGAAATGTTGATGGGCGACCCGTTGAGCGTTACGACTGGGCTTGCTTGAACCCCCCCTGCAAAGGGAGGACTCTCCATTTGGAACCAGATCGAGTTCATTCCAACTGGAATCAATCCCGTCTGGGAGATTGACGAAGATTTGAAATCAGGATTCATAGTGCAAGCGGAGAGCTGCACACTGTAAACGCCCTATAGGGAAGGATAAGCTAAACCACCATAGGGATCGTAGGTGTCGGGGCAGACTAAAGTGACGGCTGTCCAATCAATGTCGTATGCACCCCAAATCGTCGTGAATACCGTGGTGTCCTCGCGCACGGTCCAGTAAGGCAAGGCATTAGCAGCAGAAATCCGTTGACGGACGCCCCAAGGTGGCCCAGGTGTAAGGGTTGCCATCTCAAAATCAAGATTCTGGAACGTGCTCTGACCTGTCGCACCCACCGCACTCAGGAGCAGGCCGAGTCCGCCGGCCAACCACGCTGGACTATGAAGCTTCAACCCAACCCTCAGTTCCCGCGGAATTAATGTTTCGAGCTGCAACCGCGCCGAGAATATCCACGAACGAAGTATAAAGCTTTTCATAGGGTGTATTTGTTCCTTTTGCCGTGCGTTTCTATATCGCGTTTTGATTCCCAGGAGAAAGACCCAACAACTCTTTCTCCACTCATCCGCTTGTACTCCCCTCTGCTGGTTCCATACAAGAACTATTTTCACCACCATGCCCCTGGAATACGACGATTTCTGGGCCAGCCTGCTGATAATGACCAGCGTAGAGGGCATCCAGATCGCCCAGGATTGACCCCAGCGGCATCTTTCGGGTGGCCAGGCCTCACGGCGGCGGTTAACCAGGTTGCTGTATGTGAGCGGTCCACCCAGAGCTGCACCGTGTGAGCCAAGGGGTATTTCTGGGGGCCAGCCGAAAGCAGCAATTCTCATTATGGCCCTGTCACTCCCCGCCGGGTGAGGGCACCCGGCCTACATCCCCCGCAAAACCGCCATCTTGTAG
>CAIWJG010000865.1 GCA_903912925.1 uncultured Verrucomicrobia subdivision 3 bacterium | reverse complement strand
TGAGGCGTGAAACGTGAAACGTGAAGGAAATCCGAATGAAATGGCCCGCTCCCCAGCTCACGTTTCACGTTTCACGTTTCACGCCTCACGTTTCATCGTTTCAACTGCCGTTTTTAGGTTCAACCAACGGAACCCGCTTTTTTCCCAGGCACCCAATTGCGGATCGTGTTTAAGAGTCTGCTGACATGAGGAATTAGTTGCCAGGAACTCCCTTCTCAGAGCGGGACCAAGCCATGCAACCTACGCAATGGAAAAGTTGGGGTATGTCAGGAGGTCTGAACTCCTTGGACGATGGTGACGCCGGGTGATGGCACCCGACCTACAGCAGGCGAAACACCGAAACACCGGGCTAAGGCTACTCGCCGAAATAGGGATAGCTGTCCCAGTGGTCATCGTCCTTGACCGCGCGGGGGTCGGCGGTCTCCTTCATCCACTGGTCAAGCTGCGCGCGGAGCTGTTTCTGAGCTGCGGAGTAAGCCGGTCTGCCCGCCACGTTGCTGATTTGGTGCGGGTCCTTGCTCAGGTCGTAAAGTTCCTCGGCAGGACGTTTCCCGAAGCCGAGCTCGAAGAACCTCTGCATTCCGGGCTCGTCCCGGTGATCGAGGATGTAGCTCTTGGTCGGGCCATCGTCGCAATCCCCGAACACGCGTTTGGGATCTCTTGGCGCGTGCGGATCGCCCGCAGGCCAGCGGTCGGGTCGGAGATTCCGGAGGTAAAGGAATTCGCGGGTGCGGACAGCACGCATCGGATAGCCCGCATCGCCGGCGCGCACGATGGCGTGGCGTTCGCGTTCAAGGAAAACCGTGTTCCGGGAGCCGCATTTCTCCGCGCCGGTCAGCAAGCCCAGGAAGCTGCGGCCAGTCATTTCCGGTAATGGTTTCAGTCCGGCAGCTTCCAGGCAAGTAGGGGCGAGGTCCATGAGATTGATGAAATCATCGCAGACCTGGCCGGGTCTGCACTCGGCCGGCCAGCGCACCGCCAGCGGTTGCCGGGTGCCGCCGTCGTAGAGGTTGGCTTTGCAGCGTGGAAAAGGCCAGCCGTTGTCGCCGGTCATAATAACCAGGGTGTTGGTCAGCTTGCCGGCCTTGTCGAGCAGGTCGAGCAACTCACCCACCTCGCGATCGAAACGCTCCACCACCCGGTAATAGTCCAGCACGTCATTGCGCGCGACCCCGTTATCCGGCCAGAACGGCGGCACGACCACAGAGTTCGTTTTCAAGCCGCTGCGAGCACCCGATCCCCGTTCGTAGGGGCGATGCGGGTCATGGCTGCCGAACCAGAAGCAGAAGGGCTTGCCGACAGGCACAGTCTGCAAGAAAGTGGCCAAGTCTTTGAAGCTGGGGCCGGCTGGATTGCGCGTGAAGCCGCCGGCCCGCCAGTTACCCGGGGCCCAGCCTTTGCGCGTGCTGCCGACCGTGTAGCCCGCCTGTTCGAGCAGGTCCGGATACACGGCGAACTTCTTCGGCAGGAAACCCCGGAGGTTGCTTCCCTCCTCAAGCCGATGGGGATACTGGCCGGTCAGCATAGCGGCCCGCGATGCAGTGCAGGACGGCGTCGCACTGAAACAGTAATTGAACCGCACCCCCTCGCGGGCGATGCGGTCGAAGGTCGGCGTGCGGACGACCCGGTCCCCATAGACGCCCGCATGAGGCCAGCTCCAGTCGTCGCCCAGGCAGTAGAGGATGTTCGGGCGCGTCTCCGCCGCCGCTGCCAGCGCAGCGACCAGCAGCATCAGGCTGGCAGACAGAAATCTATTGAGCATACTGTAATCAAAATGTTCCTATCCTGTTTACCTGGTTTCAAGATGCTTCCAGGCGCTTTCATGGCCAAATTGACTGCATCTGCCAGGCGTCGAGCTTGTTCATTACCGCACCCTGACCCTGGGCGCGGACCGAGACTCCCAAACTGTCTGCGCGGTCGGGGTAAACTCGTATGGCGAGGTAGAGCTTCCCGTTGACAAAGACTTCGACGACGCTGCGGTCGAGGAAGACGTGGAGCCGGAGCGGGTCCCTTCCACGTTCGATGCTCGCAGTTTCCGGGGGACGGGCGATGACGTCAGGGAGAGTGCTGGAGCGTGAGCTATCCAGGCTGATAACGCTTGGGCGACGGAACCACGGGTTAACGTTGCGGTCGTAGTTGTAGAAGGTAATGGTGGTGAACTCCTCCGTGTTCGGCGAGCGGAGGACGTTGAGTTGAACCCAGGAAGCGGTTTGGGGGTCGATTTCCACATCGAGTTCCATCGTGTCGCCCTTGATCGCATCCAGGACAACTTCCTGGTTGGCCGGGAGCGCAGTCTGCCCGATGTGCTGGCGGGGTCCGCGCAGGGAAGCGGCGGCGGCGACAGGTTCAATGCGGAGGCGCTTGTCGGTGCCGAGGGTGAGGCGTTGGGCGAGGGAGAAGATATGGTCCCAGCCGTTAACCGACTTACCCTCGTTGAGGTTGAGGATGTTGATGACGCCGCCCTGGCCATCAGCCGCGGCGGAAGGCGAGTGAACACCGGCGGGAGCGACGAGCCCGTGATTGAACCGACCGTGATCGTAGGGGGTGAACTTGAACTCGCGGGGGTCGTAGTCCCCCAGGAGATACTGGCCGCCGCGGGTGTGGCTGAAGAGCAGCAGGATGTGCTTGTCCCCGATAGGGACGAAGTTGGGGCAGTTGCCATCGTCGATAGGGAAGGAAGGACCAGAGAGAAAATGGGCATTGGCGACTTTCCAGTCCACGAGGTTGGTGGAGGAAAGGAGTCTTTCGCTGCCCAGAAGGCCTAAGTAAGTATCGCCCTGTTTCCAGATGCAGGAATCGCGGACGGGCTGGGCGACGGGGTTGCCCGGGATTTTCTCCCAGTTCAGAAGGAGCGGGTCGCGGGAAACGGCGACCATCATGCCGGCGTCAATGCCGGGATAGAAAGCCACGACCTGCTTCTCCTCGACCTCGGTGCTGCCGGAGAAGCACATCTTTTCGATGCCGGGATAAATGGCATAGGGGAGGTCGCGCCAGTGGACGAGGTCGTCGCTGACGGTGTGGCCCCAGTGCTGGCGGCGGTCTTCCGGTGGATAGGCCTGGTAGAAGAGATGCCAGCGTCCTTGCCAGAAGCAGAGGCCATTGGGGTCATTGAGGGTGCTCTCGGGGCTGACGAAGTGGTAGGCTGGGCGATGGCGGTCGGCGGCGAGTTTCTTGCGCGAGGTTGCGAAACGACGCATCAAGTCATTGGCCTTGAGCTCTTGTTCCTGTGCGCTGAGGGTGTGAGAGAAGATTTGCTTCGGCACGGGGGAAGGGAACTTCTCCGGCGCGGATTCTTTGGCGGAACCAGCGGCTGGTTTCGCATCGCCGGCACGCGCCACTTCGGATGCTGTGCAACACAATCCCCATACGAGAATCATCAGTAATGATTTCATTTCAGGTTGATAGATTTGATTGTTTAAGCCGCACCCGGCGTTCGGTAAATTACGATTGAAACAGCGGATGACTGGCCCGCAAACAGGACGAGCAAGACCGGCAGCAGATGTATTGCATTCATGTCTCAACCGGCTCACGGACGAGGCGCGGCGGCTCTCGGCGGTCACGGTTCATCATCGAGTTTGCTGGCCTTCTTCTTCCTCTTGGCTTCGGCCTTCCCCTTCGTCTGGGGCATCGCCTTGATGGTTTCCAGCCGGTCGCCCAAATGGCCCGCCTCGTCCGCTGGGCGGCCAAGCGCGCCGTGGTCGCCGACCAGATACATTTGATGATAGAGGTGCTCCTGTTGGTCGTTCCTGGAACCCACCAACATGCGCGCGTCTGGATGGGCATTGCGCACCAGTGCGGTCACTTGAATTGATGCATCCATCAGCAAGAAGAGGTTCGCGCCTTTGGTCCACCTCTGCCCTCCGTCGGCCGTGTTCCACCAGCCGACCGAACCCGTGCCCGCATGGTTTTGGCATAAGAGCATCCTCACCTTCAGCGGTGAATCAATGATGAAGTCCCCATCCTGCCCTTGGCCGCTTTCGTCGGCGACCGTCGTCGGTTTCTGCCAGGCCTTCCCGTCCCAACGATAATATCGCACCTGCCCGCCCGGAAAGCGGAAGAAAACGTGCGGTCGGCCCTCCGCGTCCACATGGCAGGTTCCGTGATTGGATTTTTCAGTGCCCGTGGCCTGGATCAGGGTCAGCTTGTCCGCCGACTCCTTGGTCACCGGCAGGGTCAACCGTTCTCCCTGCACATTGGCCCACGAACCATCGCGGCAATCCATGAGCATGTAATAGGTGTTGCTGCGGCGGGCGTTGTGCCCCGGGAAGGCGCAGGGATGGTAAACATAGGACGCGGTGATGGTATCGCCCTGACCATTGTCGAACCAGGCATACCACGAATCGTGGACGGTAGGCTTGTCAGAGCTGACCTTGTGTTTGAGCACGGAGACTTCCGGCGCGAACGTGCGACCATCGTCCACCGACTTTTGGTAAACCCAGTCGCTGCGGTGCGAGCCGTGGCGATAGAACAGATACAGGTCGCCGTTGGCGAGCTTGACCCATTGCGTGTAGGTGCCGAACGGAGAGATGTTCTCCAGTGTTTTCCACGCGGTGATGTCGCCGGACTTTTGGGAGACTACGTGGGTCAGCCGGCCCTTGCCTGGCGTGCCGAACTTATTCTGACCGTAGGACGAATCGCCGCCGTGGGCTCCGAAAACGAGATGGATGTAACCCTGACGGTCCACGATCAAGGCCGGCCGGCCGTGATTGTCGAGTTCGCCCGGGTCCACCTGATCGGGTGATTTGCCCATGGTATTGACTCCGGCCTGAATCGGGCCGATCCACTTGCCGGTGGCGTGAACGTAAGCGGCGACGTAGGGATCCTCGTGGGGTCCAGAATAGGCGACATACGTCACGCCGTTGAAGTGCTCGGCGGCCGGATGCTGCAGGGTGCTAATGGGATTGCCGTAGCCGTTGTCAGAAAAGTAGGCCACATCCGCCGCAGCGGCGCAGACCGCGCGGCAGACAAGCAAAGCGAGCGAAGCTCGAAGGGTGGCGACAGAGAAGATCATGGATTGTAGGCCGGGTGCCCTCACCCGGCGTCTCAAGCATTTGTTGTTTGATTTCATTTTCCTGCTCTTCGCGTCTCTGCGGTTAAATGGGCTGCTCGAAAGGAATCGCCGCTCGCGAAAGAACTTCGCCCCCCTGCCGACTTCGGTTTTCGGATTTCGGTCTTCGGATTTCCTTCGGGTTTCGGGTTTCGGGTTTCGGATTTCCGGCCCCGCCGGCCTGCGCTTCCCGCCCCAACTGGGGCGAGTCCGGGGCCGCGCCCCGGCAGGAGCGGGAAGATCTTCAGGTGCTCGTACTCGCAACGCGCGGTGTGGCCCATCTGTCGCAGCGCGATCCAGCCGGAGTGCGTCCACACCTGACCGTTGACCTTGCCGTCATCGTCGAACGCGACTGCAATGATGTCGCCGACCATCAGTCGGATCTTTCCGCCCCGCTTGTAGAGCCGGACGACTTGGAAGGCGTCGGCGGGGGCGTCGGCAATGAGGTCGGTGCCGGTCGCCACAAGGTGGAAGCCGGCGTTCTTGCGCACATTGACGGTACCGCGATTCGGCGCCCAATAGGAGATGTGATAATTGTTCAAATCGCCGCTGTGATACTGCCTGAAGTTTCCGTTGCGCGGCTTCAGCGTCGGATCGAAGACACTCTCGCCGCGGGCACCGCGCGCGTTGAAGAACACAATGTTCAAGCCTTCCTTTCGATTCTGCGGCCGGACCGAAAACTCGAGCAGAAAATCCGCCGGCGCCTCCGTCTTTAGCCAGCATACCAAGTGATCGTCCTTATCTGCGTTCTCCAGGACGAGCCTTCCCTGCTCGATGCTCGCCCGCCGACCGCCTTCGATCTTCCAGTTTTTCAACTCGGCAGGGTCGTTGAACGCAGTCTGGTAAACCGGGTTCGCCCAGTCCACGTCCGCCGGGACCAGTCGCTGCCCGACGTCGCGATGCGGCGGGGGATCCGATGGGGTGGCCGCGAATCCGCACACGCCGCAGAGCGCCAGCGCGGCCAGCACTCCGCCGCAGACCCGAGGCCAGGCCGAGACAATTGCTGTAGAAGTCGTAATTTCCGCCTGTTTTAGCACACATCCGGTCCCAGCGCTATCTCCGAAAGTGGGGAGAGGCTACCAGGGGCACTCTAAAGTTAGTTGGGATCACCCTAAAACCGAAATCCGAAAACCGAAATCCGAACGAAATCCTAAACCCGAAAACCGAAATGGGCCAGGTGCCCACACGCCCTTCGGATTTCTGATTTCGGATTTCCTTCGGATTTCGGTTTTCGAGCTTCGGATTTGAGCGCTGCTCGCTGGGAACGGGAGAACCTTAGATCGCCCCTGGGCGGTTCACGCGGGAAGCATTGCTAGTTGTTGGTCTGGTGAGTAGCCTGCCGCCGTGATCAAACGATTGCCGCTGCTTTCTTCATTCTTCATTGCCGCCTGCCTCAGTGGTGCCGCCGAAACTCTCCCCGTTCCCACGCCGCAGCAACTCGCCTGGCAACGGCACGAGTTTATCGCGTTCGCTCATTTCGGCATGAACACCTTCACCGACCGCGAATGGGGCGACGGCAAGGAGGATCCACGGCGGTTCAATCCCACCGACTTCGACGCCCGGCAATGGGCCACCGTCCTCCAGGAGTCCGGAGTCAGGCTTCTCATCCTGACCGCCAAACACCACGACGGCTTCTGCCTATGGCCCTCAAAGTTCACCGAACACTGCGTGAAGAATTCCCCCTGGCGCGACGGCAAGGGCGACGTCGTCCGGGAGGTCGTCGAGGCGCTGCGCGAGAAGCAGATTCGCGTCGGTCTATACCTCTCGCCGTGGGACCGCAACCAACCAACCTATGGTGACTCGCCGAAATACAACGAATACTTCCGGAACCAGCTTCGCGAGCTGCTCACGAACTACGGCCCGATTGACGAGGTCTGGTTCGATGGCGCCTGCGGCGAAGGCCCCAACGGCAAGCGGCAGGAGTATGACTGGCCCGCCTGCTACGCCCTGGTCCGCGAACTCCAGCCCGGCGCACTCATCGCCATCTGTGGCCCGGATATCCGCTGGGTCGGCAACGAATCCGGCGTCGCCCGAGAAAACGAATCCTCCGTCGTCCAGCGCGACGGTCGGCCCGTCTGGCATCCGGCCGAGTGCGATGTCTCCATCCGCCCCGGCTGGTTTTATCACCGGAGCGATGACACCAAGGTTAAATCAATGGCCACGCTCGCAGACATCTACTTCAAGTCCGTCGGCCGAAACTCCGTGCTCCTGCTCAACATCCCGCCCGACCGGCGCGGACGCATTGCCGATGCCGATGCCGCCCGTCTCAAGGAATTCGGCGCATACGTGAACAAGCTCTACGCCACCGACTCGGTCAGGGATGCAACGCTCAAGGCCTCCAGCCACGCCGATCCCTCGGGGCACGAACGCAACCTGACCGACGGCAAGCTCGATACCTCCTGGAGTCCGGCAGGAGACCAAACGACCGGCTCCGTCGAGTTCGACATCGGCCAGGCCCGGACCTTCAACGTCGCCCGCATCCAGGAAGACATTTCCAAGGGGGAGCGTGTGCAGGCTTATCATGTGGAGATACTGGACGGCGGCCAGTGGCGCACCATCTCCAGCGGTCAGGTCATCGGTCACAAGCAACTCCGTCGCTTCCCGGCAGTCACCGCCCGGCAGGTTCGGTTGGTCATAGACAAAGCCTCTGCACCGCCGGCCATCGCGGAGTTCGGGCTCCATTTCAATCCGCTCGCCCCGGCCGGCTCCGGCGCTTTGACGGCTCACCGTCCGGCCACCGCTTCCGACGTCCACCCGAGCGGCACCCAGTTCGGCTCGGACAAAGCCGTGGACGACGATCCCGAGACGCGCTGGGCGACCTCCGACCAGACCAAACAGGCGTGGCTCGAAGTCGAGCTGTCTCAGCCTTCGACCATCTCGCGCCTCGTCATCCAGGAACTCGATCCTCGCCTCACCCAATACCAGCTCCAATACCGCCTAGACACGAACGAAGAATGGCGAGTGGCCTATGCTGGCACCCGAGCCGGCACCCGCTTCACGACCACCTTCCCTGCCGTCCAGGCCCGCTTCGTGCGGCTGAACATCCTCGACGCCACCCAGGCGCCCACCATTTGGGAATTCCAAGTCTTCGCCAAATAATCTCCTCAGCAAAGCTGATTTACGAGCGGTCAACATCCAACATCCAACACGGTCAATTCAAGCCTGGATCGACATTTCGTCTCGTTCCATGTGCGCCGCTTAGGTTTTTCCAAAACCACCACACCGTGACTAGGAGGGATGAGAGTAATGGGACTCATGGGACTCATGGGCTCAGTCAACCCCGAAGCGGACAAGAATGTCCGCGCTCCAGAAAAATGTGAGCGGCGCACTCCGGGATCTGAGGATTTCCTGCTTGATCGGTCAAGGCAGCGTACTACCCTTATCAGCGTGAAAGCTTTTTCGCCTTTGCCTTTTGGATCGGACCTTTTGACCGGGAGACCAGTTAATAACGTGGTGAACTTTAGCCGGCAAATGACCCAGTGGGCTGCTTGGCTTGGCACGTTTTTCAGCCTGCAAGCGGTTTTAGCCGCCGACCTGCCGATGGCGAATAGATTATCAACGGCCAGGCCGGCGGCGACACGCGACCTTACCGTCGAGACCACCCCACGGGCTGTCACCTACACCTCGCCGTGGCTCAAGCTGTCGTTTTCTCGGCACACACCGGCGATGACGTTTCTTTCCGTGGATGCTACCGGCGAGAGCCGCCATAAACAGAATCTGCTGAAAGAGTCCATCGCCTGGGGGCCGGTGGTGGCTATTGCCACCAATTCCAGCACGGGCACGGACTTGCCGTGTGAGGTGGCAGTGAAAGGAAACGTGGTGCGTTACTGGAATATCAGACTGGGGGATTTCGAAACCGATTCGCTGGCTTTTACCGTGGAGCCCAAAGCACTCAAGGTGAAGATAGAACGAGAGATCCCGCAGGACTACGAGGCGGTCATAGCCTCGCCGCTCCGAATGATGTTTGACGCGACCGTCACTCCGGTTTCTCCTCTCGGGCGCTTAAGCGAGCCGGGAAAGCTGCGGTTTCCCGTACTGCTGCACTTTCCGGACTGGGGCAGCTTGCTGGTTCGCGTGAAGGAACAGAAAGCGGATGAAGCCACTTTGGACTTTTCGCTGCTCAGGGATTTGAAGCCGATTGCCCCTGGCGCGGTCGCAGCTTGGGCAGGAATGACGCCCGAGTATCGGCAGCGGATGGAGAAGGCGGGGAACAAACGCCTGCTGGAAGACAACGCGATGCATCTGGGGCCGGAACAGATCCAGTTGGTTCTAAATAAAGGGCGCAGCGCTGGCAGGCAGCGCGCGGGCAAGCAACGCCTGGAACTCAGCATGGCGGTAACCGCAATCTATCCAAAGCCATCGGTGGTGGACGCTGATCCGAAACTCATCGGGATCAAGCGCGCCTGGCTCAATGTTTTTGGCTTCCGAGCGGATCTTGCCTGCCTGGCCAACAACGCCGCCGGCGATACCTGCCAGTTCTGCCTGTTTTGTTATGCGGACCAGGCCTGCTACACCCCACCGCTCTTCGACAACTTTACGGCGTTGGATTTGGTGCGGATCTCCCTGGATCGTTACTTCGATGGGTTTAAGGGGTTCCAGGACCAGTTTCAGGACGTTGCCCCTTCGACGATTATTGCCGCCTGGGACTATGCCACCGGAAAACCGGATCGGCAGTGGTTAAAGCGGCGGATCAGTTTCATCGAAACATACGCCGACCGCATGATCGCCGCGGATGTGGACGGCGACGGCCTCTGCGAATCGGAACGCGATCCGACCAACTGGTGGGACTGCACCCCATGGAATTGGAAGGACGCCTACAGTTCCGCCCTGTCCTGGAGGGCTTTTCGCTGCTTGGCGGACCTGGAGCATCGCCTCGGGAACCACGCGAAGCAGAAGCTGTATCGAGATCGGGCCGACCAGATCAAAGCCGCCTATTACGCAACCTTCTACAACCCCGAAACAGGTGTCCTGGCGGGTTGGCGCCTGAAAGATGGAAAGTTCGCCGACTGCTACTTTCTTTGGGTCAACGGCATTGCCATCGCCTACGGCTTGGTGGACACAACGCAAGCCAACGCCATCCTCGACCGACTGCAGGCCAAGATCAAAGCGACGGGGTTCAGCAGTTTCCAGTACGGACTTCCCGGGAACCTCGTACACTTTGCAGGCAAGCCCCCGCTGAGGTTTCAATATTACGAGAACGGCGGCGTGACCGGCAGCATGGCCTACCATTACATCCAGGGGCTATACTCCGCTGGACGCAAGGCGGAGGCGGATGTCATTTTTGACAAAATGCTGGAGGGGTATCGCGCTGGGACCTTCCAAAATGGCATCGGCGGCGGCGGTGACTGGAAGGAATGGGACGGAAGTCCCTGCGGTTATGAAGGATTGCTTGTGGATGCCTATTATCCTTTGACCGCGTTTATTACCGGCCGTCTTGGGCACAAGATCCCGATTCCATGATGCCGTTGTTGCTTCTTGCTTCTCATTTGCCAGCCGCCCGGTCGGTTGGCACACTAACGGAGTGACGTTGCCCCGAACAAACCGCGCGCGCGCAGCCGTTCTCTGCGCCACGATCGTTCTAGCAGCCGCACCCCAGGCACTCGCCGAGCCCGAGCTTGCGGACACGCAATGGATTCTCGATGGGGCGGCGGTTGTCGAGTTCGATATTGCGCGCGATGAGCTGCATAGCCTGCACCGCCCCTCCCCGCAAGCGGTCGTCCGGATCGCTTCGCTTGCCTCGGCCGAACAGGTGCGGCAGTACGCCCACTGGTTCAACGCGGCTAACCATGAGCCGATGGAACTGACGCTCTATGTCCGGGGCCGGCCGCGCAATGAATGGTCCCGCCGGTTTCTAACCCGCGAGCTGCTCGTCAGGCTTTCGGCCACCGCCGATCCTCGCGCCATCGAGGCGCGCGCCCTTACCACGCTGGAACCCTTGCCCGGCCTGCCCGCGGGATGGTTCATCGCACACACGCACGAAGTGGCGGGAGCGCTCCGGTTGGCCCAACGCTTGCGCCGGGATCGCGATGTTTTGCTCGCCGAGCCGCAGTTGGCGAAAAGCCACCAAAAGAAACTGGTTCCCAATGATCCGTTCTTTTACTCCCAATGGCACTTGCTCAACACCGGTCAGAACGGCGGCGTTCCCGGCATAGACGTCGGCGTGACCAGCGTGTGGAACACTTACCGGGGGGCCGGGGTCGTCATCGGCGTGGTGGATGATGGACTGCAGTACACGCATCCCGATCTGGCTCCGAACTTTGTGCCTTCCCTGAGCTACAATTTTAATGATGACAACCCTGATCCCAGGCCCAACGCTGCGACGGACACCCACGGAACGCCCGTGGCCGGGTTGGCGGGCGCCCGAGGAAACAATGGGATTGGCGTTTCCGGCGTTGCGCCGGAAGCCTGGCTGGCCGGCCTCCGGCTGCTGGGCGCGCCAACCACCGACGCCCAGGACGCCGCTGCCATCCGCTTTCAAAATGACTCCATCTGGGTCAAGAATAATAGTTGGGGCGCTCCGGACGGTACCGGGGAATTGCTGGGACCGGGCCCCTTGACGGCGAACGCGATGCTGACGGGCGCCACCACTGGGCGCAACGGCAAGGGTACCGTTTACATCTTCGCCGGTGGGAACGGCCTAGGGGCCGGCGACAATGTCAATTATGACGGCTACGCCAACTCCCTCTACGCCATCGCCGTGACGGCGGTCAGCGACCAAGGGCAGCCAGCCACCTACGCCGAACCGGGGGCGTGCCTGGTCGTGGCGGCGCCGGCCAGCAGCGGCATTCAATTCTGTTCCGGCGGGCGCCAGGCGATCACGACCACCGATCTGACCGGCACCGATGGCCTCAACGACGGCGCGACTTTTTGTGAGCTGCCGGACGCCGGCTACACCGAGCAATTTGGCGGCACCTCGGCCTCCGCCCCAATGGTCTCCGGGGTGGCCGCCCTCTTGCTCCAGGCCAACCCCGATTTGAGCTACCGCGACCTCGCCGAAATCCTGATGCGTTCGGCCACCAAAATCGTCCCCCTTGACCCCGGTTGGGGGACAAATTCGGCGGGCATCCTGCACCATCATAAGTTCGGCGCCGGCCTGGTCAACGCCAACTCGGCCCTCAAGCTGGCCCAGCATTGGGCCGGCCTCGGTCCGCTGCAGACCCTTGTTAACGGGCAGACCAACCTCGCCCGCCCCATCCCGGACAACCAGACCGCCGGCATCACCCAGACCTTTGCCATCACCAACGAAAACTTCCGCGTGGAACGAGTGGCCTTGACCGTGACCGCTCCCC
Organism: uncultured Verrucomicrobia subdivision 3 bacterium; assembly: GCA_903912925.1. GTDB lineage: Bacteria > Verrucomicrobiota > Verrucomicrobiia > Limisphaerales > UBA8199 > PALSA-1440. Next base: position 2,329 of record CAIWJG010000865.1, on the reverse strand, counting down.
ACCCACGCTACGGCGATCTGGCGATCACGCTCATCTCTCCGGCGGGCACCGCCAGCCGCTTAGCTGAGGTGCATAATTCCGTCGGTCCAAGCTACCAGGCATGGCCACTCACCACCGTCCGTCACTGGGGCGAACATGCCAAAGGGGTTTGGCAAGCCCAGGTTGCCGATTTGGTTCCCGGCGAGACTGGCACGCTCCAGGCCCTGGAGCTGCAAATCCAGGGTTCAACTCCCCAAGCGGCCCTGACGATAACGACCGTCAGCGGCTCCATGCTGCCCACTTTGGCCGCCGCGGCCCCCGGTTGGGTTTACTACCTGGCAGGTTCAACCAATCTGCAATCGTGGATTCCTCTTTCGCGGCTGACCATCAACGACCAAGGCCAGGCGACGTATGTGGACATATCCGCGCCCTACCCTTGGCGTTTCTACCGCGCGCTCCTGGCCCCGGAATAACCGCTACCTAGCTCATTATGGGACGAATGGGACGAATGGGACGAATGGCGATCATACGCGGCATGGAGCACCCTTTAGGGCTTGTCATTACCCACATCTTTTTGACTTTTCGTTTAGGATTTCTACTCCTTCGCACATGCACATCAACCGACTCCACCCTCGCCAGATCGTTTTCCAACCCGGCATCCCGTCATGTTTGCGTGCCAAGAATCCCCCCATCTTGGCGACCGCGATGAGCACGCTCCGGTTGGTCCAGCCGCCTTTGGGGGTCTGGTACTTAGCGCCGAGGATCTTCAAGGCATTGGCCCCAAAGCTCTCCGCATCCACAGGGTCTTCCGGTCGGTTGCGCGCCAGCCATTGCGTGTTGACCAATCGCACCGCCACCACCGCCAAGATCGCCAGCAGATTCTCAATCCGAAAGCCCTTCTCCAACTGGCTTTCTTCGATTCCGGCTCCGCTCTTGAGGGCCTTATGATACTGTTCGATCCACCACCGCAGTGCATACCGTGCTACGATCTGCTGCAGTTGTCTCAACTTCTGGCATGGCAGCGAGGTCAGCAAAATCCAATGCAGTGGCTTGCTCCCCGGCGGCGGCGCCAACTCACGCGCTTCCACCACGTTGATCTCCTCATCCTCCAGCACTCCTCCCGGCCGCCACGGCCCTTTCAGCTTCACTCGGCAACTGCGCAAACTCACCGTCGCTTCTCGTGCCGCTTCGCCGTGGCGCCCTCGCAATTTCACCCGCATCACCCCCTGCACCACCGCTGGGTCCAACTCCGCAAACAACTTGTCCTCCGCGCCGACCAGCTTGTGATCCCGAAAACCCCGAATAATAAAATCCTGCTCGTTGCCCCGACACCGCTGGATCGGCTCGTAGAAATCGTTTTCCCGGTCGGCGATATATATCCAGCGGCAGCCGGGTGGAGGTCGCCCGATCTGCGCCGTAACCTCCGCCCACCGCTCCGATTCGCGCCGGCGCGACATGCGTTGGCGCCAACTCTCCTTGCGCAGCCCTTTACCCGTGCGCGCCCAGCACTTCTGTCCCAGCAAACCCACCGCCACCCCCTCGGGTTCGGTCTCCGATTTCCACCCCTCCACGCGCACGGCCAACGTGCTGTGCAGGTGCAGTCCACGGCCCCGCCCGTCGCCGATGAAACCCAACTGCTCGGTGTGTGGATGGCTCGAATAGTCCAACGGCGTGGTGTCCTCGATCAGCAAATACTCCCCGGGCTGCTGGCACCTCTCCAGCGTCCGTTGCCGGTGGGGCTGTTGAATCTCCTCCAGGCCAAACTCGATATAATTCACCCACCGGTAAACGGCTTTCAACTCCTTCCACTCTGGAAATGCCTCAGGCAGCGTTCCGGTGGGCGTTTGCGCCAAACTCGTGCCTATTCTTACCAAGCGTTGGGCGCGGCGTCGGTCCCCCAGTGGGGCCGACCCAAATTCCACCTCTGCCCACTGGGCAGGCGTCCACAAAGTAGGGCTCATGAATCAATGCTCGGCTGAGGAACCAACGCGAACTTCAGACCTCCTGACATACCCCAACTTTTCCATTGCGTAGGTTGCATGGCTTGGTCCCGCTCTGAGAACCGAGTTCCTGGCAACGAATTCCTCATGTCAGTAGATTCTTAAACACGATCCGCAATTGGGTGCCTGGGAAAGCGGGTTCCGTTGGTTGAACCTAAAAACGGCAGTTGAAACGATGAAACGATGAAACGTGAGGCGTGAAACGTGAAACGTGAGCTGGGGAGCGGGCCATATCATTCCGATTTCCTTCACGTTTCACGTTTCACGTTTCACGTTTCACACCTCACGTTTCCCTTGCAGGGGTGAGGCGGGGTTGCTCGGCAATACGCTGCAAATCCGTGTCCATCTGT
>CAIWJG010000864.1 GCA_903912925.1 uncultured Verrucomicrobia subdivision 3 bacterium | reverse complement strand
CTATCAATTCGGACCTCGGCCTTCGGGTTTCTTTCGGCCTTCGGTCTTCGGATCTCGGGTTTGGATTGGCCCGGGCCGACTTTAGAGCAGCCACGGCCCTGCCACCACCTGGCAGCGGCACCGAGACCTTCACCCGCGACGGTCTCCCTCAGCTACTCGCGGGGGTTGAACCGCGATTCTCGAGCCAGTTGCTCCCACAGCTTGCGCTCGGGCTCGGTAATCCGCTTGGGCACTTCAATGCGGGTTTCGACAATGAGATCGCCGCTGCCCCCCTCGCGCTGTGGCAGGCCTCGGCCGCGAACCCGCAGCTTTTGGCCGTTCTGCGTTCCCGGCGGCACCTTAATGCTTACCTGGCCATTAAGGGTCGGCACGGAAATGTTAGTTCCCAGAACTGCTTCCCACGGGGCGACTTCAGTCTGGTGAATCAGATTGTGATCCTCGACTTCAAAATCGGGGTGGCGAGCCAGCCGCACGCGCAAATAGAGGTCGCCGGCGGCACCGCCGCCCACTCCCGCCTCGCCGCGGCCTGCGATGCGCAGCCGTTGGCCCTCCGTGACACCCGCCGGAACTTTCACTTGGTAGGTTTCCGTCCGGACAACCTGACGAGTGCCGCCGCAAACGGCGCAGGGCCGGCGGTTGCGTTGACCGGTGCCCCCACAGAGTTCACAGGTCACCCCGTGCCGCACGGACACCGACCGCACGGAGCTGCGCACAGCCTCTTCCAGCGTCACCAGGATGTCGCCCTCGATGTCCTGGCCGCGTTCTGCGCCCATCTTTTCCCCGGAAAAGCCGCCGCCACGCCCAAACCCCGCCCCGCCTCGGCTGCCCCTCGAGCTGAAGAGTTGCTCAAAGAAGTCGCTGAAGCCGGTGCCGTCGAAGTGAAATTCCTGCCCCCCGCCGGACCGCCAATTCGCCCCCAGATCGTCATACCGCTTGCGCTTGGCTGGGTCCCCCAGGACCTCGTAGGCCTCGTTGATCTCCTTGAACTTCTCCTCTGCCTGCTTCTTGTTCTTGGCGACGTCGGGGTGGTGTTCGCGTGCGAGCTTGCGGAAGGCCTTCTTGAGGTCGGCCTCGCTGGCGCCGCGCGCCACCCCCAGGGTCTCGTAATAGTCTTTATATTGTACCGTCATAGCTTAAGCCCTTGATTACGGCATAAATCGCCGTCTTGCTCCAGAGAAAACGCCTGGCGCCGGCGTCTCGCCCGCTGGTTTTGGCGTCGTCCCGCCGCCAGCTCCAGGTTCGCTACCGGGCCGGATGCCCGGTAAGCTCGCCGGCAAGGCGTCGGCGGTGCCCGTTCAAAGCTTCCGGCGCGCCACTTCCTTCCAATCGTTCTCGCGCCGCAAGTCGGATTTCAGCCCTGCCACCTCGCGCAGGAGAGCCTTGATCGCTCGATCAAATACCGGCAAAGGGTCGGCCCCTGACTTCTTGCTCTCCAGGGTGTTCGATGGCAGGTGGAGGGTTAGCGCGGCGTCGAACCAGTCCCGCTTCGGGTGCCGCTCCAGATTGACCTGCAAATGCACCGCGTCCGATGGAAAGTGCTCCAGATGAGTTTCCAGCTTAGCGATCTTCTCCTCCAGCTTGGATTGTAATTGCGCGTGCGGGCGCATGCCTTTGGTAACCAGATTCCACTTCAATGTCATAACTCACTCCCGTCCTTTCACGTTTCACGCTTCACGTTTCACGTGCCGCGTCTATTTCTTCTTAGTGTTATCCACCGAAAGGAAAAGCATCCCGCCATGCCCCTCGCCGCCGCGCCAGACCCGCAGCCGGATGCGGTCGGTCTTGGCCTTCTCGCTCAAGGTCACCGCATCGTCCGCGCTGCGCACCGCCTGCCGGTTAATCTCAACGATCACATCCCCCGCGCGCAGCCCGGCTTCTCCGGCGTTGGAGTCCTGATCCGCACTGGTGACCAGCGCCCCCCGGACGTCATTCGGGGTGCCGGCCTCACGGCGGGCCTGGGCGTCGAGGTCGGCGACCTCCACGCCGTCCAGCGCGTCCTTCTCCGATTTGCCTCGCTCGCCTGGTTGCGCTTGGCCGCCGCGCGCCAGCATCTCTCTGGGTATCTCGCCAAGAGTGGCGGTCAGCATCTTCTCCTTGCCGTCCCGCAGGACCTTCACTTTCACAACCTTGCCCGGGGCTGTCTGGGATGCCAGCAGGCGCAGTTGCCGCATGTCCCTGACCTTCTGGCCGCTAAACTCGGTGACAAAATCCGCCTCCTTGAATCCGGCCTTCGCTGCGGGGGAATTCGTTTCCACCGTGGTTACGAGAGCGCCGTTCATATTTGGAAGGTTGAACTCTTTCACCAGGTCGGGCGTCATTTCGAGTTGCAGCCCCAGGCCGAGATAGCCGCGGGTGACCTTGCCCTCGCCGATCAGGCGCTCCATCACGAAGCGCGCCATGTTGGCCGGCACCGCGAAGCCCAAGCCCTGCGAGCCGCCGCTGCGGCTGATAATCCAGGTGTTGATGCCCACCAGCCGTCCCTCCGCGTCCACCAGCGGCCCGCCGGAATTGCCAACGTTGATGGCCGCGTCGGTTTGGATAAAATTCTCGTAGTTATTGATGCCAAACCCGCCCCGGCTCAGCCCGCTGACGATGCCCATGGTGACGGTCTGCCCCACGCCGAACGGATTGCCGATAGCCAGGACCACATCACCCACCTCGAGCTTGTCGCTGTCTGCAATCGTGATTGCCGGCAGGTTCTTCCCCTCCACCTTTAACACCGCGATGTCTGTAGCCGAGTCTGTGCCGATGATCTTGGCGTCAAATTCCTTCTCGCCCGACGCCAACGCCACCTTCACCTTGTCCGCACCTTCGACGACATGGTTGGCCGTCAGGATATACCCGTCCGGCGAAACGATCACCCCGGAGCCGAGGCCCTGCTCCCGGTGCGAGCGCGGCTGGCTCTGGCCCCCGGGATCGTCGCCAAAGAACCGCCGGAAGGCCGGGTCGTTCAAGAGCGGATTGGGCTGCTCCTTGATCGTCACGGTAGAGTAGATGTTCACCACGCTGGGCGCCACCTTCTTGACTACCGGAGCGACGCTGGTGGCGGCCTTGAGTTCGCGATTGATCGGGGTCTCCTGGACCGTCAGCTTGGGGGCGGAGTTCGTTTTTGCTACTGCGGGCGCGCCCCCGGCTGGCCACGCCATCTGATGGACGATCAGGGCGACCAGACTGCCTAGCGCAGCCGAGCGCCTAGTGAGAAAAAATCCCAATATCACGTTCATGTCATTTACGAGTTCAACCGTTCTGTATTATGGGCACCGAAGGGACCGTCCCCTGCAAAGACCCTGCTTGGACCAATCGAGCTTCCATCTGTTCAAAGTGTACTCCCCCCACGGGGTTTGTCAAAAGAGCTGCGTCCATTGATAAATAGTGTCTGAGAGAAAACTCCCCGTTTTCAAAAAGGGAGACCCTCGGCAACCGGAATCTTCGTTTTTTCGGGGCTTTTTGCTGACCGATTTTGTTGCCTTTGGCATGGTCGGCCTCTAACCAGACCGGTTTTGACG
>CAIWJG010000863.1 GCA_903912925.1 uncultured Verrucomicrobia subdivision 3 bacterium | reverse complement strand
TTTCGGCGGGAGTGTGTCACAAGTCTTTGCGTGTGCAAAGCGTCGCACTGGCAGAATCCCCGCACGCGAAACGCATTCTCGGGGTCAAAACTGCGGAAAACTACGCAACGGGATTTCGTGCCTATGTCAGGAGTTCTGGACGTTCAATCCGGGAACACCGGCGAGATCGGCACCGGCCGGGCGTTTCTTGTGAAACGTGAAACGTGAAATGTGAAGGGAATCCGAAATCGCAGCAGGCAACCCGTATCACGCTTCACGTTTCACGCTTGGGGCCTGGCAGGGCCCGCCGGCCGGCCAGTCCCCTCCGGGCGCTTTGGGACCCTACACCTACGAACCGTGTTACGACGTGGTCCGACTACGAGAACGTGCTCGCGGACTGAGACGCATCCCCACGCTGCCAGGCCGGAATGCCGGAGTGCGCCTGCGCTCCCCATGCCTATTTCGAACTTCGGGCTCAAATCATGCAAAATGCACCGTGCCTTGCGGGAGATCTCGACCGAGCTCAAGCCCTCTCAGCGATCACTGGCTCTGGGGCTTACCTGGGCCTCAAGGTTTACGCAGGCGGTAGAATTGCCGTCCGTCGGCGGCGCTGTTGGTCACCACGAACCGACTGTTGACCACGGCAGGGTCTCCGGGCACTGGCGGCCAAGGCGCTGCGCCACTGACCACGGTGTTCGTCTTTTCCAGACCGTACCCCGCGGCAGCCGTCGTCCAGTCCAGGCGAATGTTGTTGGCGGCGATGGGCGTGATATTGAGCACGGGCCGGCAATCACCGCCTGACACGGTCAATTTATACGGAGCCAAAAGGGTATCGCTGGCGATAATGTTGACCACAAACGCAGCGTTCGAAGCCACGTTGAAAGAAAAGGTCCGGGTCGAGCCTCCGCTCCCTATCGCATTACCTCCGTCGGCGAGATAATTGACGCATTTATTCGGATTCGCTGGGTCGTAGCTGCCCGAATATACCGTGGCGAGCATGGCGGTGGCGGTGGAGTAATTCTCCACTGTGACGGTTACGCAGGCATCGGACGGGCCATTGCGGATGGTGTAGTTGTTGTACGGCCACGGCCCGCCAAGGTCGGTGCCCGGGCAGGCTTTGGGTGCCCCGCAAGTGCTCGGGATGCCGTTATAGGTGAGTAAATTGGGCTGTTTCAACGCGTCGGGCCCCGTGGCGGAAGTGATGATTACGTTCGGGCACAACTCGCACAAGCCGCCGCCGGCAGTGCAGGTCGCCGGGTACAGGAACAACGACCAGCAACGCAAAGCACCCAGGGAACCATTGAAGCCGTCCGTGATGCGTAAACGCCAGTTACCGTTGGGCGTGGTGTTGATAAAGTTAGCCAGCGTTCCTTGCGGTCGAAAAGTTCCGACGAACGGCGGCGAGCCCGCTGTGATTGAAGTCGCCGCCGTGTCGTCAAAGGTTGTCCGGTTGGCGTCGGGCGAACAGGAGGATCCGAAATTGGCTCCGGCACCTAGGTTCATGGTCAACGGCACCACCGTGCCGTCAGGCGATATCAGCGAGATACTCAGGTCGGAGTCAATCGGATGCGTCAGCCAGAACGATACGGCGACCTTCTCCAGCGGGCCGGTGAAGCCGGCGACGACGTTGGTGGATTCAATGGTTCCAGTGTCCGGAATATTAGTAGCGACGCTGAGGTCGTAGCGCAATGGCACTGCCGAAGGAGATCCGCTCGACAAAACCACTGGCACGGTGAAGCTGCCGTGACTAATGGTCGCCACCGTTAACTGCAGGTTGATGGTGGAGCCGCAGACAAAGTTCGGCGCGGTGGAAATCTGGAACGCAGACGTGTTCGTGCCCTTCCCACTGGCGGGCACGTCGGCGTAAGCCGAGAAAGGTTGTGTCACCGCGACATTGGGGGTGGCGCTCGACAGCGTGGCCGAAATGCCGGTCATGGGCGCGCCGGCTGTGTTCGTAATGACGACCTTGAGGTAGTTGCACTCGTCGGGATCAATCGTGCCGCTCCCGTTACCGAGGCTGACGGCGGAACCGGCCTGGGCCAGCGGCAGGTTCGTGAGCGTCAACACCACATCGTTGCCGGTGCCGCCAACGTAGCTGAGCTTGAAGGTGAAGCCGTTGACTGTGATCCCAGCCCCTTCCCCCAGTCCGCTGAAGGTGCCGGTGATGGCATCTGCCCCGTCATTCTTGAGAATGGTGAACTGCTGGCCCACGGTGACGGGGGTGGTGAAGGCGGGAAGCACCGTGAGAGTGGCGTTGGCCAGAGTGTTTGTGCCGCGGACGTTCAATTGGTCGTAGCCGCTGACACCAGGGTTGGGGCCGGTGAGTTCCACGTTGAATTGGCCGGCGGCAAAGAACGTCACATTGCTGCTGCTGAGAATGCCGGCACTGTTTCCGGGAGCAACCATGCCGCGTGCCTCGATGGTGCCGACTGTGCCAGAGCCGCCGAGCGTGGCCCCAGAATCCACGATCGCCGGAATCTGCGGTTGGGAACCGTTGATAACCAGCTTGCCGCTGCCAACCCGGGCCGCACCGGTCGTAAAGGTATGGTTGCCGTTCATGGTGAAAGTGCCGGTGCCGAATTTGCCGACCGTGTAGCCGCCAAAGGTGTAGCCCGTGCCGGACATGACTCCGCTGTAGGTGCTGCTCCCGTTGTTCGCACCGACCACGATATAGCCGTTAACTCCGAAAGTCACCGCGCCCAACCCCCGCAACGTGTCGATGCGGTCATAGAACACTCCCAAGTCGAACAAGCTGCCGCTTTCGAGATTTACGTCGGAAGCCTCAGAAATCTGATTATTGGCTCCCAACCGCAAGGTTCCGAATACATCCAGGTTCCCGGCTATGGCCCCGTTAGCAACCGACTTGCTCAGCACCAGCTTTGCGAGGGAGTTCACGGTTGTCAGGCCCGCGTAGGTATTGGCCGTGGTGCCTTCGAGCTGCAGCGTGCCCCAGCCGAGCTGGGTCAGCCCGCCGGGGCCGCTGATCGGGCCGATAATCCGAAGCAGGTCGTCGCTATTCCACGTGTCTATCGTGCTGGTGGCGTTCAAGGTAATCGGGCCGGCCCAGATGTCGGCCCCGAAAGTCCCGGATTGGGTCTGTGAATCCAAAGTCCCCCATGCCCCTACGCCAGAGCCATTGAGAACCAAGGACTCGTTGGTGACGGCAATGCCGCCCTTCAAAACCAAGGAGGCACCGTTGCTAACGACCGTGCCATTGGCGGTCCCGCCCAGCGCCCAGGAATTCTCGGCCCAGAGCCAACCGGTTTGGATCAAGGTGAGGCCAGCGTAGGAATTGCTCGCCGTCAGGTGCAAATTTAGATCGCCGTTCTTGGTGATTCCGCCCGTGCCGGACACGGCGGCACTAATCCTGAGGTCGTTATAAACTGAGAAGGTCCGGCTGGATGAGCCCAAGACGAGGTTGCCGCTGATGGTCGAAGACTGGTTGGTCCCCGTGCTGTTGGTGCAGACGAGGTTGTCGTTCATAATGAGCAAGCCGGTGCCGGTCTGAATGTTGCCGCCGTCGAGCGTGAGCAGGCCCACCCCTTCGATGTTGGCGTTCAGGTCGAGCAGACTCTGGTTATTGACGCGGACGACCACCGAGGAACCGATGTTCGCGCCCACATTCACATCCCGTACCACCGCAGACGAGCCGAAAATGTCGCCGATGGTCAGTGTTCCGCTGGGAATGGCGACGCCGGAGCTCTTGTTCAGGAGGCACAAGCCGGCCTGAATAAAGGTGTTGCCGGCATAAGTGTTGCCCGAGCTGCCAAAGAGCTGGAGTGTGCCGGGGCCCGTCTTCGTTAAACCGCCCGCGCCCGTAACCTGCCCGAGCACATTCAGTGTGCTGGGCGCCGTAAATAGATAGAGGGTAGCATCCCCGCTCAGGGTGACCGGGCCAGTCCAAGTGCAGGCGTTCTGCGCCCCGACCGTCGCCCCGAGTTGAAGGGTCAGCGACTTATTGGTATAGCCGGAGTTGAACAGCCACAACGTTCCATTTCCGCCGACGGTGACCGGGTTGGTGACGCCTAGAGAATAGCCAGTCTCCCCATCCAGCGTGAGATTGTTCAGGATAAGGGGCCCCGTCAAATTGTTGTTGCCGGTCAGCCGGGCCCAACTCCCCCCGGCAGGGTAATTGGTGAACAGCAAACCGAAGCCTTTGTCAGTGACGTTGGCTAGAAGGTTCAAATCGTAAAAGACGCCGCCATCAGCGACGGTGACGGTCCGCAATCCGCCGCTAAATGCCAGGTTGCCGGTAATCGTGGCTGAGGTTCCAGAAGCCAGGGTCGTCAAGTTGCCGTTGATCGTCAGCGCGCCGCTTCCGGACGCGACGGTGCCGCCCTGGATGGTGAGGTTTCCAATCGTATCCTCGAAGCCGTTCAGATCCAGCAGGCCGTTCAAGTTGACCGTGATCGGCGGTGCATCGGGGATTTCGATGAGCTGTAGCAGCCGGACCACTGGGCTCCCGCTGCCCGAGCCGTCGCCGATGACGAGTGGACCGCCAAAGGCGCTGGCTCCGCTGACGTTTAGCTGCAAGGTGCCGGCGTTGACGCGCGTCGTGCCCGTGTAGGGGTTGCTACCGGGCGCTTGGTAGAGCAGCGTTCCCGCACCGGTCTTGGTCACGCCGACGCTGCCGCTTAACGTGCCAGCCAACGTCAATGAGGTGGTGACGTCCACGATCTGATTCGTTGCCGCCAGCGTGATGTTGTTCTCGATGGTATTCGCCCCGGCTGAATTGGTGGCTTCAATGTTGTTCGTCAGCGTGAAGGCGTTGCCGCGAATGACATAGCCACCACCGGGACCGACGAAGCGAATCTGATTCAAGGTTAGGCTGGCAATGTTGTTCGTGTTAAGGACATTGGGCTGGCTGGCGGGAAAAATCAGCGTGTCGCCATTCGCAGGTATGCCCGAGTAACCCCAGTTGTCGCTAAGGTTCCAGTTGGCGTTTGCGCCGCCGCCGCCGGACCAACTCAGGACGCTGGCGCGGCTTTCAGCGGGGCTGGAGAGGAAGAGGAAAACAACCATCGCTACGGGCACGAGCCATTTCGCTGGCTGTGACGATACCGACGACGGCGACCGGGAGAGCGCTATTTCTTTCATAAATGAATACTGTTCCTAATCACTGACGAACAACAACCTTAGAACAAGGCATAGATTGAAACACCTTAGCCCTCCAGGCAAACCTTTTTTCGTGCGTAATATCAAGCCCAGTGAAGTAAAGGAAAGACTTCACGGGGCAAGCCGGTCCTTCCGCTAGAGGCACCCGCGGAGGTCGGCTGGGCGCCGCAGGGCCCTACACCTACGAACCCTGTGACGACGTGCCCTATCCCGGATTACGAAAACGTGCTCACGGATTGAGAACCGCTCTTTTGGAAGGGGGTTTGGTCCAGTGTCTTAGGGCGGCAAGGCCTTTGGGTTCATCGGCAAAACTGGGTTGCACGATCGAGAATTGCACGACCGATACCGCAGCGATTCTCATGATGGGCACCAGCGCTTGGTTCGGAGTCCACGCTTTAGCGTGTTTGCGGCCTCGGACACCCTAAAGGGTGGACTCCAAACCTTCCCAGCCAAAATGAGAACTGCTGCCGATACCGCCAAGGGGCTTGTCCGATCCGCCAAAAGCGCGTAAGGTGCCTCTGTAATAACGTGGCGATCGCGTCGTTTCGTGACGTCCTCGAACACCGGTCCCGATGGTTTACCGTACATCGATATGAAATGCATCTTATTGACTAGTTGTCTCGTTATCGCCACGCAGTTGGCTCAAAGCGAGGACAAAGCCTCGGCCTCAACCCACCAACCCGGAGTCCAAGCCTCGGCGCCGGCGAGCGGGTTTTCCGGAAAGGTGAAGGAAACTATGAATGCCGCCAACTACACCTACGTGCTGGTGGACACTGGCACCAACAAATTGTGGGTGGCGGCGCCGGCGTTCAAGGTCAAGGTCGGCGATTCGGCTGCGGTTGCGCAAGCGATGGCCATGCCCAAATATCACAGCAAGACGCTAAATCGGGATTTCGACGTGGTTTACTTTGCCGGCAGCGTGGTGGTCAATGGTATTCAGCCCACGGCCGACTCCGAAACGCGGGAGCTTCCGAAAAACCATCCGCCGCTCGCCAGTGCGGCCGCGGCGCCGAAAGTGGACTTGGCCGGCATCAAGAAGTCCATTGGGGGCAAAACCATCGAGGAAATATTCGGCAGCAAGGCCAAGCTGGGCGGGCAGCAGGTCAAGGTGCGGGGCAAGGTGGTCAAATATAACTCAAACATCCTGGGCAAGAATTGGCTTCATATCCGGGATGGCACGGGCAGCGAAGGATGCAACGATCTGGTCGTCACCACCGCCGCCGTGGTCAAGGTCGGTGATACGGTTGTGGTTTCCGGGGCCATCTCGCTCAACAAGGACTTTGGCAGCGGCTACAAGTATGCCGTGATTATTGAGGACGCTAAAGTGGCGGTTGAGTGAGTGGCGGATGCTGCGGTCTCAGGGCCTGGCTTTGATCAGCGCCAGTTTGCCGTCGAAATCAGTGGTGTGGAACCGGGTGACGCGCACCCGCGCAGCGCTAAGCACGAGCGGGCGCGCCAGGAAGTAATTTTCTATCAGTCATAGCGCACAGATTCCAACTCATGAAGACTCTGGCCGTGTTGTTCGGTTCCATTTCCCTGGCGATCCTGGCCGTTGCGCAGGCGCCGCCTCCGCTCCTCGATGCGCTCACCCGTCCGCAGCACTACGAAGCTCGTCGATCGAGCAGTTGCAACCCCGACCTGGAAAGCAACGGCGACTCCCTGCCGATCCCCGCCGGCAAATCGATTACGCTGCTGGACGCGGACGGCCCAGGGGTCGTGACGCATTTCTGGAACACCATTGGCGCGCTCGACCCATTCTACGGCCGATCGGTGGTTTTGCGCATTTATTACGACGGCCTCGACAAGCCGAGCGTGCAGGCGCCCATTGGCGATTTCTTTGGGGTCGGACACGGCGCGCACCGGAGTTTCACTTCCGCGACTGTAAACGTGTCTGCCTACGGCCTGTCGCGTTCCTGTTACTGGCGGATGCCGTTTCGGAAACACATCAAGGTGACCGTGGCCAATGAGTCGCCCACCTACGCGGTCGAAGACTTTTACTATTACATTGATTGGCAAAAGCACGAGCGCCTGCCCGAGGACACGCGGTATTTCCACGCGCAGTACCGGCAGGCAATGCCCGCCACCAAAGGCCACTATACCATCCTCGACACCCAGGGGCAGGGACACTACGTCGGCACGGTCTATTCGGTACAGCAAGTGGAGCTCGGCTGGTTCGGCGAAGGCGACGACTTCTTTTACATCGATGGCGCAGCGCTCCCGCAACTGCGCGGCACGGGGACGGAAGACTACTTCAACGACGCCTGGGGTTTTCGGGAATTCTGCACGCCCTACCACGGGGTGACACTTTACGAAGGAGTATTTCCGGGCGACCGCGTTTCGGCCTATCGCTGGCACATTGCCGATCCCATCCCGTTCACCAAATCGCTTCGCGCTACGATCGAGCATCGCGGCAGCGTCGTGGACGAGCCGGCCGGGCCCACCGCCAAGCGGTTGGCCAGTTCGACCGAGCGACCCGATTGGATCAGCTCCGTCGCCTTTTGGTATCAATATCCGCCCAGCGCAATCGCGGAGGCTTTGCCTGCCGCCACCAATCGGGTTGCGCCTTACCAGGCCCTGCCTGTAGGCAAGCTGGCGCACCGCGCGGAGCCGCCGGAACTGCTCAAGCCATCGTTCATTGGCGTCAGCTATTACCCCACCGGCGAAACGGCCTCCATCTCGTTTGATTTTACTGCCGACAAGGCAGGCCGTTATCGGATTGACGGTATGTTCGAATATGCGCTGACCAGCGCGATTTGGCAGCCTTACCTGGACGACCGCAAGCTAGGCGCTCCGATTGATATGGTCGTGCCCGAGTCTCAATATGTCTGGCATTGTTTCGATTTGCACGATCTGCAAGCCGGCTTGCATACACTCAAATTCGTCAAGCTCGAAGCGCGATCGCCGCAGGCGCGGTCGGTCTCTTTTGGGGGAAGTTCCTTCACGTTCGAGTGGTTGACGCTTTTGCGATTGGAGGACCTGCCGGGCTACCACCAGCTCTATGATGAAAAACGGAAGGCCGCGAAGTGACCGCGGGTGCGGCCGACGTGAATAGAACTTGAGCGCTCTATCAGACTGAGGGATTCCCCGGCCGACTCTCTGCTGAACCGGCTGGTAAAGCCTGCGCCTTCCACCTCACCCGCGTAGCGTCAAGCCCACGCGGGCGCGCTCAAGTGCGATATGCTATCAGTCTCAGCGTCAGTTAGCCCCGCGCCCGCCGATGCCCTTGGTGCCGGCGGCGATGAGCCGCGCGGCTTCTTTGGGGCGCAGCGCGCGAACGGCTTTGCCGGCTTGCCACATCTCTGAGTCGCCGATGACTGCGAGTTCCTTGGTCAACCCCGCCTGGTAATCGGGCTTGCCGCAGGCCGAAAGCACGCGGGCGCATTCCTTGCCGCTCTTGACGCGCGCATACAGTTCCTTGAACACAGGCAGCACGGCCTTCTTGAAACGCGGCTTCCAGTCCAGCGCGCCGCGCTGGGCGGTGGCGGAGCAGTTTGAATACATCCAATCCATGCCGTTCTCGTCCACCAGGCGGATCAGGCTCTGCGTAAGTTCCTCGACCGTCTCATTGAACGCCTCGCTCGGGCTGTGCTTGTGGGCACGGAGCACCTCGTATTGCGCCTCCATGATGCCCGCCAGCGCGCCCATCAGCACGCCGCGCTCGCCGGTCAGATCGCTGAACACCTCGTGCTGGAAAGTCGTCGGGAACAGATAGCCCGACCCGATGCCAATGCCCACCGCCAGGCAGCGTTCTTCGGCGTGGCCAGTCGCGTCCTGCTCGACGGCAAAGCTCGAATTGATGCCCGCGCCGGTCAGGAAGTTGCGGCGCACAGAGGTGCCCGAGCCCTTCGGCGCGACCATGATGACATCCACGTTCTTGGGCGGCACCACGCCGGTCTGCTTCCGGTAGGCAATCGAGAAGCCGTGCGAGAAATAAAGCGCCGCACCGGGCTTCAGGTTCTGCTTCACCAACGGCCAGATGGTGCGTTGGGCGGCGTCCGACACCAGCATCTGGATGATGGTCCCGCGACGCACGGCCTCGTCGATCTCGAACAGGGTCTCGCCCGGCACCCAGCCATCCTTGATCGCGCGGTCCCAGTCGCGCTTGAACGTGCTGGCCTGGCCAATGATCACCTTGAAGCCATTGTCGCGCAGGTTGAGCGACTGGGCCGGCCCCTGGACGCCGTAGCCGATGATCGCGATCGTCTCGCTCTTCAACACCTTGCGGGCCCGGGCCATCGGGAACTCTTTGCGAGTGATGACCTGTTCCTTCGTTCCGCCGAAATCAATAATTGCCATAATTGTATCAACTGTTTGTTTGTGTTCGTGTCATACTAACCAGTTTTCGCCGCCGGTCAAACTTAGAGGTCGCGATTACTTGCGGGGCAGGGCCACCTTGCCCGTGCGCGTTAACTCAATGATGCCGAAATTCTTCAGCAGGCTCAGCAGCTTCTCCACTTTGCTTTCGTTGCCCGTAATCTCGATGGTCAGGCTTTTGGGCTGCACATCGACGATCTTGGCGCGGAAGATGTCCGTGATCTGCATCACCTCGGCCCGGGTCTTGGAATCGACGGTCACCTTCACCAGCGCCAGCTCGCGGTCCACGTATTCGCCCTCGCGAAAGTCATGCACGTGCATCACGTTCACCAGCTTATTGAGCTGCTTCACGATCTGATCCACGGTGGCATCGTCCCCGCGCGTAACAATTGTCATGCGGGACGTGGTTGGGTCCTGCGTCGGGGCCACATTGAGCGAGTCAATGTTGTAGCCCCGGCCGCTGAACAGCCCGGCCACGCGTGTCAGCACGCCGAATTTGTTTTCCACCAGTACTGAGATTGTGTGTCGCATAAGTCCCCGTTTCAATGGGGCACGAAAGCTAGCAAGCCCCACCGCATCCGGTCAACCGCAAACCAGACGATTTTGCGTCGGCCGGGCGCAGCGTGCGGCGGCAGCAAAGCGATGCTGCGTCCCGCCGAAAATGTGCTCCGGTAATGCCGGCCGGCGAGATTGGTAACCGGGAACCAGCTTCGCCGCCGCGGCTGCCTGGGCCCTGCACGGCCCGGAAAGAGAAGCCCGTTTCCTATGGAGATCCTATGGAAACCCTATGGAAACCCTATGGAACATCACGGGAGCAACAGGCTAGCAACTGGCTGGCAGGGCGCTCGCAACAGGCTTGCGGTACCGTGGCTGCGAGGCCGGGTCACAAATCTGCCTTTGGTGCCTTGCTCTTGCTCTTCCTCTCGGTCAAACCGGCTTCAGCGAGTCGAACGGGTCAGCCTCAGAAGAATGGATTGTGAGCCTTCTCCTCGGCGACGGTGGTCAGCGGGCCGTGGCCAGGGCAGAGGAGAGTCTCGGCTGGGAGAGTGAGAATCTGCTCGCGCACTTTCTGGCGGGCCAGGTCCCAGGACTGGTTGCCCCGCCCGATGGAGCCCGCGAACAATGCGTCGCCCACGATGGCTACGTGCGGGGCATCCTCGCCCCAGGTGCCGATGATGTAGGTCGTGCCGTCTTCGGCGTGGCCGGGCGTGTCGCGGTTGGTGATCCGCAGGCTGCCGAGGTGAATGAAATCGTTCGGGCGGTTGCGCTGGTCCACCGGGCCGCCTTTCAACCCGGAGTGGAGGCGGGCTCTGGGGAACGCCTCCCGAATGTCGCCCAGGGCTGCGACGTGGTCCTCGTGCGCGTGTGTGATGAAGATATGACGAAGCTCCAGCCCGTTTTGGGCGATCAACTCGACCACGGGCGCCGCCTCCCAGCCGGCATCAAAGAGCGCGGCTTCGCGTGACACTTCGTCCCAGACCAGATAGCAGTTAACCGCCATGCCCCCTGCCGTGGTGGTGATGCAGCGCAGTTCGCGCCAGATGCTCAGATCCTTTTCGGCGGGCACCCAACCGTTAGCGATCGCCTCCAATTTACTCGGATGCAGCCCGACCAACTCGGCCAGCGCGGCCAGATTAGGTTTCTTCGGCGCCTGGCCCGATTCCTCCAGCGTCGCCAGTTCTGTTTCCGTCAAGCCCGCCGCCTGTGCCGCGGCTGCGGCCGAGATGTTCGACATCCCGCGCGCCTTGCGGATGATGTCGCCTAAGTGATCTTCCAGGTTCATGCGAAGGAAGTTAACCGCCAACCGGGGGAGTTCAAGTCCGATGGCAGACGGGACCCTCGGCCCAAATCCGAATTCCCTAAATCCGAAATCCGAATCACCCGCCGATCGAGAAGAACAACAAGCCATCAGCTCACCCCCTTTTTCGGATTTCGGGTTTCGGGTTTCGGTCCCGGCTCTCGGCTATCGGCTCTTGGCTATCAATCCCATCCCTCCCCTCCGGCTCCCCTTCGGCCTTCGGATCTCGGATTTCGGCCCTCGGATTTCACTCCCTCTTGCCACCCGCCGCGCCAGCCGCTCCAGCCAGCACGCCGGCCTCGCCTTGGCTTGCGCGACACTGGTGAGCTCCGTCAGCGCGCGCACCTGGGTAAAGCCCGCGCCCTTTCCCGCGCTGATGTCCATCATGCCAGCCAGGCCAATGCAGGGAATCTTCAGCTCCCGACAGCGCCTCCCAACCTGCCCCACGCCCTTGCCCATCAGCGTCGAGCGGTCGATCGCTCCCTCGCCCGTGATCACCAAATCCGCCGCACTCAGACGTCGCTCCAGCGAAGCCTGTCGCGCAATCAAACCGAACCCCGGCTGCATCTCTGCCTTCAGAAATGCCATCAAACCAAAGCCCAGCCCGCCCGCTGCGCCGGCGCCCGGTTCACGCGCAAAGTCATGCCCGAGCTCGCGCTGGACGACGCGCGCCAACCGGTTCAGACAGCGCTCGGCCAGCGCGAAATCCTGCAGGCGCAGCCCTTTCTGCGGCCCGTACACGCGAGACGCGCCCCGCGCGCCAAGCAGGCGATTTTGCACGTCGGTTGCCACCACCAGGGAGCTAAACCAGCGGCGGCGTCGCGGAGCGCAGATTCGCTCCAGTCGGTTTAGCCCCGTCCACTGCTCAATTGACTTGCCGCTGCGTTCGAGGAACTCCCAACCCAAGGCGCGTGCCAGACCGAACCCGCCGTCGTTCGTGGCGCTCCCCCCGATGCCTAACAGGCAACGCCTGGCTCCTCTTTTCATTGCCGCGCGCACCACCGCCCCGAGGCCCAGCGTGTCGAGCTGGAAGGGATGAAACTGCTTCGGCGGCAGCATCGCCAGCCCGATCACGGCAGCCGATTCGATAATCGCAATCCGCCGGCGAGGCTCCCACCACCATCTGGCCACACAGGGACGATGGGCCGCATCCACCGTCTTGACGTATTGGATCCTGGCCTTGACCAGCGCGCTGGTGACTTCGCCAAAGCCGTCGCCACCGTCGCTCATGGGCAGCAGGTCCAGCGAGTCCCCCGGCCGCTCGCTGCGCCAGCCGCGCGCGATGGCCTCCGCGGCCTCTGCGGCCGTAAGGGTGCCCTTGAACTTGTCAGGAATGATCAGGACGTGCAGCGGCATGGGGAAAGCTAAAGGCTGGAGGCTAAAGGCTAAAGCCAAATTTGCTCTTTAGCGTAACTGTGGCAATGTAGAAGCAGTTCTGAATTATGAATAAACCAAAAGTTATTGCCTATCTGAAGCCAACCTGCGGCTGGAGCCAGGGTGTTCGCGCCGTCCTTCACAAATACGATTTGCCGTTCGAGGACCGCGACGTCATTAACGACCCAGCCCAGCGCCAGGAAATGAATGAGAAGAGCGGCCAGCCCCTGAGCCCTTGCGTTGAAGTCAATGGGCACATGCTGGCCGACGTGAGCGGCTCAGAAGTCGAAGCCTACCTGGTGGAGCAGCGCCTGGTGGAGCCGTCGGACCGCCCGCTCGATGTGCCGATTGACGAGCCCTGCGCGAACGCGATGCCATAACAGCGGGTGGAGGGCCACGGCGGCTGGGGTCACCCGACGGCCGGCAAGGCTGAGCCGAGATCCGAAATCCGAGGGCCGAACTCCGAAAGCAGTCAGATGAACAGATTGCCCGCTAAACACGCTAAAAGACGCTAAAGAAAGACACGGATTTCACTGATTATCACTGATTCGGATTGAATGAAATCCCCAGTCCCTTTTAGCGTCTTTTAGCGTGTTTAGCGGGCAACCTGTCCTGATTCGGCCTTCGGATTTCGGGTTTCGGATTTGCGGTCTCATCTCGGCCGCATTCGCGCTTGCATTGCTGCCCCCGCGCTAAACCGGCTGCGGTGACTCCGGTATTGATACTTCCGCAAACCTCGCCCACCTTCGGGCGATGCGAATCATCAAATCGGTGGCAGCCATGCAGCGGCTGGCCCGAGGCTGGCAGCGGGCAGGGACGCGCGTTGGTTTTGTGCCGACGATGGGCTACTTGCACGCTGGCCACATGAGCCTTGTGCAGCGAGCCCGCCGCCTGACTGGCAGGGGCGGGAAGGTGGCCGTCAGCATCTACGTCAACCCCACCCAATTTGGCCCGCAAGAGGATCTTTCGCGCTATCCCCGGGACTTCGCGCGCGACGTCCGGTTGTGCCGGGAGGCAGGCGTGGATGTAATCTTCGCTCCGGACAATGCGCAGATGTATCCGGGTGCTGGCGCCGACAAGTTCAGCACGTTCGTGAGCGAAGGGGAACTCTCGCGGAGCATGGAAGGCCAATCGCGCCCCACCCACTTCCGGGGAGTAACGACCGTGGTCGCCAAGCTGTTCAACATCGTGCAGCCGGATGTGGCGGTCTTTGGATCCAAGGATTATCAGCAGGCCGCCATCGTAAAGCGCATGGCGCGGGATCTGAATTTCCCGTTGAAGATCGTGGTGGCGCCCACCGTGCGCGAGGCGGACGGTTTGGCCATGAGTTCGCGGAACAAATATCTTACCGGCGACTTGCGAGCCCAGGCGTTGGTGCTTTGGCGTTCGCTGCAGCAGGCTCGGGTTGCGGTGCGCGAGGCGGCGCGACCCATTCCAGCGGCGCGCCTGAAAGCGGAATTGAAGCGACTTATTGAGTGCGCCCCCGCAGCGCGATTGGATTACGCGGAATTCTTTGATCCAGTTACCCTCGTGCCAGTATCGGGCGTGACGCGCGGCACGCACCTGGCCCTGGCGGTGTTCATTGGCAAGACCCGCCTGATTGATAACACCCAGTTGTAAATGAAACAGTTCGATTTCCTGGTCTTAGGCAGCGGCATCGCGGGGCTCTCCTTTGCGCTCAAAGTCGCCCCGCATGGACGCGTGGCCATCATCACCAAGAAGGACCGCGCCGAGTCCAACACCAACTACGCCCAAGGTGGCATCGCGGCGGTGACCAGCAAGGAAGACTCCTTCGAGCTGCACGTGCGCGACACGCTGGAGGCCGGCGCGGGCCTCTGCAAGGAAGCGGCCGTCCGCACCATCATCGAAGAAGGCCCGGCGCGCATTGCGGAACTTATCGAGCTGGGCATGCACTTCACTGAGCGTGCGATTCCCCGCTCCCATGGTGCCCGCGAACTGGACCTTGGCAAAGAGGGTGGCCATTCCAAGCGCCGCATTCTCCACGCGAAGGACATTACCGGGCGCGAGATCGAGCGCGCCCTGCTGGCCGCAGTGGCCGACCAGCCGAACATCACGATCTTCGAGAATCATCTGGCGATCAACCTTATCACGAGCCAGAAGCTCGGCTACGTTGGCGATAACCAGTGCCTCGGGGTCTATGTGCTTGAAATGCAGTCCGGTCAGGTGGAGACCTTTGCTGCGCCGGTCACCGTGCTGGCCACTGGCGGCTGCGGAAAGGTCTATCTCTACACCACCAATCCGGACGTCGCTACCGGCGACGGCGTGGCGATGGCCTGGCGCGCCGGCGCGGCAGTCGCCAACATGGAGTTCGTGCAGTTTCATCCCACCTGCCTCTATCATCCCAAGGCCAAGTCGTTCCTGATCAGCGAAGCGGTGCGCGGCGAAGGCGGTGTGCTCAAGAGTATGGAAGGCGTCGAGTTCATGGATAAGGCGCACCCGCTCAAGTCGCTTGCTCCGCGCGACATCGTGGCCCGCGCCATTGACAGCGAGATGAAGCGGACCGGGGCCGACTACGTCCTGCTCGACATCACGCAAAAGCCGGCGAGGTTCATCATCGACCGGTTCCCGAATATCTACCAAACCTGCCTGAGCTACGGCATTGACATCACCAAGGAGCCGATTCCCGTTGTGCCCGCTGCCCATTACCAGTGCGGCGGCGTGCTGACAAACGTGGACGGCGAGACAGAGATTGGCGGCCTTTACGCCGTTGGCGAGGTAGCCTGCACCGGGCTGCACGGGGCCAACCGGCTGGCGAGCAATTCGCTGCTCGAAGCAATGGTCTGCGCTCATCGCGCTTCTAAACACGTGATCGCCCACCAGCCCAAGCCCGCCGATTTCAAGATTCCGCCCTGGCATTCGGGCAACGCGCTCAACCCCGATGAAATGGTGGTCGTGTCGCACAACTGGGATGAAATCCGGCGTCTCCTCTGGGATTACGTCGGCATTGTGCGCACCAACAAGCGCTTGCAGCGTGCGCGGAACCGCATCGCCAACCTCCAAGGCGAGATCCAGGAGTATTACTGGGATTTCATCGTGACCAGCGACCTGCTGGAGCTGCGCAACCTCGCCACCGTGGCCGAGCTAATTGTTGAATGCGCCCTGCGCCGCCCGGAAAGCCGCGGACTGCACTATAATCTGGATTATCCCCAATCGAATCCCGATTGGGCGCAACAAGATACTGTGCTGAGAAAGAGCCCGTAACGAGCCGCGCGGCGCGAGTCGAAATCCGAAGGCCGAAACCCGAAACCCGAAAGAAGGCCGAAATCCGAGAATCGAAATCCGAAGAAACCGGCTGCCGATAGCAATTCGCCCTTCGGGTTTCGGATTTGGGAACAGGGCTTAACGCAGCGATAGCACTGCAGAGGAACGCGGAGAAACATAGGGGAAAATTACTCTTTGCGAACCTCTGCGAATCTCTGCGCCTCTGCGTTAAAGGGTGAGCTGGCGGATTCGGATTTCGGATTTCGGCCTTCTTTCGGGTTTCGGATTTCGGTCTTCGGATTTCCCCCG
>CAIWJG010000862.1 GCA_903912925.1 uncultured Verrucomicrobia subdivision 3 bacterium | reverse complement strand
GACTGCCGTCGGCGGCTACGCCTTTCGTAAGCGACTCAGACGAGTTCGCGATTCACGAAGCCCCGAAGCAATTCGACGATTCCTCTTTGTACGGCGGAGAGAATTAACGCAAAGCCGCAAAGGGCAGGGAAATGGAACAGGAAAGACGGTCCTTTGCCTTGAGCTGTTTTTGCCTTGTTGACGGGTGCTCAAGCTATCATATTGTAGGCTATGGCAGTCACATTACCAATCGCGCGCATGTCTCGCGAGGACAAGCTGCGAGCGATGGAGGCCCTGTGGAGCGACCTAACCCAAGATGAGACGGAGACCGCTTCGCCCGCCTGGCATGGGCCAGTCCTGCGTGAAACGGAGCAGCTTGTGCGCGAAGGTAAGGCCAAGTTTTTGGACTGGCCGAGCGCCCGGCGAAGGCTTCTCCGCAAGGCCGGCCGGAGGACATGACGCTCCGGATTCTCGATCTGGCGGAGGCTGATTTACTGCGCGGATTCAGATTCTACCAGCGGATGTCCTCAGGCGTAGGCTGGTACTTCCTGGACTGCCTCTCCGGCGAGATCGAGTCCTTGCATCTCTATGCGGGAGTCCACCGGAGGTATCTGGGATATTTTCGGATGTTATCCCGTCGTTTTCCCTATGCCGTTTATTACCGCACCACTGGCGACGAGGTGCAGGTGTGGCGGGTCTTGGATTGCCGGCGCGATCCGCAGTGGATTCGCCAGCAGCTCAAGCGCGCCTGACAAGATCACTTCACGAAGACATTACCGTTCCCGGCATCATCGCCGGCCGCTTCCAACTGCCACCGAAATAGGCCGCACTGAAAACACAACCACGGATGGACACAGATGAACACGGATCACAAACAGAAGAAATTCCGCGGCTCCCCGTTTTTCCAGTTGCCCATTTCCATCAATTCGGATTTCGGGTTTCGGATTTCCGGCTCCGTCGGCCCGTGTCCATCCGTGGTTAAAACTCCCCGCAACTAGTCTTTTGTTGTGGTGTTTGATCCTGAGCAGCAGTATATTGACACTATGAACCTGAAGACAGCGGTTCAAACCACGAAACACACGAAAGACAGGAACAAAGGGCTGATACTCACCGGCTCGATGAGTGGTCTCTGCTGTTTCGTGTGTTTCGTGGTCTTAACGGCTGCCGCTGCGGATAGTAACCCTTATCAGCGGATCGTCGAGCGCAACGTATTCGGGCTCAAACCGCCAGCGCCCCCGCCCGACCCGGAAGCCAACAAGCCACCGCCCGCAAAGATCTTCCTCACCGGCATCACGACCATTCTAGGGAACAAACGCGCCCTAATGAAGATGACGCCGCCGGTCACCAAGCCGGGCGAGCAACCCAAGGAGCAGGCTTATACGCTGGCGGAGGGAGAACGCGACGGAGGGCTGGAGGTCCTGGAGATTGACGAGAAAGCCGGCACGGTCAAGGTGAACAACTTCGGCACCGTGGCGACAATCGATTTCGAAAGCAATGGCGTCAAGGCCGCACCCGGACCCGCGCCCGGGGCATTACAGATGCCGGGAGTGCCGCCTGGGATGCGGCCGGGCCTGCCTCCCGGAACGATGGGCGGCCCGAATCCCATGCCAAACCGCCCGCTTCGGATGCCTCCCGGAGCCGGCGCGTCCTACGCGCCGCAGACGACCACGGGGGCCGGTCTGCCGGGTATGAACGTCGGCTCGAACCCGTCGGCGGCACAAGCTCCCGTGCAGCAGGGGAGCAGTAGCCTGGAGGATAACTTGATGATGCTGGAGATTAACCGGATCAAGAATCAACCGCTCGTTGATGCGGGACTGATGCCGCCGCTGCCACGGCATGAGCTGTCGGACGACATGCGAACTGCGATTATAGGATCGGACCCGGCGCCAACGCCGACACAAGCATCGGGACCGGTAATGCCCCCGTTGCCCCCGGGTATGCCCCAGCCGTTTCCTCCCCAGGCGCCGCAATGAGGGAATGCAGAATGTAGAATGCAGAAGGCAGAAGGCGGAAATCCTGAGGCTGAATAGTCCAGGGAGTTAGAATCGCAAGTTGTCTGATACCAAAGGCTTATGCGATCCACGTCAGGCCGCCCCCATACCAGCACCATACCGCCCCAAGACCTCCCCCTGAAGGCAGCAGGCAGAAGCCGGAAGACGGAGGACGGGGAGTGGAGCGCGATGGGGCAGGAGGTCGGGAGAATTGCTCGGAGCCGCTGAACCCAAAAACGGCACTTCAAACCACAGAATACACGAAACATGTACGGCTAAGGAGAGATCACCTGCCTCCGCCGGAACGCCGGATTTATCCGGCAGATCGGCGGGTCGCGCTGGGGCTGCCGGATAAATCCGGCGTTCCGTCTTAACCAGGGCAGGTCTCTCATTAACACCCTGCTTCAGCGGGGTGTGGGCGAGGGTCTCGGCGTCGGAACCGCTTCAGCGGTTTAGCCACCATCATAAACCGCTGAAGCGGGGTGTTAATGAGATCCGGCGGCCAACCCCGAATAAATCGGTCTTGCGCCCCACGCGAAACAGCAGTTCTCGTTTTAGCTGGTCTGGGAGGTTTGGGGTCCACCCTTTAGGGTGTCCGAGGCCGCATGGGATCATCCGCCATTAGTCCCATTCGTCCCATTCGTCCCATAATGAGCTGCACGCGAAACATTCAGGTTTGACGGTTATTGAGGATGGGGGCACAATTGAGACATGACTGAGATGTTTCGTTGCCGGGTGGATAAGGCCGTCCTGCAAAGAGCGCACGAGTTGAGCCAGGAAATGGGCACCTCAACCTCTGAGTTGGTCCGCATCTTCCTGAAGGCCTTGGTCAAGACCGGCCAGCTTCCATTCATGCCGAAAGGCGAAACCGAGGAGGACGAGATGCTTGGCCCTGTCAAGCGTCGCCGGGAGATGTTGGATTATACGTAGTCATGGACCAGATCAGAGCAGCTCTTTCTCGCTGGCTCGGAATCCAGACCGAAAGTTAGCCACAGATTGCACAGATTCCACAGATACGAATTCCATCTTCTTCCCTTCTGTGGAATCTGTGCAATCTGTGGCTAAATACCTGTGTTCAATGCAGTATTGGCAGGATAGAGGAGTAATCGTCCGTCCAGAGGAGCGGCCGGCGCGAGGAGACAAAGGACGTTGAACGCATCAACTCCGCGACCTCGGGGTGGTTGAGGAACTCGCGGTTCGCCGTCAGCACCATCCACATGGAAGCGAGCTTGCCTTCGCGCGGGTCCACGCGCCGGGGCGGAAGCAGCACGGCCGTCAGGCCGTGTTTGTCGGCCAGGGCGCGGAGGACGGGCTGCAAATCCACATGGGTGTTGGAGATATGGAAGGCCATGACGCCATCCGGCTTGAGGTGGCGGCAATAGGTCTGCATCGCCTGGTCGGTCAGCAGATGCATCGGGATCGAGTCGCCCGCGAAAGCGTCCGTCACTAGGAGGTCAAAGTTGTTGCTGGGCTCGCGTTCGAGCGAAAGGCGGCCATCGCCGAGAATCGTATCCACCCGCCCCGGGCAATTGGTGAGGAAGGTGAAATGGGTTTGCGCGATGCGGGCCACGTCGGGGTTGATCTCATAGAACCGGAGGTAATCGCCTTTCCGCGCGTAGGTGGCGAGCGTGCCCGCCCCCAGCCCCACCACGCCGATGTTCCGGTTCGTCCGGTCGGGAAGTGCGCGGAAGGTCACCCCCATGCCCTGTTCCTCGCAGAAGTAAGCGGTGTGCCGCATCGCGTCCGGAGGATTGGTGAACTGCAAGCCGTGATAGATCTGGCTCGACAGGAGAATCCGCGCCGGTCCGTAAGCCAGCGGCCAATCATTCCCATCCAGCGGCATGAGGGCTAATTCCTTGACGCGATAAGCGCCGTAGAAGCTGCGGGTGGTGTAGATGGATTGTTTCCGCAGGTCGGCCAGGACGTAGCCGAGGCTCACGGCGATAGCCAGCGAGCCGAGCAGGGCCATGTTGAAATGAGTTAAATGGGTTAAATGAGTTACAGGGGTTACATGGTTGCCAGGGGGGGCGGAGTGCCGGCCCTTGTAACTTATGTAACGATTTAACCTTGTAACTGCGTTGGGGCCCTCGCGCCAGAGAATGAACGTGACCAGCCCGGCCACGGCCACGGTGAGGATCGGTGTCTCGAGGAAGGTGTTGAACAGCGCCGGCGCGGCCAGGGCGACGAACATGCCGCCCAGCGCGCCGCCCAGCGCGATGCCGAGGTAATAGGCGGTCAACCGCTCCGGACGGGGCCGCAGCCGGTAGAGTTCACCGTGGCAGACCATGCAGCCCAGGAACAGCACGGCGAGGTAGCCGGCCACTTGCAGCCAAAAGCCATGCAGGTAACCCTTGTCCAGGAGCCAGGCCAGGAAGAGGAAAGCAACAAACGACGCGGGAATGAAGATCCCGCGCTTGTAGGAGCGCGGCCCCTCGAAACAAAGGATGAACGTCAGCAGATAAACCGCCATCGGCACCACCCACAACAGCGGCATCGGTGCAACGTCCTGCGAAAGCTGGTTGGTCAAGGCCAGCAACAGCCCCGAGCCGCACGCCGACAGGGCGATCCAGAGCCAGGCCGGGGGTGGAGGGGGGAGTGGCTGTTCGGCGCGGTCCCGGCCGCCGCGTCCTGAGCGGGTGTAGCCGCCGACGTCAGTCGGCGCATTCTTATCG
>CAIWJG010000861.1 GCA_903912925.1 uncultured Verrucomicrobia subdivision 3 bacterium | reverse complement strand
GGATTTCCTGGAAGCGCGCTTTGGAGATGTCCCCTACGAACTGCGTGAAGAAATTCAGGCGCTGGGGAACGAAGCCGCGCTGAAACGCCTGCCACGCCTGGCCGCCGTCGCCACGGGCATCGCCGACTTCCGTCGTCAACTTCGCAAGCCCTAGTCTGGCTTGGGGCATCTGGCTGCCCATGAAAGCAGCAGTTACCACGAAAGACAGGGATAGCAGATGATTATGACGTTTGAAGATTTGGATGCCTGGAGAAAGGCGCGAATGCTCGTAAAAGCCGATTATGTCCTGATGGCGGACGCAGGGTCTTTGGTTTCGGGCTTGATCGCCTCAACCCGCAGACGGCTTGCTGGCAAAATCGCCGGAACCGCCACCCTGATCGCCATTGTCGGATGGTGCGGGCTCCGCTTCCTTTCCTAACTCCTAACTCCTATCTCCGATCTCCTTTCTCAGAACGTCCATTTCACCGGGGGACGAACAGCGCAGGCAAGAGCACGCTGCTGCGGAGGCTCAACGGACCCAGCAAGCCGAACCAGAGAGTCGAGTGGGAATACGGTTCGTTTTTGCTCGCTTGAGGTGGGGAATCAACGGTGATAAAGTTTCCGCATGAGTACACTACTCGAGATTGAAGCCGCCTCAGAGGCGCTGCCGCCGGAGCAAAAAGAGGAATTGGTCCGCTTCCTCACCGCGCGCCTCCGTCCAGTCGAGAAGTCCGCGCGAGGGGCGAGGCTGGTAGCGGGGCCAAACGGCACCCTGCTGCTGGAAGCTCCGCCAGGTGCGCCGCCCATGACCACCGAAACAGTCAAGCAGATGCTTGAGGATTTCCCGTGAGCGGCTGCTTGCTCGACGTGAACGTGCTACTCGCTTGCGGCTGGAAAAGCCATGTCGACCACTCGACGCTGCTCGGCTGGCTGCTCCAGGTCAACGACTGGGCAACCTGTCCTATCACAGAATCCGGGTTTATGCGGATCAGCATGACGACCGCTTATCATGCCACCTTTGACAATGCGCGAAAATCGCTCGCGACGCTGCGCGCTCTCCGCGGTCACCGGTTCGTGGTCGATGACGTGGAGGCGGCTTTGCTGCCTGTGCTGACGAGCTACAAGGATACAATCGATGCGCACCTCGTGACTCTGGCGAAGCGCCACGGGCTGAAGCTGGCTACTTTGGATGGGACGCTGATTGCCAAACCATGGGCAGCAGGCGTTGCGGAGAATCCGCTGCTGCAACCGACACAGATCTGACCTCTGACGTCTGGTATCTGATTTCTCATTTTTTCCTTTCAGCATGTCAGCATTTCCTTGGCCCGGGAAGTCTGCCTTGGCCCGTGGAATCTCTTCCATATTCCACCGGGCCCTACTTCACTGGGCTGCTTTCCTAATTTCTGCTTTTGAGGCTGTGATTTCAGCATGTGTCGAGGTAGGGACACCGGTTGCCCGGCGCCCCCTCACAGATCCCGGCGGGCGGTATTCCCGCACCGGGCTCTTCGTGTTGACACGCTCTCTTCGCGCACAGGAAGGTTTGCCCGTTGGGTCCGTCATTCTTACGGCACGGGTTGCCTGTGTGTGCTTCGCCAACACGTCGGCCCCTTC
>CAIWJG010000860.1 GCA_903912925.1 uncultured Verrucomicrobia subdivision 3 bacterium | reverse complement strand
TCTCCCTCTCCTCTGGGGAGAGGGTAGGGTGAGGGGGAATGGGTGCCCCGAGCTGGAAGTGGGCTCAGTCAAATTCCACGCCGCCCCAAACCCAAGCAGCGGGTCAGGAGTTCTGAGTCTGCCGTATCGCCGACTTCCAAGTCGGCTGGGTCTGGATCAGTTCGAATGGTTGGCAGGTTTGGAAACCTGCGATACGGCAGACTCGGAGGTCTGCGCTACGCGCGAAGGTGAAGCACAGCGGCCCGGGGGCTTATGAGGCGCGGCAGATCACTCCATCGGATAGCCCTTGCTGATCCAGTCATCGTTCAAGTTGGACGGGAGGTTCAGCAGCTTTCCGTTCTTGAACTTCATCTTTTGGAGCAGCTCGAAGGCCGGCCGTACATTCGGGCAGCGGCTGAAGGGACAACAGCCGCAATAGATAATCACCTCTTTGTCCTTGGGCAGCTTGGCAAGCTGTTGCTTCAGCTTGTCCAGGTTCTCTTGAGACTTCGTGGGGCCGATCGCGATGGAGCCTTTGATCTGCTGGACCGGCCCGATGTTGAAGATGACCGGCTGGGGAGCCTTGGCGTCCGCGAGGGTCGCCGCCAGGGCCGCCGGGTCCTTCAACTGCTTTTCCGTCCAGGGTGCGTCCGACTGCGGCAGCGCCTGACTGATGCTGGAGAACAGAATAGCGGCTGCCAGTGTGTTTAGGAGACGGGTTGCTTTAGCATTCATGGCTTTAGGTTTGTCGGTTGGCTTGGTTCAACTATACGCGGTCAGGCACGACCCACGGCTCACGGTACTTGCGCTTCAGGAATTGGTTGGCTTCGGGCGCGTTGGGGAAGGATTCCGTTTGCGGGTCGAATGCGAGGCTTCCTTTCCCGGCGCGCCAGGCGATATTCGCCAGGTGGCAAAGCAGCACGGACTGCTGGCCCTGCTCCACATCCGCCGCCGGTAGCGCGCGCGATCGGACGCATTGCAGGAAGTTCTCGATGTGCGCCGGGTCACCCTGGCGGCCGGTGGCGCTTTCAACCCGTTTGGCGTCAGCGTCAAAAAGCTGCCAGCCATCGCCATGCCGGCCCACGTACATGAATCCGCGCGTGCCGTAGATTTCGATGCGCGTCGAGTTGAACGGCCAGTTGGGAGTCTGGTCCTTGTCGCGCAGTTCCATCGGCGTCTTCTTCAGGTACGGCGTCCACAGAGCACCATTGAATTGGAGCGTAAGGTCGTCGTATTCGTAGGCTGCCACCTGGGTGTCGGGCGTGTCGCGTCCGTCGCGCAGGACGCGGATGGCGCTGGAGGCGATGACGGATTTGGGCGCGGGCGGGTCGCCGAGAAGGAAGCGCGCCAGGTCGAGTTGATGGACTGCATCGCCGGGGATAGGGCCACAACTGTATTCGAAGAAGGGCAACCAATTCCCGGCCGCAGAGAAGGCAGGTTTAGCGGCTGGGCCGCACCATAGCTCGTAGTCCAGCTCGGCAGGTGGCGGCTGCCCGGGTGGCTTGCTCATGGGTTGGAGCATCTGGTTCAACACGCGGACCTCGTGAATCTCCCCGAGCCGGCCTGAGCGCAATATCTCGAAGGCCTTCCTCACGTACGGAGCGCTCCGGCTCTGCATGCCGACGGTGACGACTCGTTTGTATTTGCGGGCCGCCTCGACCATCTTGCGTCCCTCCCAGACGTTGTGGGCCATCGGCTTTTCCACGTAAACGTCCTTCCCCGCCTGGCAGGCAAGGATCGTCCCGAGCGCGTGCCAGTGATCGGGCGTGGCGTTGATCATCACATCCACCGACTTGTCTTCCAAAACCCGACGGAAATCCTGCACCGCCTTTGGCGCGCGGCCCTGCGCCTTCTCAACCAGTCCCGCCGCCGCCTTGGCTCGGCGTGTGTCCGGATCGCACACGTAAGCGATGGCCACATCCTGCCGGGCGGCAAACTTCTCCACCAAAGATGTCCCGCGCCCGCCGGTTCCCATGATGCCGACGACAATGCGCTCGTTGGCCCCAAAGACTCTTGGACCGCTGAACACCGTCAAGGCGGCGGCTGCGCCCATTGATTGCTTCAAGAACTGCCGGCGGTTCAGGGTCGGCATCGGGGTTCCTTGGGGATGTGGTGGTGGCATTTCATTTTCCATGGGTAATTGCCGTACTTACTTATCGGCCGTGCCAGCACGGCTGGAGTCTGCCAGCCCACGGCCTCGCCGCTGATCAATCTCGCGACGACTCCGGGTGAGGTAGTCGCGCAATTCTTCGAGGCCATACTGTTTTGCCAGGGCCCGCGCGCTCACGCCGGGCTTGGCCGCCTGGAGCACAAACCATTGCTCGCGGTCCATCCACTTGACCTGTTTTATTTCCGTGGAGTGCTTTTTCAGCAGCTTGTCGCGCTTCCCGATGTTGAAGTTTTGGTGGTAAACGCCGCGGTCCAGGTCGAGCGTGATGCGGCTGACATTGAGATCAGCACTCTTATGGTAAAGGAGTTCCTCGCCGGTGATGTCGTACACCAGGCAATCGCGCGTCTGCGTGGACGTGACAATATAGAAGTGATGGTTCAACGCATGGGCCTGGAGGGATGTGCCAGCCGAATACGCGCTCGGCCAGACGACCAGCTCCGCCCCCTGATCCGCGAGCCGTTGCCAGACTTCCGGGAAGTTGACATCGAAACAGATCGCCAGACCCACTTTGCCAAAATCGGTTTGAAATACTCTCGCCTCTTGGCCCGGCTCGACCGGCTGCTTGTGATCGAACTCACTCCAGTAGGGATACACTTTGTCATAGACGCCTGTGATTGTTCCGGTGCGGTCAAGGAGAACCGCGGTATTCAGGCGGTGAGTGCCGTCCCGACGGTCAATCGGACAGACCAGGTAGGTGCTGTGCTTTTTCGCCAGCGCCGCCATGGCGGTAACTGTCGGACCGTCCAGGGATTCGGGGCTGTCCGCTTGACCGCGCCAAGTCTCGGGCAGAATAATCAGGTCCACCCCTTTGGCTCCCTCGCGGTCCACGACCCCGGCAATCTCTGCCAGGCTCTTGCCGTTGAAGCTGAGGCTGACGATGCGAACCGGCCGCCCGATCTTTTGCTGTGGCTGCTGAACTGCCTGGTCGGGGTGATCGGTTGATTGGGCGTGGCCCCGGGCAAGCCTGGCACCCTCACCCCGACCCTCTCCCAAGGGGGAGAGGGAGCTAACGGCCACGAGCAAAGTGCCGAGAATGATCAATCGCCGGAATGGAAGAAGATCTCTGGCCTGCATGATCAGCAAACCTATCGAACGGACCGCCGGCAGGCAAGTCGGGTGCGCATCTTAGATTGTTCCAACGTTGTTGGCACGG
>CAIWJG010000859.1 GCA_903912925.1 uncultured Verrucomicrobia subdivision 3 bacterium | reverse complement strand
GCTGAAGGCTTACCGGGAGAGTCTGGCGGTGAGTCAGCGGCTGGCGTTGGCCGATCCGTCCAACGCGGGCTGGCAGCGGGATTTGAGCATCAGCCATATCAAGGTGGGCGACGTGCTGCGTGCCCAAGGGGATCTGGCCGGGGCGCTGAAGGCTTACCGGGAGAGTCTGGCGGTGAGTCAGCGGCTGGCGTTGGCCGATCCGTCCAACGCGGGCTGGCAGCGGGATTTGAGCGGGAGCCATATCAAGGTGGGCGGAGTCTTAGCGCAGCAGGGGGATCCGACCGGAGCGCACAACCACTTCCATGCTGCGCGTGAAATCGCGACTTCACTGAGCGGAAGGTTGCCTGAGAACCCTGAGATCCAGTTGCTCGTCCATCAGGTAAACGGCATCTTTTTCAGAACCTGGATCTTAAGAACCCCAGTCCGCCTTTCGATCATCGGAGTCATCGGTGCGCTAGCGTTTGGAGGGTGGAAGCTGCTGCAATTGAGCCAATGGTTTTGGTTCTTGAGCCTACCGATCTTCCTCGTGGCGTTGGCTGGTGCGCTGGTGCTTCTCATTCCGCTAATCGCGAACACCCGTTTCATGCGGCGCAACCAAGGTCGCATAGAGGCGGCTGCCAAACGGATGTTGAAGGCAAGCGACAAATAGTGTGCGGAAAGGCAGTCTCTTGCAATAGAATCAAGCCTTGGAATCTAGCCTTGGCTGAACGCTTAACCGCCAGCGACTTCGCTGATGGTGGTGCAAAGCCTGCGACCAACTCTCCGGCCTGAAATAGCGCGGGATCATGCTCCCCACGGACGAGCAGTATCTGGTGCAGTTGCGGGAGAAGGTGGAAAGCGGCAAGCAGTGAGCAGTAATCAGGGGAAAAGCTGAAATCGGAGGACGGAGGACAGAGGGCGGAGGACAGAGGACAGAAGGCAGAGGTCAGAAGGCCGCTACGGCAGCAGGGGCTTGAGCCAACTGGGGATCGGGGGATTCAGACTCACCCGCTGACCGCTCTGAAAGACGGCAACCTGGCGGAATGGGGTTCGCAGGTCGTCGTTGTCGAAGATGAGGGCATTCGGAAGTTCGCGGAGAGCGGCCTGGAGATTGGCCAGGGTGCGGGGGAAACGGGCGATCAGCTTGTCGGTCGGCACGTCGTGACCGCCCTGGGAGACACGCATGGCGACGCGCTCTTCAGAAACTGGTGGGACGCTGGTCCAGCGGCAGGCTCATCGCTTGGCCGGCCTGGTCTTCGCGGCCTGGAACTGCCGGTTGACGAAGCGACCCCGCGTGCGTTTGCCGTCGGCCTCGATGCGGACGAGTAATCCGGGGGCGTCCGGGGCCGGCTCGTAGTGGGGATAGGGCTGGGTCCGGAGGAACTCGGCGACCCGGCGGCGACCGTCGGGAGAATCCACCGAGTCGAGGCAGGCTGAAAGCGGGCGGGCGGCGGCATTGCGGCACAAGGCCAGCGCCTGGGTGCCTTGCAGCAAGGGTTCGATCGCCCGGCCGAGCCGGGCCCAGAACTCCACTTGTCCCGCGATGGATCGTTCCAGGGCTTGGCCCGCCAGGCGCGCATCCAGCACCAGGGCGTCGGACAGTTTCACCGGTCTGCTCACACGCAAACGGTAGCATTTGGCTACCCACTGGCAATGGCGCGCTGCCACAACGGGTGCAAGACAGGATTCTTCTCGGGGTGATTTTACCCGGCAAATCCGGGCCTTCCGTATAGCGCTTCCTGGCCCGGATAGTTCACATGCCCGAACGCCGCGCGAGGGCACGCGGCCTACAGGAGCG
>CAIWJG010000858.1 GCA_903912925.1 uncultured Verrucomicrobia subdivision 3 bacterium | reverse complement strand
GCATGCATGAAGGAGCGCGGACATTCCTGTCCGCCGGTGTTCCCCACCACCCGCGAGGCGGACAGGAATGTCCGCGCTCCTTCCGGCGCTTCATGCATACGCCCTGCGGCGAGGGCTGGTCGAGGTCGAGTTTTGAGCTGGGGCGACGGTGTGGGATTTGGCAGGGTGGGGTGTGGATTTAGCGGAGTACCGACGGTGTGTAGAGCGAATCCCGTTTGGGAAACGGGTGCATTCGGCGCTGTACGTTTATCGAGTTGAATGTGTGGCACTAGGGGAAAAGTTGGACCTGCTGCTGGCCGGCATCGCCGAGCAGTGTGGGGTCTCGAAGGAATTCAATCTGGTAAAGTTTCGCACGGATGAGCTGAAGGTGTCGTTCCTTGCTTACCCGGATTTCCTTTTGGAGGCGCACCCGTCACTGCGCCATGCCATCACGGTGGACCTGGTAAAGGGGAAAGCGCGGCACACGGATTATGCGGACAACATCAACCCGCCGATTCTGCACCGAAAGGAGACGTTCCTGCCGGCGGGACATCCGCTCCGGGCGCAGTTCGAGGCGCTGACTCGTGCCGAGGAAACGGCGGGGCTTTACGAGAAAACCGCCACGATTGGATTCAAGTTGAACTGGGAGAAACTGCTCGCCTCCAAGGGCCTGGTGATCCGGGGACACACTCTGGAGCAGGCTGAAGGCGCAAGCCTGAAGGCTGAAACCGGCGACCAGGAAAGCGGAAAGCAGAAACTTGAAATGGGGGCTGTGGTGATCGAGCGGCACAAGACGGCTTTGACCCGGTATGAGTTGTCTAAGCCCGTGAAGAGCTTGCTCGAATATGGTCTTCTCAGGCCTGGGACCACGTTCTTCGATTACGGGTGTGGCCAGGGGGCTGACTTTCGAGGCCTGCACGCGCTCGGCTACGAGGCCGAAGGCTGGGACCCGGTGTTTCGCCGAGACGTGGGGAAGCGGGAAGCGGACATCGTCAACTTTGGTTACGTGCTGAACGTTATCGAGGACCCGGCGGAACGGGTGGAGACGCTGGTGGACGCTTTTCGGCACGCCCGGCGGCTGCTCGTGGTCTCGGGCCTGATCAATGAAACGGTGGATACGAACACGGCGCGGCGGTTTGGGGATGGCGTGCTCACGCGGTCGAATACGTTCCAGAAATTCTTCGAGCAGCAGGAGCTTCAGCAATACATCGAGGATGCGCTGGAAACGACGGCGGTGCCTGTGGCACTCGGGGTGTTTTACGTGTTCCGTGATCCGGCAGAGCAACAGGATTTCTTGTCGGCGCGGAGCCGACGAACGATTGACTGGACCCAGATCAGCGCGCGGCTGGGGCTGGGCGGGCCGCCGGCGGACCGATGGGAAGCTCTCTATGGCGAGCACAAGGAACTACTGGACGCTTTCGGCGGCGTGGCGTTGCGGCTAGGGAGGTTGCCGGGGGACGATGAGTTTGCGCGGGTTTGCGAGGTAGCGGAGAAACTCGGGTCGTTGAGGCGCGGCCTGCGGGCGTTTGTGCAGGGCGGCGGGGCCAAGGATTTGAGTTGGGCGGAGGCGGCGGCCCGTTTTGGCATTGGGGTGCCGGAGAGGCCGCAATGGGAGATTCTTTGCGAGCAGCACAAGGATTTGCTGGAGGGGTTTTGGAAGTGCGCGCTTGAACTCGGCCGAATGCCGGCGCCGGAGGAGTTCGTAAGGCACAGCGAGCTTGTCGAGGCTGTGGGATCGGCTAAGAGGGGCATGGCCTTGCTGGAGCGGAAGGGCGGCACCGACGCAATCAAGCGTGCGGCGGAGGCGCGTCGGAATGATTTGTTGGTGTACCTAGGCCTGGCGAACCTGAGGAGGAAAGTGCCATTTGGGCATCTGTCGCCAGGGCTGCGTCTGGACGTAAGAGAATTCTTTGGGAACTTCCAGCAGGCTTTGGGTAAGGGCCTGGAGCTGCTCTATGCGGCGGGTGACCCTGGAGAGATCGAGCTGGCGTGTGAAGGCTTAAAGCTTGGTTGGCAGGATGAGCAAGCGCTTTATGTGCATCGAAGCGTCGTTGTTCTTCTGCCCGGCGTGCTGCGGGCGTATGTTGGGTGCGCCACCGCCCTCTTCGGTGACGTGGCACAGGCCGACATCGTCAAGATTCACAAATCGTCGGGCAAAGTAACTTTCCTCCTTTATGATGATTTCGAGGGCAAGGCGCTGCCGGAGCTGCAGCACCGGATTAAGGTGAACTTGCGGACGCGGTGGGTAGAGGCGTTCGACCATTCAGGGGACGGGCAGCTTCTATACTTCAAGGAGCGATTCGTGGCCCCGGAGCATCCGGGCCGCGGGGAGATGGAGAGATTTGGGGTGAAGTTGCGGAAGCTGGGGTTTGACCCGCAGGCTGTTGGAATGGGGCCGCGTAAAGCTGATTTTCTTGCGCTCCTGGCGAACAAGGGATTGAATGAAAACCTGAACCCGCGGCGACAGGCGACGGGGGGCCGTGCGAGCCCAGGGTGATGAGCATCGGTAACTGAAACCAGAAACTCCGTTATGCCAGGTCGAACAAACAAGCCGTATAAAGATGGTGAGCTTGAGGTTATTTTGAGCCTCGCCCCAACGACTGAAAACATCCGCTGGCTGAGCAGACTGCTGGAGCGCTCGGAAGAGGCGATCGAGATTGTTTACAAGATTGCGTTTGAGCACGGGCCTTTTGCCCAGGCTGCTACGGTGCAGACGCGAAAGATCCTGGAGGCCAAGAGGCGTGTTGGTATCAGGATTGGCAGGCGGCGCGTGGCGGACTAGGGTCCGGCCGGAGCAAGTGCTACTCAACGGGCTGGGGGTCGGCAAAGCCTTGGGTGAGGGCCTCAATGTCTGCTGGGGCGACGTAGGGGACTTGGGCGTAAATGAGGTCTGCTTCGCCTTCTAACTTAGCGCAAAGGTGACCCTTCCCGAGGAGGCGCTCCGCGCCCTTCGAGCCGAGCGCTATTTCCGACGTGCCTTCGCTGTCGACGCGAAGCACAAGACGGTTGCCCAAGTTGGCGCGCAACTGCATTGGCATGACGTTCACATCTGGCCGCTGGGCTGCGAAGAGCAGGAATATCCCAGCGGCTCTTGCCTTAACGCCCAGCCGAGCGACGATGTCCTCGACACCTTCGCTATAGTCCTCGGTGAGCATCCACTCGGCAAACTCGTCGTGGATTACCCAGAGGATTGGGGGCTTTTCTGTGGCATCTGGCTTCTTAAGAAGGTCGAAGATGTTGTTGACTCGGTTTTGCCGCAGAAGCTGGTAGCGACGATTCATTTCTTCTACCAGTTGGCTTAGGGCCAGGATCGCAGCCTGCTGTTCAGTAATAAGTCCCTGCTGAAGGTGGGGAAGGTTCTCGAAAGCGAAGTAGTCAACGCCGAGTTTGGGATCTATCAAAAGGATTTTCGCCTGATCGGGCGTGTTGGTGGCCGCAATGGCCAAAATGATGTTCTGCATGAGGACGGATTTGCCGCTGCCGGTTGATCCGGCGATGAGAGCGTGCGGTGCATTATTACGCGGAGAGTAAAAAAGCAGCGTGCCATCGTCCTCCTTCACTCCTATGAGAAGGTCTTGGTTGCCCGCATCGGACTGGAGGTCCCATCTCTTCCATACCTCCTTGAGGGTAAGCACGCGGCGGTTGGGCCTAGCGACTGATAGCGCGACAAGACCTGGTTCGGCTCTGACGGAAATCAGGTTGATGCTATGGGTTGAGAGGAATTCGGTTCGCTTCTTGCTGACCTGCTCCACGGTCAGGTTGGAGCTCCCCTGAAACTTAAGAATGGCGGCGTTTGGGGTCAGGGTAGAGGAGACTAGCCGGGATTGAAGTTGGAACTGTTGGAGAGCCCCCTTCGTCTGGTTCTCGATTTGCTTGAGCCAATGGCTTTCTTGGTCTCCGTCCGCGCCGGTGGGATGGTGACCAGGGGATGAGATGATAGCTGCCAACGCGAGCGGCTTCGAAACTGGCGCGGCCTGAGGAGGGCCGTTCGGGGCGGTGTTGTCTGGCTGGGGATCGGGAGGCTGTGGTGGTGTCTGCACTGCGATTTCCGATGGGGGCACTGCATTATCGGCTCTGGCGTCCACTTCAGCTTTGGCGCTCCTCTGGCGCTGGGATTTCGAGGCGACAGGCACGAGGGTTGTTATGCGATCCGATGGAGACTTGTATTCTCTCTCCGCCCAGATGTCCATCGTGGCCGAGGCGCGGCGCACTGGAACTGGGTCTGAGTTGTTGAAGTAGTGCAGCACCAGCTCCCGCAGCCTAGCTCGGGAGAAGACTTCCTGGAATGCCACATCGCAATCTGCGACTTGGACTGTATCTGAACAATCAGGGCAATCGGTGGGACCAGAAACGAACACATGTGAATAACCGCGGAGGTAAATCAGGCAAGTGCCCTCGCGGATGGCTCTGCGCCATGCTGAAAGATCAAGTTGGGCGTTCGCGGGAAAATGGATTCCGTTGAGAACGAGATCGGAAAAGCGACTGAGCCAGATATCGCGGTCAAGGCGTCCCGGGTCCCCGAAGACGGCCTTGGCAATGCGGTCGATTGTTTGTCTTAGCTGCTTTTGGGATTCCTTGCGCTTGGTGGACAGGCTCCCATAGTCGATGTATTTCGACTCAGAGATGACGACGGCCAGGCGCTTATTGCCACTTTCATCGACCTCTGGGGAGAGGGCGAGAATATCCGCGATCTGCTGTTCCTTCTGGCCAAGCCAGTCGGCGTAGTCGTCCAGAAAGTACCAGCCGAAGAAGCGCGGGCCGGTAAGCTCTCGCAGAATGAGATACCGACTGAGTACTACGCCCATGAGTTCGCTTGCATTTCGGCCACGTTTGGCAGCCCTCAGCACTAGGTCGCCCGAGACGAGGTTGGCTTCGTCGATGAAGCGTCTTGCCAGGGCGGCAACCTGTTCATCCTGTAGTCCCAAGGTAAGGTCGTTCAAACGTTGCCGGACCATCTTGTACAAAAGCGTTGTGGAGCTGTTGGAGGATATCAGCATGTTCCTCCCTTGCGTATCAGTTTGCGTGTAGCGGATTACCTTTACATGCTGGTTGACGAGCTGGCGGCGGTCGAGGAGTTCGTCGTAATTGACGACCCAGTTGCCGAGATTATGCACTTCTTTGAAAATCTGGGCGGTGGTGGGGTCGTTAAAATTAAGTTGGCGGGCTGGCAGAAGCCGACGGGTTGCGTTGCCGTCCCAGTCACCTCTAAAGAATGAGGTCACGGCTGTAATGTAGTTCCAACCTTCGGCCGAGGCTACCGGACAAGTGAGGTAGACGATGGACTTCATGTCGTCGGAGGCTGCTGGCCGGCGGCGAGACCAGCGCGGAGGTACCCACTCCTCCCACGGCACTGGCGTCGCGTCCTCCGGGTACCATTCCAGTTGCGCGTGCCGGGCGATGACGTCTTGCAGGAAAACGACATCGGTCGGCGGACCATCGCCGTCTTCGGGAGGAGGGGCTTCGTCTGCCATGATGCCAATCCGGAGACGCGCCATGAAATCCCGAGTGGCTTCACTTGCAACGAAAGAATCCGGATTGGAGTCAGAGCTCTCGATAATTCGCTCGTAAAGGTCGCGAAGTTTGCCTCCGTCCCGATGGCGGAGGATGACCTGGCAGCGCATATCCTCTTCCTCTTCGTGAATCTCTTGGATTTTCTCGACAATGGCCTGGGGCAGGCGGGCTGAGTCGCAGTTGTAGAGCACTACCGAGAGGTTGGCCTGCTCGTGGGGGTGGAGGGCCAGGAACCGTCTGAGTATCTCGATGATTTTGAGGGCGCACTCGGCCGGGTTTTCGTTCGTATCGGCGTAGAGGTCATCATCTGCCGTTGGGGGCTCGTGCAATGAATAGTCGAGATGGTGATCGGCGAGAGCGAGAAGTTCGGGTTTGGTTTCGCGCCAGCCAGCAACCAGTTCGGGATAATAAGGGTGATCGAGTTCGGCCTTTAGTTCTTCAAAGAAGAGTTTTGTATCGCCGAAGAAGATGCTTTCCGCTGAAGCCAGATGCCGAATGAGGCCCGCGACCTGGAGGGCTTTGTTGGCCATCGCGGCCATCCTCAATGGATGCCATGGGGCGATAATGGATGCGACGGCGCCTCCCTCCACTGGAACGCAGCCGATTGCGAGCACGGGTTTAAGCAGGGTTTCTCGGTTTCTGTCCCCTTTTGCACCCTGACAAATTGCCTCCAGCAGGCTGCTATATGCCTTCAGTTGCTCCGTGATTGCTTGGGACGTAAGGCCCTCACCCCAGAACTGCTTTATGGCACTGGTGTATGAGGTGGTGAACGCCCGGAACAAGCCGGCGAGGTGGCTGGCCGTTTCTTGGTCGATCCTACTCTCTGCCACGGCAGAGTCTAGTCCCCTCTGCCATGACGCTGGGATATCGTTCTCCTTGCGGTAGACCGCGACCAGAGAGCCGCGGTCCTTGTCGTAGGTGGGCAGGAGGGTGCGAACATTCTTGAGGTCAATCGACTGGAAGCGGCCCTTGCCGCCCACGAGCTCGCGGTTAGCACGACAGGAGACGAGAGGATGGTCGAGGAGTCTGCCCCAGTCGTGGTAAAGTTCTGATGAAATGGCGTCGGCGTTGAACTTCCAAACGAGTTGCTTGGAGTAGGATTCAGTCTGGCCATTTGAGAGTGTTACCTCTAGGTCGAGAAAGAATTTTACTTGTAGAGCGGATTTCGCGACGGATCGGTTCCAGTGTGGCTTGGCTGCGGAGCGCCAAAGCTCGTCGAGTTGTGGGAAATCTAAAAGCTTGCCGAGCTCCCAGGTCACGGAGCGGCCGAGAAGTTCCTTGAAGCCTCGGTAGCGAAAGGCAAAGAAGAGTCCGGCATCGCGGTTCAGATCTTTCAAGTCCTTAGGGACGCGTTTTTCCGCTGAAACGGTCAACTTGCGTTTTGAACTCTGCTGGTCCTGGTCGAAGAGCGCCTGAAGGCATTGTGCCAGCCCGGAAATGAAATCCTCTGCCTCTACAGGGGCGCCGTAGATAAAGCGGTCCCATCTTGCCTTTAGAGGAGGCGTTTCCTTCAGGTCAAGTCGGTGGTCCCGATAGAACGCTTCATCCTCATCGTCCGCCTCAGTGGTTCTTCTGGCGATAAGTCGAGTCAGGTAATCGCGGTCCGATTCGGATAGCAGCTCAGGGTCGCGCTCTTCGTAGAAATCCAGCGTGGCTCTACCCAGGTTGAAGACCTCGCGCCTAAGACCATCGAAGAGGGGCTTTACCGCTTCCCATTCGCAGCGGGCAACTTCTGCCGCTCCGTCATTCCAGCCGCTGGGTGAGCTGATAAAGCGTTCCGCGGTGGCGTGGCAGTCAACCGGAATGCTCTCGCGAACTCTTTCGAACACGTTTCTGAGGGTTTCCTCGTCCAGAAGGGCTTGGCTGGGGGTTTGTTTTACCAAGTAGCAGGCTCGCTTCTTAAATGCGGTTAAGAAAAGATTCTTCCATCTGGAGGAGTATCTTGAGGTTGTGTCGTTTAGCGCATTGAAGAAGTTCGTGTCGCGCGGCAGGTGGAGCGCTGGTAGCGCGTGACCGAGGGCGCAGCGCATGGGCTGGCCCTGGTCGAGAACGGCTGACCGGGCCGCGGACACATAGTCACTAAAGCGTTCGAGCGAGACGGGGCGGGCCTCTATGAGGCCTTTGAGCGATTGCTTCCACCATGTCTTGTGGTCTTCTGTGATCGGCAGGCCGGTGGCGGCGGCCTCCACCCAGAGATCCGGGTGGGCGAGGAGCTGGGGGGCACCGACCGGGACCAGCTCTTTGAGGGACTGCTCTTCATCGTCTCCAGTATTCGCGACGAGCAGGGCTGACTTGAGGCAGGCGGCATTACGAAAGTACGTTGTGCGTTCGGTTGTTAGAATGTCGGCTGGCAGTCCAAATTCACCGACGAAGTTCTTGGGGAGCTTGATCTCCACCAGGGGCAGCAGGGCTGGTTCCGCAAGTATGGCTTTAGCAATAGCGGCAGTCTGTTCTGCGGTCAAGCAGTCCAAGAGATAGCGTGCAGTGCCGGAAGACTCTTCTTGCGAGATGTGGTCTCTCAAGTACTGGGCTGCGACTTTGCCGAGGAGTTCGAGGGTTGTCATTTGTCCTTGCGGGCGTAGGGGTTCAGAACGTAAGCACACCCGTCAGAGAGCCGCTTGAGGAGACCAAGGCTGGCGAGGCGATATTCAAGCCGGCGGGCGTTTGCCTGGAAAGACTTCTTGTCGAACTCGGCTTTAGGCAGAACGACTTCGGCTTCTCGGTCCCCGAAGATGAGGGCGTAGCGGTCCCAGAGCAAAGCGAGGAACTGGTGCAGCTCCATCCGCACTGGGAGGTTGGCGAGGAGTAATGATTTCAGGAGGTCGTCGTTGGGAGCGTACCGTAGTTTGAGCGTACCCCTTTTTGATACCAAGCCGATCTCACGCCCGTAGTTTCGGTGGATCTCTGCGCCGTGCTGCTTGTGACGTTGTTTGGCCGCGAAACGCAGGGTATTGATCAGGTCTTCGGGATTGGACGCAGCCTCGTAGTCGTCGCCCCAAAGAACCTTAGTGCGCAGAATGTTACGGCAGCGGACGAAAGCACCTGGCTGGGTCTTGGCGTATTGCCACTCGTCGGATTGCTCAACAGCGTCGATGTAAGCCGTGATGGCCTGGGTGGAGAGTAGATTGTTTTCCTGGTAAAGGTCCCAAGACACTTCCCTGACCAGGGTCTTCTTGGGTGCGACCAGCTCGCATACGATTCTGAACGGTGTTGGCACCCCGGCGACATCGCGAGCAACGCGCAGTTGATACTGAACCAGGTGGAATGCGGCCAGGTTGACCAGGTGGGGAAGCGCGTCGTAGCCTGGCATGTGAAGTTTCAGGATGGCTATCCAGTCTTGAGCCAGAGCATCGTATGTCGGGTGGAATGGATATGGTAGGAACGCATTTGCGCGCTCGGCACCTTTGGGGTTCGCGGTT
Organism: uncultured Verrucomicrobia subdivision 3 bacterium; assembly: GCA_903912925.1. Lineage (GTDB taxonomy): Bacteria > Verrucomicrobiota > Verrucomicrobiia > Limisphaerales > UBA8199 > PALSA-1440. The sequence continues at coordinate 10,606 of CAIWJG010000858.1, read as the reverse complement.
TCCGGCTGAAGCAGCCTTACCAGCTTATTCCACGGGGCTGACTCGTCCTGAAGTGCTGGCACGAGGAGGGAAAGCAGCTCCTCTTTGAGGGAACTTCGGCATAGCATGAGATACAGGAGTTCGCCGGACCGCCTGAAAAAGTGCCTGTCGTTGGTGCGAGCGTTTTGGTCGAGGTCCTCGAAGACGCAGTCTTTGCCGTATGGGAAAACGTACTTTGAGGTCCACCGCTTGTTGGTAGTGGCTTCAATTCCTGTGGAGCGCAGAAGTTCCACAACATCCGCGAAGTCATCGAAGCTGTGGAATCTGGGTTGAAGGTATGAAAAGTCCGGCTGGTCGATCCCACCGGCTCGGGACATGGACTTGTGCCACTCGCGCCAGCGGGCTTGGTCATTTGTGGTGCCGACCCTGATCTGAAAGAGGCGCGGGCTATTGTACAGGATGTTGCGGAGTTCGAGCCGCCAAGCGGCCCAGTACTTCAGCTTGTTGAAGCCCTGTGGTTCCGTGAATGCTATCCCGCGGGAGTGGTGGTCGAATAAAACATTGAGGAACTCAAGGTAGATGAGCCACGGCGTTTGTTCGTCATAGAGCATGTGGCCCCAGATGGCCTCATCGATCCACATCGAGGAATCGACATTTTCCAACGGGTTGAGCCTCTGAGACAGATAGGTCACGTTATCACCTCCACGAACCTGTCCTCAGGGAGTCCTTGACTGGTCACGTTTAGGATGCGCAAGCCGAGGCCTTCAGAGGCGCCATCGGTGTCACGGCGCGTCTTGTGAGCCGAGAGCAAGCGGGTTTTGAAAGCGAGCAGGTCCTCGTAGCACTCCTTCGAGAAGCTGGCTGGCAGGGCCCCCTCGGTGGCAATGCGAGAGAGAAACTCGTACCGCACGAGGTTGAGTTCGAGATTCTCCTCGATGGTGTCCGACAGGTGGACGGTCAGCGTTGCTCTGCCTGAGTTGCTGAGGCTCAAGGCGACGCGTTCCCCGTGGCGGGGCTCGACCGAGACGCGGTCCACGAGAAGGCGGCTGATCTTGGCTTGGGAATAGTTGCCGCTGGTGGCGAGGAGGATCTCGCGTTCGGAGTTAATAAGCATCCCGGTGAAAATCCGGTTCAACCCTTTAACCAGCCGGCTTAGAATTGGGCGTTTCACGCATTGTCCGTCGCGGAGGATTTTGATGACCTGAGAGAGGTACTCACCAGCAAAACGAAATACGCTCAGTTCCCAGAGACCGAGTGTCTCTGCGAGTTCGTCCGGGATTCTAAAGAATAAACCGCGCCTTTGTGCAACTAGCATGTTGAGGAATTCCTTTGACTCTTTCTCATCGTCCTCTCCTCCTGCAATGTAGGCGTCGCGTGCGGCGAAGAAAGCTTCGTCTGCTCCGTAGAGCGGATCGCTGCGGACCAGGCTGTTAAACAACTCGCCAAAGTGAGGGTCTCCTTCGCCAAAGATTAAAATGTTATCCACTTTGTTGGAGGTTTCGTAACCGAGCTGGAAGCGGTCGAAGTAGTCGAAAATGGTGATGGACTGACGGCGGGTATCCGAGAGGTTTCCGCCCAGAATATTATTAAAGAGACTGGCCTTAGACAGTGTTCCAGAACGAATGAGTTTTGGGACGTCGCTTGGCCGCATCAAGTGATCATTGCAGTCTGGATGGCCGAGAATGGCATTGCTGAGGAGCAAGAGCAGCTGGCGAATGGGCAGATGGAGGCCATTGTAATCGCAAAGTTGGATGAGGGAGCGCAAGCGAGAGTGGACCAGAGGGGTCTGTAGGAGCTCATAGTTCCTCCGAATGGGGCATTTTGGACCGAACACTTGAGTTTCACCGGGGACCTCCTGGGTACAGGTTGCCCAACCAGGGTGCTCTAGTAGGGCGGAGTATGCTCGGTCAAAAATCTCGGCTGAATCCCAGCGCGAAAGGTTGAACATCTTGAGTCGAGTCCCCTTCTCGGTTTGGTGGTCCTCGACCAGCAGCTTCTCCAAGAGGCTGCGTGCCTTAACGACGGGTTCCGCGTCCGGCAAACGCCGCCAGCATTCGATAAGCTGTCCGTCGTTTGCTGCTATTAGGAACACCTCGTCGGAGGCTGGATCGAATATGGCTCGGCAGAGCCTGAGTAGCAGGTCCAGCTTGTTCTGGTCCCAGGCCGAGCCTTGCTGGGGAGCCCACCCGCTGAGGTCCCGGATGAAGTGTATTGTAACCTCGCGGTACAAGTTTGGGTCCTGTGTTTCTGGCCAGGTTGTGCGATCCTTCGGGTAGTGGTATTTGAGGCTGAGGTAAGGGTTATCTGAGCCCCAAAGCGCGGGGTCTCCGCGGAGGGCAATCCAGACTTGGCGGCAGAGGTGAGTCTTTCCGTCCCCGGCTGTGCCGGTGAGGATGACGGACACCGGGTCTGCGCTGTCTTGGTTGAAGCAGGAGATGACGTGGGTTTGTGCTGGGTGTTCGAACAGGATTGGCTCTACGCCGGCACGTTGCGCCGAGCGCTGAATCGTCTCGTCATACATGTTGTCGTTGCGGGGAACGGGAGCATACTGACGAAGGAAGAGCAGCCAATCCTTAGCGATCATAGAGCTTCGAGAAACTGAATGAATTGTACGAGCGAGGGCTCGTTGTGCGCGCGTCCTAAAGCGTCTTGTAAGGCCAGGCACCAAAAGTCAGCGTAGCCGGCTGCTTGGGCCTTTGACCTTAGATTATCGAAATTGGTGCGGCTGGCAACTTCACCAATGAGCCCGACCCTAGTGATACCAAAAGCCGTCATCTTCTTGTAGTATTCATCATCGATAGAGTTGACCTCTGATTTGCAACTGACCACGGCGACCACGTGTTTGGTATCGACAAAGTGAAAGTCCAGAACGTCCCCGTTCCATACGCGAGCGGACTTGTGTTTGTGGATGATGATGTCGCACTCGGGCGAGCAATAAATTTGGGTTTCGTGAATGATGTGTCCCCAATTTACGTTTAGGTCCTTGGCGTGTAGAACTTCTCGTATGAAGTAAATGATCTTGGCTGAGAGGTAGAGACCTCGGACGAAGGGCAAAATCTGACCGGAGCCGCGCGTCGCTTCCGGGCCCACAGGGGCGTAGTCTCTATAAGCGTAAAATTCCTCTTGGATAGATCTGAGGTTAGCAAGCCAGAGCCCGTATCTGAAACCCGGGCCAGCGGGTTCTGCCTTGGCAGTAGCTGGAGGTGCCGACTCAAGTATCGTAGGCGGTTGGCCCTCTGTGCTCATGTTTGCAATCCTTCGCAAAGCTGTTGCACAAAATTGGTCACTGACAATTTTCGCTTCTTTGCCTCTAAAGTGATGCGCTGCTTTCCAGATTTTGAGACCTTCAGACGCCCAACCACGTTGCTTACATCTACGGAGTGGAAATCCTCGGGGCTGAGGATCCTCAACAAGTTACTGGCTACTGTTCCGGGGTCGCGCATCTGTTCGCGTGCGACGAACTCGAAAATGTAAAGGCGCCGCGTCTTGCCGGCACGAACTCGAGATACTACTTCATCGAATGGCATCTCCGGGTGCTTGTTGAAGAATCGTACGAACCCTCTTATATCTTCGGTGGCGAAGGCCTCGCTTGCGAGCACCTGGGCGAGCCTGGTTTGGTCGGCTTGTGTGAGCGAAGAAAGCTCTGCTACGGCGTCAATGGAGTCGATTTTGCGGGTCTTTACAAGAGTTTGTAGCGCACCCGAGAGGCGTTCCACATATTGAAAGCGCCTTAACATGCTCGTGCTGAGTCCGATTCTGTCAGCGACGGTTTCGACGGTGCCGAAGCAGTCGATCGCAGTCCTGAGTTCCTTGGCGGTCTCGACGAGGTCCAGAGGGCGGCTCCTCCGCTTTGTGCTGGACAAGAGGGCTGCAAGGGCGTTGTCACATTCCTGCGGAGTTGGCTTCATTGCTTGTTGAGAAACCCTTTTTCATGCAGCCAATCCCTCAGGGCTCGCTGAACGAACTCTTCTACTTCCAGTTCCATTTCGCCCATGGCGAGCATTACGGCCTTCTTAATATCGTCCGGTAGAGGCACGACCACTGTTTCTTCGACGTGGGGTGCGGAAGCTTTCTCGATAATTGCCACGGCCGTGTCGTTGGGATTCTGCTCACCGTAATAAACCAACCGTTTCTTTTGACTGCTGCTCAGCCTGAACTTGCTGGCGATCAAGTGCAGGAGTTCTTCGGCTTTGGGCTGATTCCCGGCAGAGGCTCTGATGGCTCGTTTTACGTCAGCAGGGGTCACTTTGCCTTCTGTGAGCAGTTGTTTCATGCGGTCTGTCGCCATGGCATCGACAGAAATGAAGTCTCTGACTTTTCTCAAGGAGAGGCCTGTCTCTTCTGCGACTTTCCGTTCATCATTTCCGTATGTCTTGTAAAGGCAGGTAATGGCTTTTGCGGTGTCGATGTAGTCGAGATCCAGCCTCTGCATGTTCTCCACGAGGGAATGAATTATGACCTGAGTGTCATCAAGGCCTTGTTCAAAAATGGCGCGTACCGCGGGCAAGCCCAGCTGCACGTGGGCAACGTAGCGGCGCTGCCCGGAAATTAGCTTGTACTTTGGCTTGCCAAACTCCCCCAGGAGCACGACTGGCTGCAGTAGGCCGTATTTCTTGATGCTGGCCTTCAGTTCGTCGATGTCTGTAAGAATGTCTTGATGACGAACGTTCAGGCCGCTGATGTCTATGTCTGTTAACGGAACGTCGTGGATGGTGTTATCCTTCATAGCGCCTCCTTACAGGTGGCAAATGGTGCAGGCACGTGTATCGTCCTCCGCGTCTTCTAAATCCGTGAGGGTCTCGACGAGTTTTTTGTTGGGGCGTGTCTCCCAGCGTCGGTTCTTATGCTCCTCGTAACGTTGTTTGATCTTTTCGACACTCTCAGGGTTTCGCAGCTCTCGGAGTGGCATGTCGTCATTCCACTGAAAGTGTCCGCCCTTAATATCCTGGCTCTTGTCTTCATACTCCTGTGCAAGATCGAAGAGGTGTGGGTGTGTCTCCAGGAGCCTGACCCATTCAATGGACTTTTGGAAAAAGCAGAAGTAGCAGCCGGACCGGGAACGTCCCCACTTGGTGTAAGGGGGGAAGCCAATGCCGCTTTCGGCGAGGATCTTCTGAACACCGGCGTAATCGATGCCCGCTTCTTTGAAGGGATAAACCACTTGGATGTTCGGTTTGTGGCTGATGCGGGCGTCGCGGTCTTCGTCGGCCCGTATGCCTACGTAGTTAATGACGGGGTTGTCACCCACGTAGGTTTCGAACGGTTTAAGTTTCAGGAACGTGGTACACCATCGGGCCTGCACGGAAGGCAGGTATCCCTGAAAAAGGGTGAGCCAATGGTCGAATCCGCGAACGGCCTCAATGCGAATGATTTTCTTACCCAAGTACGCTTCGACCTGGTTGAGGTAGTCGTAGGTTTCCGGGAGCTCCTTGTTGGTATCGCAGAATACGTACTCCATCTCAGGGACGCGGCCCCGCATGAATATGGCGAGCGCTGTGCTGTCCTTCCCGCCGGAGAGGCTCAAAATATGTCGGGGTCGTTCGGTCATGGTGTTTCGTTGGCTTTCAAAATGGACCAGAGCGCTTGGGAAGCCGCTGCGACCCCGAGGCGCTTATTCCTAGATATAATTGCTGCAAATTGATCTTGTAGTTCGCTTATTAGCGCTTGGTCCTCCGCAGCAAAATGTATGACTTCCTGTCGCTCTGTTCCATCGGCACGTGTTACGGCAACCCGGATGGCGCTGGCTTGATCGCTCGTGGCCCCGGTTGCGAACGCGGCGCTCTCAGCACGTTTGAAGCGCCCGGCCATGTTTGCAAGCTCGCGGTCGCAAGTGTCTTCGTCCTCGTCTCTCCATTTGGCAGGCGGGCGAAGCGCCAGGACGCTGCCCATGGATTCAAGCCAGTCTCCGTTGGGCGGCACTGTGTCGAGGAGGCGAAAGGCAAACGCTTTCAGCTTCGGTTCGGTTATTTGGACGAGCAAGCGCTCGGCGCGCTGGGCGAGTTTCTTACGGTATTGGTTGGCTGGCTGGTCGGCATAGCCGAACTCTTTGCTCAAGCTCGTGTCCAGCCGCCGGTGTAGGCTGAGGTGAACGTCTCGCAGTTCGTCCAGAGCTTCTTTGAGCTTCTGCACGAAGTGTTGCGCTTCTGTCACAGAGGCGGATCGGGCAATCTCGAATTTCTGGGACCCGCATGCGGCTGGTAAATCGTGAAACACCATGCGGACGGGTTCGCGCGCATCGAGAATGATGTCGCGCACGCCTCGTGCCGATGCGGTTAGCCGTTTAGTGTTGCGGGTGTACTCCGGTAGCTGGGCGACAAATTGACAGAGCTTGCGAACCACATCGAGTAGTTCGAGTTCTTTGGCCGCGGCCTTAGGAAGCTCAAGCAGTTCCCCCAAACGCTTGAAAAGCTCCGAGCGGACGCCCTCGATCTTGCAATACTGGATGTCAAAGTTTTGAGGTGCCCTCGTCATGCGGAGGAAAGCATCCCTGCCGACTTCTCTGAGGAAGGTTCCATTTTCGTAAAATGCGACTTCCTGCTCATCAGCAATGGCCACCACCGCCAACAGAATCGGGAATAGGCCTTCGCGCAGTCCGTAGGGCGGCTGGCGTAGGGTTTTCATGAGGGACTGGATAGAGATCCGCGTATCGGGCTGACTGGAGATGGTGTCGCGGATTTTATCGAGAGCCGGCCAGACCTTGGATGGGTGGTTGGCCGGAGGATAGGTGATGCTCCAGCGTCCGTTGCTTTGTTGATGCAATCCTGCATCGCGCAGGACGGAGAAGTACATGGATTTCTCCGGGGGTTTTCGGTCCTTTGGCATACCCAGGTCCAACTTGTCCTGATTCTGGAACATCAGGTCGATCAGCCGCATCCGGGCAGCTTTTGCAGCGGAGCTAAGGCTATTCCGGTTGACCAGCTCGTTCTTGATCCGGGGTGCTTTCTTAAATGTCTGGTCGCAAAGCTCGGATAACCAGCTCACCACCTGGCGGCCCGAGTGGAAATTGCGTGTTTCTCCACGGAAGTACCAGGTTAATAGGGAGCGGCCGGTGATACGGTTCAGGCCAATAAACGCCTGGATTTGGGATTGGAGTCGGTTTCTTGCTTCCTGACGATAAACTTGGACCTCTTCTCGGGCAAAGCGGTCGCTGTTAAGTGCAGGGGTGTTCTCTTGGACCCACTCCCAGTGCTGCGAGTCCAGCGCAGCCTGCCCCAAGTGGCTCAGGGGACGGGGTATCGCGACGAGTTGGATTAAGTCGGTACGATCTTCGAGTCGCCGCACTGAATCCGGCAATGCAGTAGCTTCGGCCCCGGTCTCGCAGAGCGGGACGAAAATGACACCATCCGCTGCCGTGGCGTATGCCTTTGCTTTTTCCTCAAGCTCATTAGGACTGCAGTAAATGACTTCGAAGTAGCGGAGGTTTCCGGTTCGGATGTAGTGGGCACGTGCGACTATAGGGCGGCTGTCGAGCTGGTTCATTATGGCTTCGGCTACCCTTGAGACCGCGGGGAGTGCCCGTTTCGCTTCGTCCAGCCTCGACTCGATATCAACGCTCGTATAGGGCCAGACGGAGTATCCCCGTGTCTCTCCGCGGAAATGAAGCACGCGCTCGTGTTGGAGCTTCTTCAGGATCGTTGCCACACGCTGGCGCTTGGCCGGGGACGGTCCGGCGACTGCCCAGCAAATGACCTCCTGGGTCGGGAGGAGATCTTCGGCGCTCAGAAGGTTGAGAACGCCGACTGTTTTGAGAACGCGGAGTTCCTGCGGGTCATCTGGGGTGAATGCCTCCAGGACCGATTCGATCACATTCCAATGCGCGCGATAGCTTACCGCCCCCAGGCGGTGGCCGAAGTTCGTGCGCATGTAGTCGAAGAAATCAGCCAGCCGGTATGGTTCTGTCTCTTCTGTGAGCGGAGAGTTCGAGAATGCGCGCAGACCAAAGGGCTCGTGCGAGTACAGGAAATTGAAGAGCGAGCGCTCGTTTTGCGCGAAGCGGTGAAACATTCGCACAAGCACCGGGAGGAGCATTGGGTCGAGCGGGAATAGGCGGTGGTGCAGGCGCCTGAGCGTTTCGCGGCTGGCGGACGTGCCGAACCAGCCGAAGGCGATGGCTTGGGCGAGTGAATCCTCCGCTTGGCTCTTTATCGGCGCGGGAACCTTTTGGGGGTCGATGCCCAGAGCGGATGAGACCAGCAGGGCAATTTGATCGAGAGGCTGCTGAAATAGAATTTCTTCGAACCGTCCGGCAATCTTCTCCCACTCGCGCTGGGTGGCGTGGCCGAGGTGCTCGGCGTAGGCGTTGAAACCCTGGTGGAGCAGGCAAACAACCATAACGGGGTGTTTGCCGCTGCGGGCGGCCATTTCGGCGAGCCTTTGCAGGAAATAAACGTCCTGCTGCGCCGGGTTAGCGGCGGCGAATTCCAAGAACTTTCCGACTTCATCGAGGATCAACAGCAAACCGCTTCCCTTGCCGCTGTCGATGAGTTTGGCGCTGGACCGGTCAAGGATGTCCAAGGCTTCTTGATCGGTAAGAGGGCGCTTCCCTGATAAAGCAAGTTCGATGTCCAGCAACAGCGACGATTTTGAGCCACGGGAAAACTGGTCCGCCAGAACGGCGCGCAACGAGCGGAGGATGGCCGGGACAATGGGTTCACGATTGCCCATTACAAGCACTGGCACGTACCTGAAGTTTTTTGCATCTGGCAGCTCAGCGGTGACGTGCTGGTGCAGGCCTTTGGGGAGGCGGTGTTCAGCGTCCGAGACGGTGTTGGCCAAGAGGAGGGCGAAAGATGACTTTCCAGAGCCGAAGTCCCCTGTGAGGCGCCAAGCGCGACGGCTAGATTGTGGCTGGAAGCCAGCCGCCATCTGTGTGAGACATGTGCGACCGAAATCCGTGAGCCAATAGCCTTGGAGGCCATTGGGATCGTCAAAGTCCCTGACCAGGTCGGTTGAGCGGAGGAACCGATTGGAATACCGATGGAGGGAGGAAATTTCTCGCTCACGCATAGGCAGTTTCCTGATGATAAACCTGATCTAATGGCATCGCGAGTTGGGGGTCAGATTGGCGCACAACGCGTGGAATAACGGCGGATTCTTCGAAGCGGAGAAAGCCGTTGGTTTGGCGGTCCAGACCTAGCAGGCGGGTCCTAATGTCGGCTTCGGGGATCTTGAAGACCTGGCCGGGACTTCCATGTCCGCTGACGATGGTGTGCAGGGGAACGGATTGCTCCTTCGAAAACCGAGAATTCCAAAACTCGTCCAGGCAATAGGCGAAGAGTGCATGGCTGATCTCGGGCTTTTCTTCTCGCCGAAAGACGTACTTTGGTTCAAGGCGCCCTGGGTGAAGGGCGGACTGTGTAAAGCCGTTGGCCTGCAAAAGGCCGAGTTCAACGAGGGGGCAATCGAGGTTGTCCTCCCGCACGTCGCCCTTTTGTCCCCGGGTCGGAACGTAGGAGTGGAGAAAAACTTCGTACAATTGTTCCAATGAGCCTGGGGTGATTTCTTTGCCGGAGAGTTGAGTGACGCCCCTGCGGAAGGCCCGGAGGACCGTAGATGCGTAAAGTTCCGGCTCTTGGAATTGGTTTAGGAGAAAATCCCAAGCGAAGATTGTCGCCTTTTGGTTTGTAGCTAGCTTCCAGTGGATCAGCCAGAGGGTCTGAATGTCCTCCAGGTAGGGGTCCAGTGGCGGGGCTCCACGGTTGCCGACGAGCAATTGGAGTCCAAAAACTGTTAGCGCGTGGCCTGCCTCGCTGGCCTCCAGCACGCCTGCCGCCTCTGCCCAGAATCGGATAGACCTAACCATGTTCTTGCCGACTCCTAGCTGGACCATCGCGTCGTCTTCGCGGGCGGACGTGAGGAGGTCGTGGTTTCCCTTCTCTGCGACTGCCTGGGCTGCCTTTGGCAGCCAGGCATAGCGGCAGGGAAAGGTTTCGTGCCCGGAGAAGCGAAAGCTCTGGGCGGAAGCGGGCTTTTGCATTTCGAGTGGGCTCAAGGGTGGCCGGAGTAGGCACGGGGCGGTGGCTCCCTATATTTTGCGGTGTGTTTCACGGCGTAGCAAAACATATAGCGTCTGGACGCCGTTTGAAACGGAAAATATGCCGCTGGCGGTGGTCGAATCCGTCCTTGGAGGGCGGCTGATCACCTTGTTGCCTGACCTGAACAGGAGACTCGCGCATCGCGTTATTCTTCTTTTGCAGGGCGGTGACCTCCGGCCGCACCTGTCGGCTCTGTTTTAGTATGTGCGGGCGGCGCTTGCAATGTATTTGCTCACTAGGTGGCTCCATTTCTGCTGGGGGGCAGAACAAAAGTTCTGCATTCGGAATCCCGGCGGAGGGGCGACAGAGAAGGCACGACGGGGCAAAAGCTGAAAGGCTAAAGGCTAAAGTCCAGACCTCCTGACATACCCCAACTTTTCCATTGCGTAGGTTGCATGGCTTGGTCCCGCTCTGAGAAGGGAGTTCCTGGCAACGAATTCCTCATGTCAGTAGATTCTTAAACACGATCCGCAATTGGGTGCCTGGGAAAAGCGGGTTCCGTTGGTTGAACCCAAAAACGGCAGTTGAAACGATGAAACGTGAGGCGTGAAACGTGAAACGTGAAACGTGAGCTGGGGAGCGGGCCATTTCAT
>CAIWJG010000857.1 GCA_903912925.1 uncultured Verrucomicrobia subdivision 3 bacterium | reverse complement strand
CCGCCACGTGGCCCTTGTCCGGAAAGTGAAGATCGGTACCACCAAAGGTGCCAAGTCGGTCCTGCATCGCCTGGCACACCCAGCAACCGCCAGGCACAATCAGTCATGCGCACAACTGGAATTCCAATCTACGGTTTGCGCGGCGTCCGCCACCGGGGCCTGCCGTCGGAGCTGGTTCCGCATCGTCCGGGCGTTTCCCCACCGCCACCGGTCAAGCTCCCATCCAAGCGCTGGCGCGACCTCATTCTGCGCGTGTGGCACGTTGATCCTCTTCGCTGCCCTGTCTGCCAGAATCCGATGCGGGTCCTTGCCGTCATTGACGACCCCCGGGTGGTGGAGAAGATCCTGCGCCACCTCGGCGCTTGGCACGACCCGCCGGCCAGACCGCCTCCACAGGGCGTGCGGGGTCCATATACCTACGAACCGTGTGACGATGTGGATCCGACCCCTGATTACGAAAACGTGCTGACCGATTGAGCAACGCTAACCTGAGGCATGCTTGACAGCGGGCGGAGCATGGCTTGCAACGGCCATTTGCCCCCCGCTCCGCAGCCAAGCTACCCCGCTCCGCACTCCCTTTTCCGCGTTTTGGGCTCCGCACACGAGAAACCGGCCGGTTGCTTGGCCAAGAGTGGTTGAAAATAGACGAAATTTGGCTCTTGTCGGCACGCGTGGCATTTATTAAAGTTGCGCCATGCTCGTTGAGCCCGGAAACCAATTCTCCCTCACCCGCGCAGCGCTGAGTACCTGCGCGGCGCCCAAAAACCAAATTCTTATCAGTTTGACTGGTCGGATGACGATTACCACGACGCCATTGCGGACATGCGAGCCACCAAGGCAGTCGAGAAGGCCAACACCAAGACTCGCGAGGAATTGACCGAAGTAACCAGGAAGCTGACCCTTTACGAGTCCGGAGCGGCCATAAAGGCGCAGCAGGATGCCACCGCTCAGTCATTCTGGGCCAAGCAGGGCGACGGGTTCAAAGATTTCCTACTGCCGAATGGTTCGCTCAATCTTCCCAAAATTGAGGAATTGAGGAAGGCTGACCCGGAATCGTTCAACGTTCGTATCCGAGCGGCTCAAGACTTGGACCTTGAGGTTGCCGAGATGTACAAGTTGTTCAATGGCCTCACCCGCGCAGCGCTGAGTACCTGCGCGGCGCCCAAAAACCAAATTCTTATCAGTTGTTGCATGCTTCGCCGGTGAAATCCTTCATTGCATTGAACATCTTCACCTTGGTCAGGTCCATCACGCGTTGGCTTTCCCAGACGTAGGAGGGACTGCCGTCAGAGATGCCGTATTGGACGGTGACGTAGTTGAACTCGGCCTGGATCAGGGCTTCTCGCTGTGATGTAATTCTTGCCTCAATCTCGTCTATGAATGACTTGTCCAGGCCAACCCGCTCCAAGAGCTTCCGCCAGGGAAGGTTGCCACTGCCGGCACGCTGACGGACATAGTGCTCGAACAGGGGTGCATAATGATCGCGGAGGACCATCTGGACGAGATTCTCCGTTATTTCTTCGTCGCCGTGAAGCGAGAAGTAAACGTCCTTCCCGTCCTTCTGCTGCTTGTAGAATATGTAGCGGATTTCCAGCTTCGGCTTATCAACAACATTCGTGCTCTCAAGAAAATTGTAGAGCTTCATCTCCGCGCGCTGGCCAAACGGGCACTGGCTCATTACAAAAAGTTCGAGCGTGTTTGTGCGCTGTTCGATGACACGGGCCAGCTCGAATTGCCCTGGCACCTTCACGAAACCATCCGCCACCACGCCACGCCCGGCCCAACTGCTGACGGCACCCGCGTTCGTGCCGGCCACGAGCATTGGCCCGCTGGCCGTCTGGATCACCCAGTTCGTGCCTTGCTGAGCCACGGTGCCCGCCAGCTTGACGGAATCCCAAACCGGATACTTCTGGGCATCCTCCAGCTTTTGCGTGAGCGACTTGACCGCTTCCAAGGCGAGCTTCTGGTTCGCGTCAAGGTTGTTGGGATCAAGACTCTGAACCAGCTTCATCGTTTTCTCGCCCACGAAGATGCCGAGGAGTTCCATTAGGCGCGGGTTGTCAATCGTGACGGTCCAGACGACCGCGTCTCCCCGCTTCGCCATTTGCAACCGGAACTCCCCGCTACCGCCATATTTCAACAAGCCGTCCATCTCGGAAACATTCAAGATGGAAAACTCGTTGAGGTTCAAGCGTAGCACATGCTTCCCCACGGGGGCGGATGTTGCCGCCGTCTCTGCGTATCCATCGTGTTGAGTATATGCCGCGGCTAGGAAAATAAGGCAGGCGCCCCTTATGACTTGGCAGAGCAGCAGAACTTTCACCTGAGCAGGTTTGGATAGGAGGCTTCTCAAGGTGCGCAAACACAACAAACGCCATAGCCACTCTGACAAGATCCTGTGCCGGAAGTTGCCACGCACGGAGCCAAGGCGGCAGCCACCACCCGGGTGCATATGAGCGAGCAGCTATCCCACCTGTCGTCTGTGCATACGGCAGACGTAGGCACAGCGGGGCCAGCAGGCCCTTGGGGCCCCGTCGCCCCTGTGGCACCAGTGGCCCCTTGCGGACCGGTAGCGCCAGTGTCGCCTTTGGGGCCTTGGGGGCCTTGCGGCCCGATCAAACCTGATGAACTGCCGACCCATTTCCCAGTGACATCAATGATCGTGGTGCCGTTGATGGCGACGGCACCGGCCACATCGAGCTTGGCCGATGGGCTGGATCTCCCGACCCCCAGGCTCCCGCTGCTGTCAATAGTGACCAACCGTGTGAAGTTTGTGCCATTGGATGTCTGATCAAAAGTGAAGCCTCCTGCCCCAAGCCCGCGGTGGTTGATGAAGTTCGCCTCGCCTTGGCTGCCGCTCCGATTCCAATTCAGCCACCAGCCTTGGGCGTTCGCGACTGTATTGCCGTTTCCGTGAATACTACCGCTGACATCAAGTTTCGCGCTTGGAGTGGTCGTCCCAATGCCAACTTTATCGGAAAACAAGGCAATTGGCGCGACCAAGGTGCCAAAGAACTCCTCACGAGGCTGATCACCGTCATCCCAATATCTTGAGTAAAAAAAGATCCCCGTTGGTTTCCAATGGAAAACGGTGAATGATTCTGGGAACGGCCATGTAACTTCATTGTCTGTGTGGCGAAAAGCGATGGAACTCACTGAACCATCAATATTCGTGTTAGCCATATCGAACTCACCGTTAAGAACCTGCAAGGTCCCACGGTATTTGGTAACGTTACCTGATTTGTCGACATAAAGAACGTTTGTAGCGCTTCCGTCCGCCGCACTCAGCCCACTAATTGGCCCGATTTGCTGGCTTGTGATGGCGCCTGCGGCGATTTTCGCAGAAGTGATTGAGCCATCCGGGACGGTTCCGGCGGTGATGGCGTAAGGCGCAGGCGTCAAGGCTTGGCGCGGCTCCAAGGTGGTATAGGTGACCACGCTGCCATTTGTGCGAACACCGATTTCGAGCCAGCGGGGGGCTCCGGTGAAAGCCACACTACCAAAGTTAAGTTGCACGGTGAAGATACCATTGCTTACCGCGAGTGGAGCTATGGACGCCGGGACGCCGATGGAACTACCACCGCTCGCAGCATCTTTGAGGGTGAACTGGATGTCGTAGGTGCCATTCGCCGGATCACCATTATCCGACAGCCTCCCTTGGTAGGTGAACGCTGAGCCTTGGGCCAGGGTGTAAGGGGCGGCGCTCAGACAGACCGCAATAAGGCTGAGGATGGGCAGATTGGTCTTCATTCAGAGTAAAAGAGCAGAATCTAAAACCCCTTCACACAGCGAAAACCAGTATCGTTGCTGACGTTGACCGATTTGTTTCTCATGGCTTTGTTTTACACTTGTTCCGGCTGCAAACGCAAGCAGAATTAGGTTGATGGGAGACCGAAAACCGAAGGAAGGCCCAAACGCCCTCGGCATCCGGTTTCGGTCTTCGGCCCTTGGATTTCGGCCTGGGGTTGCCCGCTAAACACGCGAAATGACGCTAAACCAGACACGAAAATGAAACCTCCAATTCCTTTTGGCGTCTTTTAGCCTGTTTAGCGGGCAAAACTCCGAACCATGCGCAGGTGCCCACAATGAGAATTGCCAGAAGGACAAAACCGGCGGTTGCGAAACGACAACCTGCGGCTATAGTAGCGCCATGATTCTTGAGAAGTTTCCAGAAGTGCAGCAGCTCTCGGCTTCCGAGAAGTTAATTTTCGTCTCGGAACTGTGGAACGACCTTGAGGCGCATCCTTCTGAAGTGCCCGTATCGCGCGAGATTATCGCGGAACTCGACCGCCGTATGGAGCACTTCCGACAGCACCCAGATGAATTCACGACGTGGGAGGCCGCCAAGGGGCGGATTCTGGGTTCGCGGCCATGATCGGTCTGATTCTTCTCTTACAGGCCGACCTCGACCTCCAAGCCGCCTTTCAACGGTATGAAGACTATCAGCAAGGGCGGGGGGAAGTGTTCATGCGCCACCTGGACGCGGCACTTGCGTTGCTACGCCAGCATCCGGAGATAGCGCCAGTGTATGCTCGCCCATACCGGCGGATACTCCTGCGGGAGTTCCCCTATGGGGTTTTCTATGAAGCCCAGCCTTCGCGCATTATCGTTGCTGCAATCATGGATCTCCGACAGGCTCCTCAAACGATCCGGCGGAGGCTCGGACAGCCCGGCAACTAGCGCCTGGGCATTTGAATGACACTGAACACAATCAAAATCACGGATTTCGGATTTGGGAACAGGGCTTAACGCAGAGATGCAGAGAAAAATTACTCTCTGCGAATCTCTACGCCTCTGCGTTAAACCTAAATTCGGCAGTTGAGTAACCGCAAAGAACGCAAAGAACGCAAAGAAAGACACGAATTTCACTGATTATCACTGATTCGGATTTCAGATCGGAATCCGTGGTCAATTCGTGAAATCCGTGTCTCATTTAGCGTCTTTTAGCGTGTT
>CAIWJG010000856.1 GCA_903912925.1 uncultured Verrucomicrobia subdivision 3 bacterium | reverse complement strand
TGAGCCTCCTTACGTCGGCTGCTACGCTTTCTTCAACCGGCGCGGCGGGCAAGCGGTTCGCGAAATTTCGCGCCCCACCGGTGTCCAAGGATGTGGCCCACGGGATGGGCATGGCAAGAAACGACTGGCACTCGGGCAAAACCGGCTAGCGTCTATCGGTGCGGCTGTCGTGGACTGGCCCGAGCGGTAGGATTTGCCCGCGAATCTCGCCTTGAGGGTGTTGAGCCGTCACAAAGTTGACCCACAGCCTGCTGCGCTTGAGTTCGTCAACGGCCTCATCGGTGATGGCAACTTGACCGGCGTAAGAAATCTGGCTCGCGCCAGGTATGATGGCGCCGAACAGTGGACCCAGATCGGCAATGAGATTTATCGAAGTCGAATGTGGGCGTGCTGGGCCGAAGACTCCAACGGAGGTCCAAGCGAAGTTGGTGGCGACTGTGAAGGAGTAAGCAAGGCAGTTGCCGGTGAGCGTGAACGTCCCGTTGCCGTGAAATGGGCTTCGATTTGGCGGGCGCTCATTGGCTCCACTGAAAGTTGCTCTGAAGGGAATCGGGATCGGGATGGTTACTTGTTGCAGAGGTGCGGAAAAAAGGGAGTCTTGAAGCGAGTTGACTGCGCCGTGAACCTGGAGGAAAACCGTGCCGCCCCTCGCCAAGAGGGTGTGCTCCAAACTTGGGTGGGTGGTGAATGATCCCGTAAAGCGGGTGCCGTCAAAGGATGGGAACATTCCAAAGCCCGGGTCAATGCCGAGAGGGGGGCCGCAGGGAGCAGGAACGCCGGGAAAGGGCGAAAGGAATTCTTGGAACGGCCAGTTTCCGGATGTTCCTGTTCCGAAGGGCAACGGAAATACCTTGTTGTGGATTAGCAGCACCGGCTCGAGGGTTGTTCCTGAGACGTAACACTGGAAAAGTGTGCATGTGAAAGATACTTGGCCCCGATTAACTGCGAGGCTGAGGCTGCCGGCGATGTATCCTTCATTGTGGCCGGAGAGGAGAGATCCGGCGAATGTTGAGTCCGCCCGTGTGTCATGTGCGGCAGCGATGGAGATCAACGCGACCAATAGCCTGAAGAAATATCTTCGCATAAGTGGAATCCGTGTTGCAAACAGCATAAGGCACATTAGCCCGTATTGCCAGTCAATTATCGCTGGCCAGATAGCGCTTGATCAGCCGGATATTCTCAAACGGAGTTTCGAGGGGCAGGGCACCGGTGCCGAGCAGGCAGTTGGGGCGGCCGCCGGCGAAGGCCAGGACCCGGTCAACCTCGCGGTAAATGCGCTCGGGGTCATTGCAGGCCACAATGCCAGGATTCATGTTCACGCGGACTCTCACGTGCGGGTGAGTGCGGCCGACGGATTCGACAAAGCCCGGTTGGTTGGTCTCGACGTTACAGACGAGGTAACTGGTGCCGGTAGAGAGGAGGTCGTCCAGGATTGGATACGTGTTGCCGCCCATGATGCAAGGGACGGGGTGGCCGACGCTTGCCGCGGCGAGCTTGAGGATGTGCCGCAGGGCGGGCAATTCAACCCCACGAAACTGACGGGGCGAGAGCATCGGCGGCGCGGCGGCTGACTCGAAGAAGGCGACATCCAGTCCGGCCGCGGCGACCGCACGGCAGAGGACGGCCTGGTTTTCGGCCAGGTGCCACAGAAATTGGGCGATGGCCTCGGGCCGGTCAGCGACGTCCTCGCACAGGGGGTTGATGCCACGCAGATTGAAAGCCACAGAGAAAGGGCCGGCGACGGGGATGCGCACGTCGGCTTCGGGAAACTCCCGCTTGAGCCGCTGCCCGACGCCGAGGACCATCGCGATGCGGCCATCGCGCTCGGGGTGGAATGGTTGCAGTGCCATCCCCTCTTCCAGGGATTTCAGCAGAGGTTGGTAGATGGCGGGAATTGCGTCGCCTTCCATCTGCTCGACCTTGGCGCCGTAGGCCTCGGCTTCGAGGTTGTAAATGTCAATGCCCACGGCAATCGGTTGATGCCGGTATTCCAGATACGCGCCCCGATGGGCCTGGAAGAGGAACTCGGCATCCCTGGAGACCTCCGATGGGGTGCGCCCGACGAATCGGGCCGCGTGCTCATAAACGGCGGGGGTGAAGGGAATGTTCATCCGATTCACTCGATGGGCCTGTTTGGGCCGGTTATTCCAGTTCGCGTTCAACCTGAGATTAACTCCGCCAGCAAAGCCCGAACCTGCCCCTCACCTGTCCTGCGAACACCCTCTCCCCATCCGATGGGGAGGGGCAGGGTGAGGGGCAGTTCGGCTCATCTTGAAAGCGACTTGGAATTAGAAGCTCAGCAAGAGTTGCCAGATGTACATGTTGCCGAAGGTATCAATATCCTCCCATATCTTGCGGATAAGGTCCGGGCTGCCGGTGATCTCAGGCAGCTCTTTGACCCGCTGTTCCCAGGGGAAACAAACGCCCGGCCGCACCTTCGGCTGCGGGCGTCCCTTCATGCCGTTCAGCGTCTGACGATCCGCCACTGAGGTCGGCAAATCGCACGGCGGCGTCGCGACGGGTGTCTTGTAACTGCCAGCGCTATAAACGCCCCGCTCGCGTGTCGTCTGCGTCATCACCCGCATGTTCTCGATGCTGGTGTCATCCTGCATGATGGCGCTGGCGTCCATGATATAGCCGCCGTCGCGGGCGACCTCGTCAATGACGCGTCCGCAGAAGTCGCGGACCTCGGCGGGTTTGCCGTAGCTGAGCAGCACGTTGGGGATGCCGCCGCTCAGCGCGAACTTGTCGTGCAGCTTGCGGTGCGCGTGGAAGATGTCGTCCTGGTCACAGTGGAACACGATGCTGCGGTCAGGCAGTTCGCGGAAGGCGTCGAAGTGATGATGCCATTTGCCTTCGGCGTAGAACAGTGTCTGGTGGCCATTCTTCCAGAACTCCTCGATAATGGGCTTGAGGGTCGGCCAATTATGGGAGGCGAAGGTCTTCGGGTTGATAAACGGCACGCAACCCCGGTGCATCCAGAAGCCGATCGGCACTTGCTTGGCCGGATCGGCGGTGGTCAGACCGACGTGGCACAGATGGGGCATTAGAGCTTCGCAGGCCTTGAGGACTTTGTCCGGCTGCGTCTGCATGTCCATTGTCAGGCCAACGAAGCCACGCAGCTTGTCGGATAGAATGTCGAACGGCGCCTTGAAGATGCCCGCGATGGCGGAGGCGGTGCCGCACTCCGTCCGAAGCCGGGCGATCTGGGGACCGAACGCGAAGAAATAGGCCAGCATCGACATGGCTCCCTTCACGAGCGAGAGATTGTTCCGGTAGGTGGAGGGCTGGCCGATCTTGCAGACCTCCGTGGACACGCGTGGCAGCCAGACATTGTAAAGGAACGCGGTCGGGTCGTCGATGAGCGCGTCATATTCATCGGCGCGCATCCAGGCTTGATCCTCGGGCGGCTCGATGTAATTGAAGCCGGTCGTGTGCGGGATGTTAATGCCTGGGATGCCGTAATAGCGCAGCCCCACTGCCTGCGCGAGGCCGGTCCAAACATAGACCATGTTCGGCACCACGGCTTCCCAGCCGAAGTCCTTGGCGGTCTTGATGGCTGCCTCAAAGGCTTTGTTGTAATCGTGGGCTACCTCCTGGCAGGTGTAGCCGGCATACTTGGCGGTGAACTCGGCGACGAAAGGCCGAAGCGGAATCATGTCCGGCTTCTCGTTGCGCATGGCGGTGATGTAGCGGTTGAGGCGTTCCTGGTAGAGTTGTTCCGTGTTCATAAGGCTGCCCAGCAGAGTAGCCGTCTGACGGTCATGCCGACTAGCAAAATCTGGATAGTAGGGCGCGGCCGAAGACCGAAGCCCGAAACCCGAAGCCCGAAGGCCGAAGGCCGAAGGAAATCCGAAACCCGAGAACCGAAATCCGAAAGAAGCTCGAACTCCGAATGGACGTAGCATCGAACGTGAGTTCGATCTAGCCTTCAGCGCCGAAAGAAGCTCGAACTCCGAACTCCGAATGGACGGCGGGTGAGCGGTCCCCCGACCAACGGTCTTTTTCGGGTTTCGGTCTTCGGATTTCAGGGCTGCCCGACTTGTTCTCAACGCAACCGCTCGGATTCTAGCGCCGCCCTGTCATGCTGCGGACTCCTCTGTAAGCTTGCGGTAACGCGCTGGGATAGTACGATATATCAGTCCCAACGTAGCATCGAACGTGAGTTCGATCATTATTTCCGGTAAGCGGAGGTTGGCATGATTCTCCTTGATTCGCCAAGTACGATAATTGCCCATGAAAGCGACGACCATGACGCTGTCGAAAAAGAGCCTGTCCAGCTTGCCCCGGGACTGGTGCAAGCGTGAGGGGCTGGCCCAGGGCGGGCTGGTGAACGTGTTTGACTTGGGAGAAACCGGACTGCTGCTTCGCCCGCTGAAACCGCCGTCTGCGGCGGAAGTGGCGAAGCTATTGCGCCAGCCGCCCGCCGGCCCTCACTCGTCGGAAGAAGCCACGGCCATCGTGGAACGGGCTTTGCGCAAAGTGCGCCGCGGATGACGCCGGTGGTTCTCGATACCGGAGTGCTGAGCCTCCTTTCATGCCGCAGTTCTGATTATAGCCCTCACCCGGCGTTCCCATCTGGATTGGCTCATTTTGCTCATTGCCGATGGGTAGCGTAATCCGGCTTTCTCCGGTGATGCCGAAGCACTAAAATGCGAGTTCCATTCTCGGATTCGCGGAAGAGCAAGTGGAAGGGGAACGACGGGAAATTCGCACGCCGCAGCACCTCGGAAACCAAATGAAAGTGGCGCGGATTCCGCTCGATCCGGCGCACCACTGTTTCGAACTCCTGGTAAAAACGTCCCGAAAGCTCAGGCCCGCCTTCTTCTTCGTAATAGGTTAGGACGCTTCTGAGATCCCTCTGGATTAACCGATGAAACGTCAGGCCCATTGCTACGGGTGAACGCCGCGCCTCAACTGCTCCAACGTCAGAGCCGCAGTGGGATCGCGCTCAAGCTCGGCATCTCTCCGGAGCGCCTCGGCCACCCCGTCATCGCTATCCGAAAGCACGGCTGGCAATGAGCCCAGCAGGCGGGAGGCTAACCCGGCCCGCTCCGCCTCGGGCAGTTTCATCGCCTCCAGTTCAATCTCGCTCAGAGTTTGCACGCCTCAAATGTAGCCCGCCGAATACGAACGGCAACCGCTTTCGCCAGAACGCCCGTCGCCCCCAAGGCTGCTCTAAAGTCAGCCCTGGCCATTCCAAACCCGAGACCCGAATACCGAAGGCCGAAGAAGGGCGAAGAAGGAAACATCCAACATCCAATACCTGAAAGGCAGCCGCCACCGCCATTGGATGTTGGATGTTGGATGTTGGATGTTGGATGTTGGATGTTGGATGTTGGATGTTGGATGTTGGATGTTGGATGTTGGATGTTG
>CAIWJG010000855.1 GCA_903912925.1 uncultured Verrucomicrobia subdivision 3 bacterium | reverse complement strand
GGCTCTAATCCTTTAAGCTCTATGCGATCCACTCCAGTTACGAACCCCTGGACCAGCCGCCGTCGGCTGCTCACCACGCTTGCGGGCGGCACGCCGGATCGGGTGCCCATCAACACCTACGAACTGGCCGGACGGAACAGCGTGGATTGGTATAATCAGCAGCCGAGCTACCGCGGCCTGATGGACTACGTCCGCGCTCACACGGATTGCGTCACTAATTGGAACCCGCGGCCGGTGACGGACCGCTATACCTGCCAGGAGCGGTTTCTCTGCTCCGATTACCCGGTCGCGATGGAAAGCCGCACCGAGTCCGCCGGGCAGTTCGAGCGCACCACGCGCATTTGCCATACGCCCCAGGGCGACTTGAGCTCCGTCACCCAGGCCGCCGCCGACGTTTACACCACCTGGCAGGTCGAGCATTGGTGCAAGAGCACGGCCGACGTGGACAAGGCCTTGAGCGTGCCCTATGAGCCGGCGCGTTACGACGCTTCCGACCTGGTGCGGGTCCATGCCGAACTGGGCGAGGGGGGGCTGGTCATGGCCTCCGTCGGCGACCCCGCTTACCTGGCCGCCGATCTCATGTCCTTCCAGGATTACCTGATGTGGGCCTTCGAGGAAACGGACCACTTCGCGCGCACCGTGGCGGCCATTGCCGAGCGGGTCATGGAGAACCTGCGGCGCCAGCTAGACTGCTGCGTGCTGGACCTCTACCGCATTGTCGGCCCGGAATACTTCACGCCGCCCTACCTGTCGCCGGCAGTCTTCCAGCGGTTCATCCTGCCGCACGTCACCGAGATGACCCGGCTGATCCACTCGCGCGGGGGCAAGGTGCGACTGCATTGCCACGGCAAAATGGGCCGGGTGCTCGACATGATCCTGGAGACGGGCTGCGACGGCATTGACCCCTGCGAGCCGCCGCCGGACGGGGACATCGAGCTGGACGAACTGAAGCGCCGCTGTCAGGCGCGCGGCGTCTCGGTCTGGGGCAATATCGAGCTCAAGCTGTTGGAGCAGGCCACGCCAGCCCAGGTCCGCGCCGAAGTCCGGAAGATCATGGACCAGGCCAAAGCCGGCGGCGGTTTCGTGCTGATGCCTACCGCCGCCCCGATCAACCTCCCGATTTCCGAGAAGACCGAAGCTAACTACAAGGCGTTCATCGACGCCGGTCTCGAGTTCGGCGGATACTGACAACCTCAGCCATGCAAATACTGCTAAGATCACGGGATAGACGACACCGAGCAACCGTGCACCTGAACATCCAACATCCAACACCCAACATCCAACATCCAACATCCGGAAGGGGAGAGGGTCGGGGTGGGGGGGCCAATTCTGTCTTGGGGTTCACGGGCGCAAAGCGTGTGGGATTGTCGGTGTGTTCTCTCTTATTCCTACTGCTCTGCCCATCCGCCAGTCCGGCTGCTAGCGCCCGCTGGACCATTGACGATGTCAGCGGCGCTTTGGCGCAAACCGAGGCCCCCGTCGCCAGCGTGGCGCGGTTGAAGAAGAGCCAGGTGACGGCGGCGCGCAGTGGACGGCTGGGCCTGGCTGAAACTGTTGGCAAAGCAGCTTCCCCGACGGTAGTCCCCGTCCAGTGGGACCCTGTCGCCACGGGGGCGGAGCTGCGCGCGGTGTGGCTGATGCCCTCTGGCACGGCAGGGCCACGCCAGTTCGAATGGCGCGAGAGCAAAGCGTCCTTCCCTGCGGTCATGCAGGCCGCGCGGGACACGGCCAGCGGGCAGATTGACATCACCGACAGCGGCAAGCCGGTGCTGCGCTACAACTACAAGACCGTTGAGCCGGGCGAAATGCTGAACAAGGTCACTCCCGGCAACCTCATTTATACCCGCGCCCGCAGCGACTACATCCATCCGCTCTACGGCCTCAACGGTGAAGTGCTGACGCGGGATTGGTCCATCGACCATCCGCATCACCGCGGCATCTACTGGGCGTGGCCGGAGGTGGATTTTGGCACGAACCGCGGCGACCTGCACGCCCTGCAAAAGGTGTTTGCCCGGCCCACCGGCAAAGTGTGGCTGCAAAGCGGCCCTGTGTTCGCGGAGATCGAGGCTGAGAACCAGTGGCTGTGGGAAGACCGCGAGCCCATCGTCCGGGAACAGGCCATCATCCGCGCCTACCGCGCGACGGCGCAAGGCCGGCTGGTGGATCTGGCCTTCCGGTTCGTCGCGCTCAAGGATGGCGTCACCCTCGCCCGGCGCGGGACGGAACACTACGGGGGCTTGAATGTGCGCATGGCCACGCCCGCCGCGCAGGACATTTCCGTTCACACCGACCCATCGAATGCCGTGCCCCGTCGCGCGTGGTCGGATCTCAGCGGCGTATTTGGCGCAGCGGGCACAGCGTCGGGGTTGAGCGTGTTTCAGTATCCGCGAAACCCTGATTACCCCGGCGACTGGATCCAGTATCCCGCCTTGTCTTGGTGCCAGCCGACCTTCCCTGCCGCTGGCACCCGCTACGCCCTGCCGCGCGGCAAACCGTTGGAGCTGCACTTCCGGCTCCTCATCCATTCCGGCGCCAAGCCGGGCGACGACCCCGCCGCGAAGCTATGGGATGCGTTCCAGGCATCCACCGCCGCAGTCCCGTCCTTCAGTATTTCGGGCGTTGCAGAGTGACCTCCGACGGATCTCCATCCGAGCAGGCGGGCGGGGGGAAACAGGAAGGCCCGAAACAGCGCGAAGATCGCTCCGGCCGTGATGTCCCGGGGCTAAATCTGTGCCTTGACCTGAGCCGGAGGCGTTCAGCCAGCCACTTACTGCCAAGACCGCGGGATAGACGACACCGAGCAACCCCTCACCCCAGCCTCGGCAGCTTTGGGTGTAGGGTATGCTGCGGACTCCTCAGTACGTCCGCGACGGGGCTTTGCTTGAGAGGAGAATGGTTTGGTCGCGGCGCAGCCAGCCAGTCCTGCGGGGGCCGGCGGTCACCTGGAGCCATTCGTCCTTTTGATCCAGAACCCGCAGCTCAGCGCCGTCGTGGACGGTAAAGGCCGCGGGTGACTCCGCCAGCGGGCCGTAGTGCACGGTCGCCTCAGGGGCAAAGACAATGGCGGCACGAGTGAACTGGGTGCCGCACAGGGCGGCGGCGGCGCAGGCGCACAAGAGTGCCGTGAGCACGGCCAGCGCCAAGACATAAGTCCGGAGCACCAGCCTGAGGTTGGGCCGCCATTGCAGGATTGCGAGGAGCAGCAGATAGAGCCAAAGCGCAACCGCCGCCAGCACGGTCCATTCGTTGAGCGTCAACCGGCCGAGCCAACGCTGCCAGCGGCTGGGCGACAGGGTTGGAGCAGGCGTCTGGTTCCGCGCAAACTGGAGGTTGGCGCGCAAGTCAGGGTCGCGCGGAGTGATCTGCTCGGCCTGACGATAGGCAGCGATGGCGCGACCGATCTGGTGAGACTTGAACCAGGCGTTGCCGAGATTGAAGTAGAGCGCGGCGGAAACTTGGCGGGATTGCACCAGGCTCTCGTAAGCGGTCGCCGCCTCGGCGAACTTGCCTTCCTCGTAGAGCTTGTTAGCGGCGTCGAACAAAGAGTCGGAAAGCGCCGCGTGCGAACTCAGCGGCAGCCAGGCGACCAGCAGCAAGACCAGGCTCACCCCGCGTAATGGCATTCCAGATCTCATGACTCTTCTCACAGTTTCACGCCTTGCAGGTCGCTCAGGGTGGCCTCGAACTTGGGAATGATCGCCGCCAATTCCTGGCTGCTCTTGATCGGCGCATAGCGGGCGAGGTTGCACGTTTGAAACAGTTCGTGCAGCGTGGTCAGGGCAGCTTCCGGCACACCGCGCGGGCGGAGATGCTCCTCAATGACGGCTTCCGTGATGGCGGATGCGGGCAGATCGAGGCGCTCGCCCAGTTGCTCCTGCAAGAGACGGAACAAAGTGGCAAAGAAGTCGTCGGATTTGTTCTCGGCCGCGTGCCGCCGTAATTCGCCCAGGCCCTGGCGAAGGACCTGCGCGACCTGCCGGCGGCGGCGCAGGCGGGGATTGTTGGCGAGCTGGTCAGCGCGCCGACGCCAAATGACCGCCGAAAGCCAGGCCAGCACGGGCACGGCCTGAAGCGCCAGGAACCAGCTTTGCAGCACCAGCGGCGGAGCAAGCTCGGCCAGCATCCCCAGGCGCGGCTTGATGTGCACGATGTCTTGAGTTGGCGGAGGATTATCCTGCCCAACGCGGGTAGTGGCGTTAACCACTGTCGGCACCGGGGTCGAGCCGGCGGGACGGACAATCAGCGCCACCGGAGGCTGGGTGAGGGTGCGGTAACTCTTCTGTTCAGGATCAAAGAAGCTGAAGGAGATGGCTGGCAGCGTTTTGATGTCGGCGCTCTGAGGCACAACCACTTGCTCGAAGGTCTTGGTGCCTTGCAGTCCCAAGGCGTCGGTAGTATCCACTTTGGTTGTCGGGGGGTAGGTCTTGAAACCACTCCACGCGCTTTGCTCGGGCAAAGTGAGCGCGTCGAACGCGCCCTGGCCGGAGATTTGGACTTTGACGGTGATCGGGTCCCCCACCGCCACATTCGTCGGTCCGGCGCTGAGCGTCAGCGAGAAGCTGCCGACTGCGCCGTTGAAATTGGCGGGGACATTGTCCTTCGGCAGCGGCAGCACGGTGAGCGTTTCGGGCTCGGCCGACAGCGCTACCCGGCGCTCCTGGACCTGCACCTGATTGAAGATGCCAAAGGGATCGAACTGATCGCGGCGGCGCTGGTTGGGGAGGGGGATCTGGACGGCGAGGTTGACGTCCATGGAACCCAGCGTGAGCGGCCCGGTCTTGATTGGGGAGAGGGAAGTGACGAGGGTCGCCACGCCATAAACGGAGTTACCGGACCGCATGCGGCGGCGCTGGGCGTGGGCGGTCTTGAGGATGCTGACCCCCTCCGCCTTCAAGGGGCACCCGCCATACTGATCAAAGCTTTGCAGAATATTCTCGGCATTCGCCAGCCCCTCGCGCACAAATACTTGAAACTCAACCCCAAGAACTTCACCGACATAGACCTCTTTCCGAGGCACAAACAGCTTGAAGAAAGCCAGCTTCTCACCGTCGCTGTCCGCGGCGGCGGCGCCGGCTTTCACGGCGGTCAATTTCAACGGCGGCGTCGTCAGCATCTGCCGGTCAATTTCCGCTCTAAGGGCGGGAATGTTGTACACCCCCGGCTGCGTTGGGGTGAGCGCGAAGTTCTGCAAGATGCTGGCCGACATCCGGCCGTTGACGATGCTGATATTACGGGAGCTGCCCTCACCGGTGATCTGTAGATTGGGCAACGGCGGCGGCGTGGGCATGGCCTTGGGCTCGCCGCCTTCAAACTTGAGCGTCAAGGTGGCGCTTTCGCCCACGCTGATAGTCTCCCGGTCCAGCGTAGCGGTAAAACTCGCCGCCAACAGGCAGGACGGCACAGCCCCAAGCAGCAGCGACAGGACCAAAGCAAAGAGGCACCGCAGCCCGGCAGGGCAGCGGCGGCGCGTATTAAATTTGACCCACAACAGCAACCTTCGCATCAAAACGTCCGCCTAGTGTTGCCCGGTGGGAACACGCGATGCAAGTTCGACTTGAGCCGCGCGCCTTAACACCGCCAGGCCATACTTGGGCGGACGGTATATGGACAATGCCGGAGGCATTTTGTTCGGGCGAAATGCGGGGCCGGAGCGCCAGCAGGTTGTCGGGCTAGGCAGCAGGGGTCGCCTTCTGCGCGGCGAGCAACGCCGCTACCAGGCCGTCAATGGTGTGCTGCTTAGCCTCGACGGTTGGTTGCAAGCCCAGGTCGGCCAGAGCTTTGGAGGTCTCGGGACCGATAGCGGCGGTCTTGAGTTGCGGGAACTTCTGCAGCAGGGCGGGCAGATCAAACCGCGCGTGAAAATGCACGACGGTCGAGCCGCTCGTGAAGGCCACCCAATCCGCGCCTTGTTCCAGGAGGCTCGCCGCAGCCCCGGTGGCATCTTCGGTCTCGGGCACAGTCCGGTAGCAGGCCACATCATCCACGATCGCGCCCAGCGCTTCGAGGGCTTCGGGCAATTCCCGGTTAGCCACTTCCGCACGCAGCAGGCAGATCTTGAGGTTCTCAATGGTTTCAAACTTGGCGAAGGCCTTGGCGATCTCCACGGCCAGCGCCTCGTCGGGCATCAGGTCCACCTGCAAGTGCAGTTCCTTGAGCTTGTTGGCCGTGGCCGGGCCCACGGCGGCGATGCGCGCGCCGCCCAAATCGCGCATGTCGTGGAACCGCTTGAAGAAATACTCGAAGAACTTGGTCACGCCGTTGGGGCTGGTGAACACGAGCCAATCGTAGGAGTTCAACTCCAGCAGCGCGTCCACAATCTCCTCGCGTCGCGTGGGTGGTTCGAGCTTGATCGTGGGCACCTCCAGCACCTGCGCGCCGTGGTCCAGCAAGCGGCGGGAGAGCTGGCCGGCCTGCTCGCGGGCGCGGGTGACCACGATGCGTTGCCCGAAGAGCGGCCGCCGCTCAAACCAGTTCAGCTTGCCGCGCAGCTTCACCACGTTGCCGATGACCGCCACAGCCGGCGGTCCGATGCGTTCCCGGGCCGCGACGCCGGCAATAGCACCCAGCGTGCTTTCGACCGAACGCTGGTGGTCGTTGGTGCCGCGGCCGGTCATGGCCACGGGGGTTTCCGCCGGGAGACCGTGCCCCAGGAGGAGCTGAGCGATTTGCCCGATGCGGTCGGGATCGAGCGTGACGACTTTGGTGCCCGGGGTCTTGGCTACCTGCGCCCAATCTACGCCGTGGTTGGGCTGGTCGGCGTCCGGTTGACCCGCGACTAACGTAAGCTGCGACGCGTACTCGCGATGCGTCAGAGGAATGCCGGCGTAGTTGGGCGCGGCGACCAGTGAGGAGACGCCCGGCACTACCTCGAATGGCACGCGGGCATTGGCGAGCTGCTCGGCCTCCTCGCCGCCGCTGCCAAAGAAATAGGGGTCGCCGCCGATGAGCCGCACGACGGTTTTGCCCGCGCGCGCGTGGGAAATCAGCAATTCGCTCACGGCGTTGGCCGAGGCGGCGGCTGCCGGTGAAGCTTTGTCCGCCTCGATCAGTTCAGCCGTTTTGGGCGCCAGGCGCACCACCTCGGGACTGACCAGCTTGCTATAGACCACCACGTCCGCCCGCGCCAGCAGCTCCGCGCCGCGCAGCGTCAGTAACCCAAGCTCGCCCGGCCCCGCGCCGACCAGATAAACTGTGCCCTTTGGTTTCATCGCGTTTCCCCCTTCAGCTCCGTGGCCAATTGCTGGCCCAGCTCCACGGCCTCCTTAATGGGTCGTTTGGCCTGGGCGCGGCGCACGGGTCCGTGGGTGAAGGAGAGCGCCCGCATCTCCAGCCGGCTGCCGACGACCTCAGCGTAGGCCGCAACCGGGCTTTGACAGCCACCGCCCATCGCCGCCAGAAAAGCGCGCTCGGCGACTACGCATTGCAGGGTGTTCAAGTGGTTGAGCCGCTTGCAGATGGCGGCCATGCGCTCGTCGTCCGCGCGCACCTCGATGCCGACCGCGCCCTGGCCGACGCAAGGCAGCATCTCATCCGTGTCGAGAACCACGGCCAGCAAGCCGTCCGGCACGGCATCGCCCTCGATCCGGCCCTCGGGCGTGATGTGGAAATTGAGGCGGTTCATCCCGGCCAGCGCGAGCATGGTGGCGTCCAGTTCCGTCCGCTCGGCCACCTTCTGCATGCGGGTCGCCACGTTGCCGCGTATGTCCGGCACTTTGAGGCTGGGATTGAGCGTCAGCAACTGCGCCTTGCGGCGCGTGCTGCTGGTCGCAACCACGGCGCCCGCGGGCAGGTCCTTCACGGCCAGCCCAGGCTTGAACCCGCGCCGGGTCGATTGGCCGGGCGTTCGCCCGGACGTCTCCTTGTCCGCCGCGGCGGCGCGATAGATCAGGACGTCGCGCACGTCCGCGCGCTTGCCAACCGCGCCGAGCGTGAGGCCCGCGGGCAATTCGGTCGGCAGGTCTTTCAGGCTGTGCACCGCCAGGTCGGCGCGATGCTTCAGCAAGGCGACTTCCAATTCCTTGGTGAAGAGGCCCTTGGGCAGGGTATGGCCTTCCTGCGCCAGCGAGGCGGTCTGGAGCTTGTCGCCCGTGGTCTTGATGATCTTCAGCTCAAAGCTGAGCTTCGGAAAGGCGGCACGGCATTGAGCCAGAACCATGTTGGCCTGGGCCAGCGCCAGAGCGCTGCCGCGGGTAGCGAGGATGATAGGGGAGGAGGAGGGCATGGGAGGCTGATAAGTGATGCGTGAAACGTGAAACGTGAAACGTGAAACGTGGTGCGTGGTGCGTGGTGCGTGATGCGTGGTGCGTGATGCGTGGTGCGTGATGCGTGGTGCGTGGTGCGTGGTGCGTGATGCGTGGTGCGTGGTGCGTGATGTGTGGTGCGTGGTGCGTGGTGCGTGGTGCGTGTGAGACCGGGCTCAGGTGTTGGAGGTCATGGCGCCTCGTTCCAAATAATCGTGTCAACTTGTGTCAGTATCATAAGCTTCTCCTCACGCATCACGTTTCACGCTCTACTCGTGCCCGAAGGCTGGCCGCACCTCGCCGCTTGCCTCCCGCCGGCCCGGCGGGCCCAGCAGCGGCGCCGCCTTCTCACGGATGATCTTCTCACAATGGGCAACTTCCTCCTGGCGCTGCTTGAGGTAGTCGTTGGCGATGGCTTGCAGATCGTCAATGTTGTAGAGGTAAACGTCTTCCAGGAAGTTGACTTCCGGCTCGATGTTGCGGGGCACGGCGATATCAATGAGCAGCAGCGGGCGATGGCGGCGCTGATTCATCACCGCCGCCAGACTGGTGCGGTCCAGAATGTAATGCGGCGCCGAGGTGCTCGTGAGGAGGACATCGATGTTCGCGAATTCGCTGGTCCAATTCTCGAAGGGCACGGCACGGCCGCCTAACTCAGTGGCCAGGGCGATGGCCTTCTCCGGCGAACGGTTCGAGACGAGGATGCTGCGGGCGCCGCGCGAGAGCAGGGCACGCGCAGTCTTCTCGCCGGTGTCGCCCGCGCCGATGATCATGACGTCGCGGTCGCTCAGCCGGTTGAAGATCTTCTCCGCCAATTCCACGGCGACCGAGCCGACCGACACGCTGCCGCGCTGGATGTTGGTTTCCGTGCGGATGTGTTTGGCGACATTGAACGCCCGCTGAAAAGCTTTGTTAAGCCGGCTGCCGGTATGGCCGCCCTGGAGCGCGAGGTCGTAGGCCTTCTTGAGCTGGCCGAGAATCTCGGTCTCCCCCAGCACCATCGAGTCGAGGCCGCTGGCGACCTTGAAGAGATGGTAGAGGCTATGCGGCTCGCTCAGGGTGTATATCTCGTCGGTGAGCGGGTCGCGATACTCATGGCAGGTAACCATAAAGTCGCGCAGCGCGGCGAAGGCCTTGGCCGGTTCCAGTTGGGTGGCGGCGTAAATCTCCACGCGGTTGCAGGTGGAAAGAATCACCGCCTCGTCGGCCACGCCCGAGTCACGGAGCGTCTGCAGCGCCGCCGGCACCCGCGCCTCCGCAAAGGCAAAGCGCTCTCGCACGGTCACTGGCGAGGAACGATGGCTGAGGCCGAGGACGACAAGCATAAGACTAAACCCGAAGCCCGAAATCCGAGGGCCGAAGGAGGGCCGGGGCGGAGATCCGAAACCCGAGATCCGAAAACCGAAGGAAATCCGAAATCCGCGAGCCGAAATTCGAAGCAACCGGCTGCGGATAGCCATTCGGCCTTCGGATTTCGGAGTTCGGCCTTCCTTCGGATCTCGGGTTTCGGATTTCGGATTTGGGGTCGGTCATGGATTGTGCAACGGGGACAGGACATTGGTGCCCCAGAAGGTCAGCAGCACGAAAACGAAGCTACCGATGGCGCTCCAGGCAAAGCGGCGACCGCCCTGCGCGAATCGCCACCGCATGACGATCAATCCCAGGTAGAGCAGCCACACCCCGACGGACCAGATGATCTTGGGATCACCGCGGTAGGTGTTCGGGTTGTTGATATGGGTCAGGTCAACCACGCCGGAAGCCAGCCCGAAGGTCAGGAGAATGAAGCCGCCGACCAGCAGCCGTCCAGCCGTCGCTTCGAGACGTTGGATCGGCGGCATGAGCGAGAAGATGGCCCGCAGCTTGTGAAACTTCAGGTTGCGTTCCTGGGTCAGGTACATCACGGCCGCCACCGCGCCGAGCCCAAAGGCGCCGTAAGAAAGTGACATCAACGCGGCATGGACGCTCGTCCACGCGACGGGCAGTTCCGGTCGTTTGCCATGCAGTGCGTCCAGGTTGGGCATGAGGGCGAACACGCCGATGGCGAAGAGGACAGGAGAAGCGAAAGCGCCCAGAAACCGCAGCCGCGACCAGAGGCCGACTATCAGATAGATCGCCACGATGGTCCACATGACTAAGGTGGTGGCTTCGTAGAGATTGGTGACGGGGCAATGGTCCAGGCGGAACCCGCGCAGGAACATCGCCGTCGTGTGGAAGCCGAAGGCTAGCAGCAACAACAGGTAATTTACATGATCATCCCGGCGAAACCCGTTCCGCCACAGGAACATCGAGTAAATCATACTCACGCCGTAAATGATTACGGCCAGCAGGAAACAATGTCGGTCAGTGAACCAAACCACCTTGACAGATTAAGCCGTCGCCGGGCGCGTGCAAGTGGCAAGTTGGCACGGCGACCTTTCGGCGAGGCTGCATCAAGCTCGATTTAGCCAATGCTACCATGATCCCGAGCCGCGTTGACGGGGCGGTCCTGCGGTCGTCGTCCTTGCTGCAAAGCACCCCTGCGATTCTGTGTTCAGCGCGACAGGTGGCGCTGATCCTGCTAACTCAAGCCAGCAGTTCCTGGATTTCCTCCCAGTTCAGCGCAGCGGCGAATTCCTCCTCGCCGCCGACGGGCGCCTGGCTGGGGTTGATTTTGAGATCAGGTTCAGCGAGACTCTTCTTTGAAATGATGACGACCGTTGATAAACAGGGCAGTGTGCCGCTCCCGGCGGAGGTGCTGCGCGAGAGTAATGTCCACCCCGGCGATCAGCTCGACATCTCGGCCGAGGACGGCGACATCATCTTGCGCAAAAGCGCCCACGCTGCGTCCGAGAGCTTGTTGGACATTTTGCGCGGGCTGAAGGGATTGCCAATTCCTGAGCGCACCCGCAGTCCCGTCCGCGAGGTCCAACTATGAAGTTTCTGGTGGACACGAACATCCTGTCCGAGCCCACCAAGCCCCAGCCCAGCCCACGGGTCGAGAAGTGGATCGCCGACAACGAGGCGGATTTTTACACGAGTTCGCTGGTCATTGCCGAGCTGCTCAATGGTTTGGAAAGGTTGGCGGATGGCGAACGGAAACGGCGATTGGCTCCACAAATCGAGAAACTCATCGAAAAGTTGGGTGGCCGGATATTGTCTTTCAATCTCCGAGTCTCTCGGGAGTGGGTCCGGCTTCAGGCGGAATTGAGGTCC
>CAIWJG010000854.1 GCA_903912925.1 uncultured Verrucomicrobia subdivision 3 bacterium | reverse complement strand
CCTACACCGGTGCCACGACCGTCAGCGCGGGCGTGTTGAACATCCAGAACGCCACGGCATTGGGAACCACCGCCGCGGGTGGCACCTCGGTGACTTTAGGCGCAGCCCTTCAAATTCAAAACGTTACTACTCAGGTAGCCCCACCGCTGGGCGAGGCTTGACCGCAGGGTAGATTTTCATTCCACAGGCACCAGCGGAAAATAAATTCTCTTTTTGCTGGACTCAAAGGGGGGCATGGCGCACCTTGCGTGACGTGACGAGTATTATGGTCATGCAAGGGAGGGAGTTGGACGGTGCGGACATCGGTCTGATCCGGGGACTGCTCGACGAGTACCCGGAGTGGTGCCGCTCGCGACTCAGCGAAGAACTTTGCCGCCGCTGGGACTGGCGCAACGCACAGGGCCGGCTCAAGGACATGGCGGCCCGCACGCTGTTGCTCAAGCTGGAACGCGCCGGACACATCCTGCTTCCCCTGCGTCGCGGTCCTTCACCCAACGGGCAGCGCAACCGGCTTATGCCGGTGGTTGATCATTCGACTGATCCTATCAGCGGCGCGCTGCGTGACTTGCAGCCTTTGTCTGTGCACATAGTCGCACCGGGGTCGGCTGACCAGCGACTTTTCAACACCCTGCTGGCCAACTATCATTATCTGGGGCACCGCAACACGGTGGGTGAGAACATCCGCTATCTGGTCCGTGACTGCCTGGATCGCCCGGTGGCGTGTTTGTTATTCGGCGCGGCGGCGTGGAAGTGCGCCCAGCGTGATGCCTTCATCGGTTGGGAACCCGCCGCGCGGGAACGCAAGTTGCAGTGGCTGACTAACAATACCCGTTTCCTCATTCCACCCTGGGTCATGATACCGCACCTGGCAAGCCATGTGTTAGGCATTGTCTCACGCCGGATTAGCGCCGACTGGCAGGGCAAATACGGGCATCCGGTGCAGGCATTGGAGACCTTCGTGGACCGTGAGCGTTTCAAGGGAACCTGCTACCGGGCGGCCAACTGGCTGCGGCTCGGTGAAACCCGGGGGCGCACCCGCAATGACCGCGAGCACTGTATCCGCGCCGCAGTCAAGGATGTGTATATCTATCCGCTTGTCGCAAATTTCCGGCGCGGGTTGTGCTCGCCCTCCTGTTCTGAAACCGAAGGGAGGGCCGGGTGATTGACTACCGACAGGCGCTGGCGGTTTGCCGTGCCGATCCCGAGGCGGCGGCGCGCATGATTTGCGAGTTGTTCCATGAACTGAACCTGCTCAAGGCAGAGGTCGCCACGCTGAAAGCCGACAACGCCGCCCTGCGAAACGAGTGCCAGTTGCTGCGTGACGAGTGCCAATCACTGCGGGCCGAGAATCAAGTGCTTCGTGCCGAGGTCAGGGAACTCAAGGAGAAAGCCTCGAAGAACTCTCACAACAGCAGCAAGCCGCCCTCATCCGACGGCCTGTCCAAACCCAAACCCAAGAACCTGCGTCAGCCTAGCAAACGCTCCACCGGCGGCCAACCCGGCCATCCGGGCCATACCC
Organism: uncultured Verrucomicrobia subdivision 3 bacterium; assembly: GCA_903912925.1. Lineage (GTDB taxonomy): Bacteria > Verrucomicrobiota > Verrucomicrobiia > Limisphaerales > UBA8199 > PALSA-1440. The sequence continues at coordinate 1,416 of CAIWJG010000854.1, read as the reverse complement.
TGCGCATGGTGGACCAGCCCGACCATACGGTGCGCCATCGCGTTGAGCGCTGCGCGGACTGCGGTTGTTCACTGGCTAACCAAGATCCTGACAAAACCGAGCGCCGCCAGGTTTTCGACCTGCCCGAGTCGAGGCTGGAGGTCACCGAGCACCAGGCCGAAGTCAAAACCTGCGCCTGCGGGTGTTGCAACCGTGCCGCGTTCCCGCCGGATGTCACGGCCCCCGCGCAGTATGGGCCTCGCGTCAAGAGTGTGGCCGTCTATCTCAAGGAATACCAGTTGCTGCCATTCGACCGCTTGACCGAAATCATGCGCGACCTTTTTGCCTGCCCCACGTTGAGCGAAGGCACGCTGGCCAACTTCTCCATCGCTTGCTCCCGGCAACTGGAACCCGTCGATGAGTTCATCCGCAGTCTGGTGGCCAAGTCCAAGGTTGTCGGCTTTGATGAAACCGGCATGCGTGCCGTCGGCTCACTGCATTGGTTGCACACCGCATCGACCCGGTGTCTCACCTGGTATTTCGCCCACAAGCGACGCGGGAGCGAAGCCATGGACGCCGCCGGTATCCTGCCAAATTTCCAAGGGCGCGCCGTTCATGACTTCTGGAGTGCCTACCTCAAATACGGTTGCGACCACGGCCTGTGCAACGGGCACCTCTTGCGCGAACTCATTTTCCTGTGGGAGGAGCAGAACCAACAGTGGGCCAAAACCATGATCGACCATCTGTTAGTCATCAAGGAGGCCGTGGACACCACTCGCAGCGAGGGCCTTCCCTTCCTACCGTCCGCCGATCTCGACGGCTTCCAAAAAACCTATCTGAAAATCGTGAACGCCGGCTACGTCCAAAACCCGATCACCGGGGTTGCGCCTGAACCCAAACGCCGGGGCCGCCAAAAGCAGAGCAAGGCCCGCAACCTGCTAGATCGATTTCGGGACCACTCCGAGAGCATCCTCGCCTTCATGTACGACTTCGCCGTCCCCTTTGATAACAACCTTTCGGAACGCGATCTGCGGATGCAAAAACTGCGGCAGAAGATCTCCGGCACCTTCCGCAGCCTCGGTGGCCTCGTGGACTTCTGCCGTATCCGCAGCTATATCTCAACGGCCAGGAAAAACGGCCTCACCGCGCTTGATGCCCTGCGCCGGATCTATCAAGGCGACCCCTTCCTGCCGACCCCGGACAACTCGTAGCCGCCGATCTCAAGCCATGTATCTTCGATCCCGGCGGGCGTGGCGGTCATCTGGCCCATTAATCTCAAGTATCCTCCCGGCACGGGAGGATACCTGAGTAGTAACACATTTTTTTGTATTGATATTGGCGAATGATGGTATTTCCGGGAACTTGGCAGCGCGGGCTAAGGAGGTTTTGGGTCCCGCGGCGAAACCGACGCGGCCCCGGGCGGGTTTTCCTCTTGGT
>CAIWJG010000853.1 GCA_903912925.1 uncultured Verrucomicrobia subdivision 3 bacterium | reverse complement strand
TGCTGGGTGTGCCAGGCGATGCAGGACCGACTTGGCACCTTTGGTGGTACCGATCTTCACTTTCCGGACAAGGGCCACGTGGCGGCCTCGACCCAGAACCAAGCGTTCAATGGCGAAGACAACCCAACGAACTTCGAACGTCGAACGTCGAACATCGAACACTCAACATTGAACAAGAAAGGCGGAATCCAAGTATGAAGTCTGCGCAGCATTCAGACCGCCAAGCAGCGGAAGCGCTAACCTGGCTAATCGGGAGTTCGAGGTTCGGAGTTGGATGTTCGACGTTCGACGTTCGTTTCCACCCGGTGCCGGGCGGACATTCGCACCATTCAGGAGTTGCTGGGGCATAATGACGTGTCCACGACGATGATCTACACCCACGTCCTCCGGCAAGGCGGCAGCGGGATGAAGAGCCCGCTGGATTGCCTGTAGTCGCTTCGAGTATTTCTCGCAGAGTTCAGCCGTGCCGTGGGGCTACGCTGGGGGGACGCGGGCGCTGAAGGTCGGCGAGCGGTCCTGCCAGCCGTTGATCTGCTGGACGGTCCGGATAAAGACCCCTTTTCGAGTATCTTCATGGCCTCCCGTCATACCAGTTCTCAGCCTCTGTGCCAACCCACTAATGCAGTAATCCATAGTATGCCCGAAAAGGGGTGTTTTGCACCCCAGGACGCACCGGACCAGTCATCTATCCGGCCACCTTCTGGAAGCTCGCCAGAGGGCCACACAGCGCGCGCCACAACGCCAGGGAAGGGGACTGGTCTCATCCTGTCCCACAAACGCCGGCTCGCCAGGAGGACGCGGCCAGCCGGGCGGGTTGGCCGGCAACCTGGCATCTCGTCGTTGATGATAGGGAGATTGCATTTTCTCTGGACCGTGGTGGTGGGGTGCCACCGGCAGGCCCCCGCCGCTCAGGCCATCGCCCGTTCTAGCTCCCCTTTGTACGACCGCTGGTTTTTGGTAACGTCGGCCCCCAGCCCATTGGCCGCGGTCAAGTCCAACCGTCCCTGCAATAACAACCAAAGGGCGAGTGCTAACGCCCCTCAAGGCTCGACGCTGCCCCCGGGTTTGGCTGGTCGTTTGTGTCAAGGTCGTCGTCCGTAAAACTGCTGGCAAACCATCCGTAATCACCGGAGTTGGCACGCCCGGCCCTGTAGGCGAAGCTATGGTTGAAAACAGTGAAGTCATGGACCATATGTGGTGGACCATATGTGGAGATGACTCGAAGCCGAATCCGGCGTACAACGAAGAAGAAAGCTATGAGAATTATGCAGAAAATGGCAATGACCGTCACGGCGGTTGTGATTGGTTTTTCGGTCCTGCAGGCGAATGCGTCGATCCTTTTAAACCCCTCAGGTTCTAGCCCGGCAAATAGCGGCACAGGCACTATCGAAACGTGGCTCGACGGGCTTATCTCAACCTACAACGGGGCAAACAACCCCGACCTCCCGTACCCTGTAGGTAACGAAGCCTTTAGAGTGAACCAGGGCGATGCGACAGCACCGACAGGTTACCCTACCTTTGGGGCCAACGCCCTTCGTATTACTCTACCGGTGGGCAGCTACAACTACGTCGTGTTACATTGGGGCGGCTCCGGTGGGCACGTTTGCCAAGCCTATTACGTCGGCGCCGATACCGGTTCCGACACCTTCAACGCCCCTGCGAAAAAGGGGCTTTCATGGTATGACACCTTCACGCCAGTCTCACCAGTCCCGGAACCCACGACGATGATTGTGGGTGGGTTGCTCCTGCTGCCGGTTGGGGGGAGTGTGCTGCGGAATCTGCGCAGGAACCGCAAGCAGCCGGCGTAAGGGATTCGTCTTCATAGGCTTCCAGGACAGCGCAAACCGTAGATTGGAATTCCAGTTGTGCGCATGACTGATTGTGCCTGGCGGTTGCTGGGTGTGCCAGGCGATGCAGGACCGACTTGGCACCTTTGGTGGTACCGATCTTCACTTTCCGGACAAGGGCCACGTGGCGG
>CAIWJG010000852.1 GCA_903912925.1 uncultured Verrucomicrobia subdivision 3 bacterium | reverse complement strand
CCAACTGAAGTTGGGTGTTAATGAGAGGAAGACTCGGACTACGCTTGGCCCGTGAAGTCTTCCTGCTACTTCACTGGGCGGGTTTCGGATTCGGGAACCGGGCTTAACGCCGAGACGCAGCGGAACGCGGAGAAAGCTGAAATTGGGAAAGCAGAAAGCAGAAATATGAAACGACGGAATGGAGAGCGCGGGCCTTTGGATTTCTGCTTTCTGCTTTCCCAATTTCAGCTTTTCCCCAGAAGAACCTCTGCGAATCTCTGCGCCTCGGCGTTAAATGGTGAGTTGGCGGAATCGGCCTTCGGATCTCGGATTTCCTTCGGATTTCGGGTTTCGGATTTGGGCTGACCTGGCCATAATGAGAATTGCTGTCAATTACCTCGCCCTCGGCCAGCCACTTTGCCCAGGCCCACGCGGTGGCGGCGACCCACCCCGCTCAGGGGGCGCCCGGCACGCTGCGCATCGAGCGGAGGAACTTCAGGCCGAAGCGTTCGTCGGGTGTCAGCACGCGGCCGTGCGCCTTGAGTTCGCGCAGGGCGGCGAGGGTCATGCAAAAGTCCACCGCGCTCAGGGGGCGGCCGCGCACGATGCGTTCCTGCCAGCGCTTTTCGTCGGTGATTTCCTCGACTTCCTCAGTCGTACCCGGAAAGAAAGAGACTAGCCAGTCGTCGCGACGGATATAGCCGTCGGTTTCAACTTTAGGCTCGAACCACGCGTCGCACAGCAACAGGCAGAGGGAGCGTCCGGCATTGCCGCCGAGGCGATAGAAGGCGAGCCGCGCGTCCATTTCCGCGAAGTGATGGTAGATGACTTTGGCGGCGTCGGGCGGGTGGGCGGCAAAGCGGGTTTGGAAGCCGAGCTTGACGCCGGCGGGCGTGCCGGGGTCTTTCTCGAAACACAGGTTCTCCTCGAGAATCCAGAGGAGGTCGGTCGAGAAGCTCTTCTCGGTCAACAGTCTCTTCCAGGCGGCCAAAGCGTCTTCAAAGGGCGGGCGCTGATAATGACGGGTGTTTTCCATAACATTCATTAGAGCTTGTTCTGCCTGAACCAGTCAACAAAAAGCGGAATGCCCGCTTCGATTTTCACGCGCGGGTTGTAGCCCAGCCGCGCCCGCGCCTTGGAGATGTCCGCGCAGGTGATCGGCACGTCGCCGGGCTGCAGCGGCTGGCGCTCAATGACGGCCTTCTTGCCCAGCGCGCCTTCGATCAACTCGATCAGCCGGTCCAGGCGCACGGTTTGCGACTCGCCCAGGTTGAAGATATCGAAGCCGAACTCCTGCTGCGTGCAGGCCAGGATACCGTCGAGGATGTCGCCGATGTAAGTGTGATCGCGCGCAGCCGTGCCATCGCCGAAAACGGGGATCGGCGCACCCGCGCTAATGAGCCGGGTGAACTTGTGGATCGCCAGATCCGGCCGCTGGCGCGGGCCGTAAACCGTGAAGAAGCGCAGCATCACGATATCGAGCCCATAGACGTGGTGATACACATGGCCCAGGGCCTCGCAAGCCAGCTTGCTCGCCGCGTAGGGCGAGATGGCGCGAAAGATCGGGTCACTCTCAGCGAACGGCACCTTCGAGTTAACGCCGTAAACCGAGGAGGATGAGGCGATGATGACTTTTCTGACGCGGTTGAGCCGCGCGGCCTCCAGCAGGTTCACCGTGCCCTCGACATTAACGCGCTGGTAAAGCGCCGGATCTTTGAGGCTGGGCCGCACCCCGGCGCGCGCAGCCAAGTGGATGATCTGGTCGAACTTGACGCTGCCGAGCAGGGCGTCCAGCGCGGCACGGTCGGTCAAATCGCCGTGGACGAACTCGAAGGGCCGGGCCAAGGCTTGGAGGGCGCGGAGATTGGTTTGCTTGAGGCGCGGGTCATAGAAGGCATTAAGGTCATCGAACGCCCAAACCGCGTGCCCGGAATGCAGCAGCCGCTCGCAAACATGCGAGCCGATGAAGCCGGCGCCACCGGTGACCAGGAAATTCATGCCGTAAGATTAGCACACAAGAGCAAAACCTGTCGAGCGCCTGGCCCACCGGACCAGCAATTCTCATTATGGACGAGATGGGGACGCCGGGTGAGGGCACCCAATGCCACTAAGATTTTGAAGGTTGTCCGGGGGGGGGCAACGCTCGTCTTCACGCGGTATAGCAGGCCGATTGCGCCCTTCCCCCTCACCCCAGTCCTCTCCCTTGGGGAGAGGGGGCCTCGCACTCCGTCTCCCGAGCATTCCTGAGACGCTGGGTTTGCGGACACGCTGCCGAAGATTCTCCCTCTCCCCAGGGGAGAGGGCTGGGGTGAGGGGGAACGAGGGCATCGAACGATCGCTGCCGACCCAAATACCTCCGGCACGCCAGACCGAGCCCCAAATCTTAGTAGCATTGGGTGCCCTCACCCGGCGGGGGGTGACATGGCCATAATGAGAATTGCTGCCACCGGACCGTGCGAGGTCTGCCCTGCTTGTTTTTCCTTTGCGCCGGCAACGCGTGGGCGCTAACTTAGGGCCGTGTTGTCCGGTGGTGTAATGGTAGCACAAGAGTCTTTGGAGCTCTTTGACATGGTTCGAGTCCATGCCGGACAGCCACTTTTGCTCAAACCAATGAGCATTCTTGCCACACTGACACAGTTCTGACACAGGAAAAGCCCGAATCCGTAGCGGCAGGCATGACTAAATGGCCAAAGCGGGTGAAGCACCGCAACAAGGTTCTCGCCAAAATATATCGCCCCTGCGCGGGCCGCAGTTCCTACCGCGTCGCGTGGACCGTGGCGGGCAAACGAATGATGAAGACCTTCCCCGGCCATGCCGTATGCGACCTGACCAAGGCGCACCTGGACACCTACATGCAGCACCATGCGGGTACTACCAGGGGCTGCTCACGAAGGCCGAGGGTGAAGCGTGGTTCGCCGTGGTGCCCGAGTGCGCCGCCAACGTCATCCCCCTGCCCGCTGTCTCGCGCAAGGACGTGCAATAACCGGCACTGACGAGTTGACCGGCATAACGCCCGCCGTTATAGTGCTCGCAGATGATACGCAGCTTCGCCTGCAAGGAAACCGAGCGGCTGTTCAACGATGAACCGTCGCGGCGGTTGCCGCAGCAGATTCAGCGCGTGGCGCGGCGGAAATTGCTCCTGTTGCATCAGGCGCGGAGCCTGAATGACTTGCGCGTGCCCTATGGCAACCACTTGGAAGCCCTGAAAGACGACCGCAAAGGCCAGCACAGCATCCGCGTCAATGACCAGTGGCGGATTTGCTTCCGCTGGCAGGGCGAAGATGCGTTGGACGTTGAGATTGCGGACTACCATTGAACATTATGAGAACGAACAAACTGCCCCCGATTCATCCGGGCGAAATTCTCCGAGAGGAGTTTATGACCCCGCGTGGCTTGTCCCAAAATGCTTTGGCGCGGGCGTTGAACGTGCCGCCGCGCCGCATCAATGAAATCGTTTTGGAAAAGCGCGGCATCACGGCGGACACCGCCCTGCGGCTGGCGCGCTACTTTGGCACCAGCGCGGAAATGTGGACGGGGTTGCAGGCCGACTACGATTTGCGCTTAGTGCGTTACGCGAAGGCGCGAACCATTGAGCGCGAAGTCGAGCCGCTGGCTGCGTTGCAGCCAGTGATGGCGTGAAAATGGCACTGACCCGAGACCACAAAGAAACCGTCGTGGCGCGCATCCAGCGCGACCGCCAATTCGCGCGGGCGCTCTACGCCGAAGCCCTGAGCGCTGGGCTGGAGGACACAATCCCTTTGGGATTGAACTCAGGCGGACTGGCCCGGGAGCTTAGTGTCAGGAATTCCATGCCAAATGCGTGGCGGCTTTGATCTTTACATCTCCCAGTTCGTGCTCGATGAGGCCGCCGGAGGCGACGTGGAAGCCGCGCGCGAGCGATTGGCTGCTCTGGCGGGTCCCCCGGTCCTCGACCTCACCGAAGCGGGCGCTGAACTGGCGGACGCTTTGAAAACCAACCTCCAGACCTCCTGACAT
>CAIWJG010000851.1 GCA_903912925.1 uncultured Verrucomicrobia subdivision 3 bacterium | reverse complement strand
GTGATTGAATATGACGGACAGCCAACAGTTGCTCGCCGAATACCGCCAGAACGGTTCGGACGCCGCCTTTCGCGAACTCGTGACACGCTACGTGGATCTGGTCTATTCCACAGCGCTACGGTTGGTCGAGGGCGACACGCATCGGGCGGAGGACGTGGCTCAAACCGTTTTTGTGGACCTGGCCCGCAAGGCCCAAACGCTTCCCCACGAGGTCAGGCTCGGCGGCTGGCTGCATCGGGACGCTTGCCTGGTGGCTGGCCACACTATGCGCGCCGAACGTCGTCGCCAATCTCGCGAAAGGCAGGCCGTGGAAATGAATGTGCTGCAAAATCACTCCGACGCAGACTTCTCACAGGTCGCGCCACTACTCGACGAAGCCATAGACGAACTGGAGGAAGCGGATCGCACGGCGATCCTGCTCCGCTTCTTTGAGCAGCAGGATTTTCGCGCGGTCGGTCAGGCGCTTGGAAGCAATGAGGATGCAGCCCGGATGCGCGTGACACGGGCTTTGGAGAAACTGCATACGCTCTTGACCCACCGGGGCGTTACCCTGTCGGCGGCGGCCCTGGGGACAGCGCTGGCCACCGAGGCGGTCACGGCCGCACCGGCGGGGCTGGCCGGGAGCCTGGCCGCAACAGCCCTGGCCACCACTGCCGCCGCTACCGCCACCGCTACCGCCGGCGCCACTGCCACCGTTACTGCCGCCGCAACCAAGGCGATTGCTTTCACCGCGCTCCAAAAGGCCGCCATCGCCACCCTGATCGCCGCCGCGGTGGGCACGGGAATCTACGAAGTCCGCCAGGCCGCCCAACGGCGCGAGTCGAATCAAGTGCCGCCGCAGCGGCAAGCCGTGCAAGCTGGCCCCGCGTCGCCGGCCGGTCCGGCCCAGCCAGTGGCGCGAGGCGGCGGAGAACTGCCTCCCGTCGTGCCGATCTCCCTGGCCGGGGTCTTAGTTCCGGCCGAGAACGACCAGTGGGACAAGAACAGCGCCATCAAGGCCATTCCGCGCGGCAAACAGGTCTTTGGCGGCGTCAAATTCCAGATCGAGGGCATGATCCAATTGCAAAGCAAAGGCGCCCGGGACGACCAGCAGAGCTACCGGACGACCATCGTAGTGCCCCTGGCCGAGACCAACGTCACCGCCACCGGGACCCAGGTTGTTCAGCGCGGCAGTAACGTGGCGGCGGTCCACCTGCTGGGCGCGACCCGCTACGGGGGTGCGGGAGAATGCGATATGGCCCAGTTGGTCTGGCGCTACGCCGATGGCAGCGCGAGCACATCGCACGTGATGTCCGAGAACCATGTCCGCGATGGGATTCGTCTGCCGTATGAGACCCCCGCTCGTCTGCCTTACCTGTTCAGCAAAGTCGTCTGGCGGACACCGATGCCGGGGAAGGCGGGCCGCTGGGTCCGGCTCTACCGGTTCAGCTACAACAACCCGGAGCCCGGGCGGGTCATCCGGCAGATCGAATTCGTCAGCGCCATGCAGAAACCGAGCTTGTTAGTGGTGGGGTTGACGCTGGATCCCGTGCGGTTGGGCGAGCGGCCCGATGACTCGCCCAACCTCGAGCCGACCGATCCCGTGCCGGGGGCACAAATCGAGGTGGTGGTGCAGACGTCCGATGGCCTCCCTCTTCCCAACGCCCGAGTCCGCCTCCAGGCTGAGCAGGGCAGCGGCAAGGCCCCGGACCGCTTTGAGCAGACGCAAATAACGGACACCCGCGGACTGACCCACGTCGGCTTTCCACCCGCGCAAGCCTTGCAGCGGCTGGAGATTGCCGTATCGCACGAGGACTATGCCGGCCGCAAGATGGGTTGGGAAAGGCAGGCCGGCGACGAAATCCCGGCCAGTTACACATTCAAACTTGGCAATGGCATCACCATCGGCGGCCGGGTCGTGGATGAAAGTAATGCTCCAATAACCGGTGCCAGGCTTGAGTTTTATCGGTTCTGGTCGGGGGGCGAAGACATTGTCCGCCGAGGTGGGCAGTCTGATTTTGCCACCCGCTCAATCAACTCGGACGCGCAAGGCCTCTGGCAGGTGAAAGCGGTGCCGCAGGATTTACTCCCTCGCATCGGCATTCGCGCCAGCCATCCGGACTACGTCGGGACGAATTATTCTGGGCAGCAAAGCGATAGCTGGGATCAGGAACTCCGGGCAGGAACCTTCAAAGTCGTGCTGCGCCGCGGTTCGTGGGTCGCCGGCCGGGTGATGGATGAGGGCGGCAACCCGATCGCGGAGGCGAAGATCAGCGCGGGCAAATTCAATTACCCGGGCACGCAGGAAACCAAGACCGATGCGCAGGGGGCGTTTGGGTTTCGGAATCTTAGCCTGGGCGAGATTCCCATCAGCGCGCTGGCCAAGGGCCGGAAACCGGAGATCAGGACCGTGCAGGTCAAACCGGGCATGCCCGAGATTCTCTTTCGACTCGGCCCGGGCCAAAAGGTCTGGGGGGTCGTTAAAGCTGACACGGGTGATCCGCTTGCGGGCGTGCGCATCGCCTTGGAAAGCAAGACCGGCGGTGTCTCCGACACCTATCAACTGGATTTGAACTCGGGTCAGGACGGCCGGTTCGAGTGGGACGGCGCCCCGGATGAAGCGCTGAACTTCTGCTTCCTCAAGTCCGGCTACGAAGCCAAGCGCCGACATCCCCTCAAGCCCAACCAGGAAAATGTCATCACGCTTCGGCACACACGGAAGATCGAAGGCCGGGTGCTCGATGCGGCGACGGGGCAACCGTTAACGAAATTCCGTGTCGGCATCGGGCCTTATTCCGGCGGGGACTCCTTCTACGCCAGTTATCCCGGCATGAAGGACTACGCCGACGCCAACGGACAATTCACCCTAGAAGCCAGCGAGGAGAACTATGCCGCGGTCAAGGCCGAGGCGGACGACTACGCGGCGCAAATTGAGCGGTTGCCCGAGGCGCAGAATGGCGTGGTGCAGGTGATTCTGCGTCTGGCAGCGAGCAAGGCACTGCACGGGGTGCTGGTCACGCCCGACGGAGCGCCGGTGGCGGGCGGGACCGTGGCAATCAGCAGCGGCCGAGTAAACGAAATGCCCACCCTGGGAAATGCCCGGCTGGCCGACCGACAGGGTAAAGTGGTTACGACCGACACTGCCGGCGAATTCGTCCTGCCATCGCCCCCGGAAGCCGGCACGCTGGTCGCCGCGCAGGAAAAGGGTTTTGCCGTCGCTTCCATCCAACAGGTGCGCGACAGTGGGCACCTAGTGCTTCAGGCTTTTGGCCGCATCGAAGGGACGTACACGCGGGGCGGACAACCGATTGCAGGTCAGGAGTTCACGCTTAGGGAAACCGACGTTTCGTTCGCATGGGGTCAATACAAAGTCAGCACCGACGAGAACGGGCGCTTCATCTTCGAGCAAGTTCCACCGGGCGAGGGCCGGATCATACGGTTGGTCAAAGGGTCGGATAATGGGTGGGCCCACCACTACGGCGCCGACGTCAACGTGCTCCCCGGGCAGACCGCACAAGTCGCGTTGGGGGATACCGGAGCCACCCTCACGGGCCGCGTCCGTTATGAATCTCCGCCGACAGAAGGCGAGAATCTAAGCCTCCGGGCCTTCCTTCGCACGGCCCCCCCGCCGTTGCCGAGTGGTATGAGCGCGGAAGAGACGCGCGCCTACTATCAAACCCCGGAAGGAAAGGCGGTATCCAGGCAGGACAAGACCTTCGTGGTCAACTTCTCAGATGACGGCTCGTGGAACGCGGATTCCGTCTCGCCCGGCACCTACATGTTGAACATATCGGCCATGAAGCCGGGCTCGCGTCCGGGGGAGAACCCACCGCTCGCCAGTGGCAAAGTGCAAGTCGTGGTGCCGCAGGGCGCCACGCCCCAGACGCAAATCGCCGTGGACGAAGTCGTTCTGCGACCGAACAGTAAGTAAACCAGAGCGCGCAGAAATGAGACCACAAGACTACGAGACGGGGCAACCGCGGAATTGTAGTTGGCCAACTATGCGAGCGAAGCGAGCCATACTGAAGTCCTGTAAGGACGACATGATAATAGCCCAGGGC
>CAIWJG010000850.1 GCA_903912925.1 uncultured Verrucomicrobia subdivision 3 bacterium | reverse complement strand
GGCGTTTCCATCGGAGTGTGAAATATCCAGGTTAAGGCCAGGGGACGCCGGGGTGCTTCTTCTGGAGGGCGGGTTTGAGCTTTGGGTAACTGTTCACCCTGAAGGCGGTCCAGTTGGTAGTGGCTTCGAGCCTCTTGCCCTCGGGCGCGCACAGCCAGAGCTTCACCGGCAAGCGGCCTTCGCAGATGTGCGGGTGCGCCTTGAGCACGAAACATTCGTGGAGTTTCACCTGCAACTCAGGCGGATTTGGCTGGCCATCCTCGTCATGCGCCTGCTCGGGATAGAGCAGCTTCACCTTCCGGCCATCCGGCCAGAGGATGCTCGTGGGTGCCAGTTCATCCAACCAGCCGAGCTGCTCCTTGGCCAGGGCGCGAACAAACGCATCGCGCAGCGGTGTCGCCTGCGCCTCCTTGGCCAGCGTCAACCCCTCGAACGCGCGCGCCAGGCAGGTGGTGATGGCCGCCTCATTGAAGGGGGGGAATTCCATCTCCGGCATCACCGCCACCACCAGGTTCACCCGACTGATAAGCTGCTTTAGCTCGTGGTTGAGCAACGGCAGCTCGAAGTAGCTCTTCCCATACGCCTCGGCCAGGCATTGGCCGGACGCTTTCGGGTCCACCTCGCGCTGATGCTCGTGATGGATGACCAGGTCGCGGAAGCGGATCATCTTCACCGCGGCAACCCGCTTGTGGGTGCGGTCATAGAGGTGCTCGACCTTCGCGGTCACTTGCTCCGGGAATGCTTCCTCGATCCATTCGCGCTTCACGGCGCTGGCGAGGCCGAGGAGGGTTCGGTTCTCCGAGCCGCGCCCCGTCACCTCGCGAATGGTCGCGGTCACGAACAGCGGCGCGGTTTGCACCACGCTCTCGCGCATCAGTGTGCCCTGCCGGCCTTCGGTCAAATTGCATTCCAGCGTGCCCTGGTCGTGGCGGAGGCAGAGCTGGTCAATGAAGCCCGTCATGAGGCAGCGGGGGAGGGGGTCGGCAGGGGGCGTGGAGCGTGGAGCGTGGAGCGTGTTGGTGCCGACCTCTACCGGCGACCCTCCATCCCGGAGCGTCAGCAGGCCCTGCTGCTTGGCGATCTGCATGAGCTGATCGAGGGTCTGCTCCACCTGCCGGGCCGTCTGCGCGTGGATGCCATAGCGGCGGCAGGTCTCCACGCTAAAGCTGTTCTTCCTGGCGAACTGATAGGCGCCCATCAGTGTGTAGAAATCCGATTCCTGGCTCGCCTCGAACAGTTCGCGCGCTTCCGAGATGTGCTTGTCGTCGCGGCCCAGGCGCATCAGCATGTCGCGCCCGCTCACCAGCGCGGCGCACAACGCCGCCGCCGGCACGCAGCCGAACTTGGCCGCTTCCACCAGCATCCGCGAGTAGCGGGGATGCATGGGCAGCTTGAGCATTCGCCGGCCGATGGGGGTCAGGTCCACCGCCGTTGACGATTTACGATTTACGATTGACGCGCCGGCTTCCGCATTCCCGCGTAAATCGTCATTCGTAAATCGAGAATCCCTCAGCGCTCCCAGCGTCACCAGCAACTGTTCGGCACGTTCCACCGCCTGCGGGTCGGGCTTGTCCAGCCAGTCGAACTCAGCGGCGCGTTTGATGCCCAGCGAGTGCAGCAGCAGCACGACCTCGGCCAGGTCGCTGCGCTGAATCTCGGGCGTGTTGCGCTCGGGGCGGTTCAACTGGGCGCTCTCGGTCCAGAGCCGGTGGCAGGTTCCCGGCGCGGTGCGGCCGGCGCGGCCCTTGCGCTGGTCGGACGAGGCGCGGCTAATGGGCTCAAGGAAGAGCGTGCCGATGCCGCGCTCCGCATCGTAGCGTGCCACTCGTGCCAGACCGCCATCCACCACGTGGCGAATGCCGTCAATGGTGACCGAAGTCTCCGCGACATTGGTGGCGACGACTACCTTGCGCAAGGGATTCGGCGCGAAGGCGAGGTCCTGCTGTTCGGGCGGCAGGTCGCCGTGCAGGGGGATTAAGGCCAGCCGTTCGTTTGCACGGATGGCTCGGGCGGCGGCAATGGTGGAGTTGATCTCGCCCATGCCCGGCATGAAGACCAGGATGTCCCCCGGCTCTCCCGAATTGATAATCTGTTCCACCACATCAGCCGCCTGTTCAGTGATCGGCCGCTCGTCATGCTGGCTCAAATAGCGCAGCTCGACTGGAAAGCTTTGCCCTTCCGAATGCAGGATAGGGGTCTCGCCGGTCTGTCCGTTGGCACTTAGGTACTCCGCCACCGGTTCCGCATCCAGCGTCGCCGACATGACGGCCATCTTCAGATCGGGCCGCTCGGTCCGCTGCAACCGCTTGACCAGCGCCAGCGCCACGTCGCTAAGCAAGTTGCGCTCGTGGAACTCATCGAAGATTACTACGCCCAGGTCCGACAGCGTGCGGTCGTCTTGCAGCCAGCGCAGCAGGATCCCTTCGGTGACGTAGCTGATGCGGGTGCCTCGGCTGGTCTGGTCGTCAAACCGGATCTGGTAGCCGACCTCCGACCCGAGCGGGCATCTTCGTTCCCAGGCAACCCGCGCCGCCACCGACCGCGCCGCCACCCGGCGGGGCTGGAGCACGACGATCTTCTTGTCCCCGGCCAACCCGGCATCCAGCAGCATCTGGGGCACCTGCGTGGTCTTGCCGGAGCCGGTCGGCGCCACCAGCACCATGCGGTTGCCCGAGCGCAGCGTCTCGACCACCTGCCCGTGGATTTGCCAGATGGGAAGCGTGCTTGGAGTCACATTTGGCGGGTGGGAAACTCCTAGAAACGGATATGGCGCAACGCCAGCGTGACGATGGTAACCAGCAGCATCAGTCCGGCAGGCATGAACTTCTTCGTCTTGGCCAGGCGCATACCGAATACCACCAGCAGCGCGGCCAGCAGGATGTCGGCCACATAGGGCTGGAAAATAACGTGGGCCGCGCAGAGGCTCAGCGCAGCCGCAAAGGCCACCGACATGATCAATGACACCTTGCTCTTGGCCTTGAGGAAGCCAATCAAGCCGCCGATGACCAGCAGAACAATGTAAATCCAAAGCACAGTATGTGGGTTCATAGTTTCTTCGTTCGCGGAATATAGCTGCTGTGGCCCTCGCAGGACACAAAGAAATGGAGGCCGGCCGCTTCGGTCAGGGCCAATTCATGAAGCACAAAAGGCGGGGGCGGGGACGGCTTCGTCCCCGGTTGTTGGTGGGGCGAAGGTTGAGCAGCCGGGGACGAGGCCGTCCCCGCCCCTTTCATGATTGGCCCTGCGCTTCGGTGGCGGGCACTATCTCAGCAATTCGCATTATGGGCACCTGCGCCCCTTTTGGCGCCCCAGACTCGCAACATGCTATCCCCACGACGCTGGCACACCTCACTCGCCCTGGCACTGCCCCGGACACTCGCCGTAGCCTCG
>CAIWJG010000849.1 GCA_903912925.1 uncultured Verrucomicrobia subdivision 3 bacterium | reverse complement strand
TTCGGGCCTGATGAGCGGACTTTCTTACTGGCTCCTGCCTACTTCGGGCAGCTATCGAAAGACCCTGCGATTCTAACGCTGGCGTCACCAGGCCAGCCCGATTCCGATCAGCAGGGAGCCTTGAGCGTCGCCGATTTCAAGGCAATTTCCTCGCCGTCTCTTCCGACCACTGGCAACCTGTGCGGCTTCGCTTTTGGCAAGTCCGCTCTGTGCATTGCCACGCGGCTGCCGGGCGACTACATGAAGGCCATGCCTCAGGCATCGTACGGCGATGCGTATGTTATCACGGACCCCCAACTCGGGATTTCTGTACAAGTCATCTGCTACGTTAACCACACGATGGGGACTGCGACGCGGCGCTTGGCGCTGATGTATGGGGTAGCCGTTGGGCAGGCGGCGGCAGGCCAGATATTCACTTCGAAGTAAAATGACCGGTAACCAACTGACTATGAAGAAACTCGAAAAGTTGCAGAAAGATGCCGCCAAACTTGATGGACTGCGGAAGACCCTGGCTGACTTTGGCACGATGGAAGGCCAGTTGCTTGGCGAGGCGACAAGGCTGGCCAAGGAGCTTGAGAATATTGACGCGAGGGCTCTCCTGGAAGTCCATTCAGACGGGAAGCATCACCTTCCTCCTGCTGACGCTTCCAACCTACAGCGATTGACCGCAGTGAAGGAGAAAATCAGTCTTTTGCCTGGAGCACGCTTGAACCTAGAACGGAGAATAGAGCAGCACGAGGAACGGCTGGAATCCGACTACCATGAGGCGTGCGGCGAATACCATGCCAGCGCGAGGGCTATGCTGCATTGCGAGATTGCGTCTGAGTCCACGCGCTATTTTCCGAAATGCGGGGGGGACGGAAGGCGCGCGGGGCTGGCCGCAATGGCTGCCGTTGAGCAAAGCGAACTCAAGCGCTGGTCCTTGTGGTTTGATGGGAAGCGCAGAACCGGGGACATTGGTGGCCGCATACAACAGCTTGTTGAACACGCGGCCCGGTTTGACGCTGGCGAGCCTGTGCGTCCGGCAGTCGAGCAGGTGAAGGAATCGGCCGGGACAGAGGGGTAAATCTGGATTGCATGAGCATAGACCGTCACACAAGTTTTGGTGAGCAGAGCCCTGTTTTTGTTTTGCAAGGTTCTGAGTTGCTGCCGCAAAAGAAAGTGGGCGCTCGGGGATTATCTGCCCAGCGAGCGCCCACTAGTGCGGCTTCCGCCGGCAAGCCGATAAAACGTGGGTTTGTAAGGCGCGCGGCGACTCGGGAAGCGATTAACCGGGACATTGTGAACTTGTTCCGCTTGAAACTCGCGCCGGTTTATATCGAGGACGGCTTATCGCTTAGACGGGCCTGCTGAATAGCCTCCGTGCGCTCCAAAGAATCATTTTCATCTCCGATTCCGTCCATGTCGGGGATGGACCGCGACAGCCGATTGTTTGAGGTCGGCAGCCGCGCTGCACCGGGTCGGGGGAACGCTGAGGTTTTTGCTTGCTCAGCGGCCTCTGTGCCCGTGGCCGGACGCTCAGACAGGCCGCTATTGAACGCGGCTCTCTTTGAGGAATTTATGAGGCTCAGGCAAGTCGAGCACATGCCCCTCGTGGGCGCGGCGCGCGCCCTGGGAAAATCGCCGAGCTTGTTCTCAGGGCGTGATTGCCTGTTCAAGAGATACCAGCGCGGGGGCCTAGCCGAGCTGGCGCAGTCGCGCCGCGACGGGACCGCGAATGGCTCAGACCTGACCCTGCGCATTGAGGGCTTGGGGTGGTTCATTCCGGCGGCGCAGTTTTTCTACTATTCCACAAACCGCCGCCGTGGCGCGCTGGCCAAGGCCATCTGGCGCGCAGCCGCGCTGCCTGAGCTTCCCCGAGGATGGAACAGGGACACGTCCACGCGCTTTCTGGCGCGATTGAACTTGCCAGCGCTGCCGGAATGCCCGGCGGAGTTGAGAGCGGAATTAGCGGCGCGGGAGCGAGCCGGTAAACCGCCAGTGCCGCCGAGGATCGCCCGATTGATTAAGGCTTCGCCGTCGAGCGCACGGAAGTATTGTTTCGAAACGCGGGTTGAAGATTTGGACCAAGTGCATTTCGCTGCCATTGCGAAGACCCTCTCGGAAACTCAACCGGGAAGAGTCTGCAGGTTGATCTTAGAGCTGCTATGAGGAAAGCGAAGCGCCTGACGATAGACCCGCCTCGGGTTGTGATCCCAACGGTGACCGTGAGACAAGCGGATGGCTCCATTCTTTCCAAAGCTGGAAAGCCGATCATTTTGGAGGATGAGCTAGGAATCTCCGAAGCCGCCCGCCTATTGGGCATGTCATGCCGCTGGGTTCAGACGCAATGCGAGCTGGGGAACTTCAAGACTGCCCACAAGCCCGGCCTAAAGGACCGCTCGCAGTGGAGAATCGCTAGATCAGAAGTCATTGCCAGGGCCAAAAGCCAACCAGGTTAACCATGCACAGTCCGGTCGCTCATCTGTCCGCAGTCGCTGTTTTGACCAGCCAGGCAAAAATGGACCAAGGGGGCCAGTTTTGCCCCAGGACGATTTCCAGGGTATCCAGCTACCGGAATCCCATTACGGCGCCTTGTAGGTATCCGCGAACTCGCGCGGAAGGCATCTAAATGGTTAACCATGAAACCCTTTCCATCCGAATTTGCACGAAGCAACCCGGCTGCGGGGGATCATCGTCAAGCTGGTCCTCCGCAGTCCCTTTGTTTCGGGGTAAACGAGATGCGATGTGAGCCTATAAACGAGGTGCCCCAATTCGCCGAGGATGCCGCGCCCTTAGAGGCGATTGCCGAATTGCCGCAGGAAGTCTTTACGGCCACTCAGATCGCAGGGTTTCTCGGAATACGGGGCTCTGCGGTCCGGAAGCGGCTGCAAAATGAACCTTCAAAGAAGGTCCGAACTCCGAAGGGCCAGACGGCAACAGGTTGGGGCTGGGCTACTCTTCCGCAGTGCTGGCAAGAGGTGCTGGCAACCACCGCAAATCGCCGTGGCTATCGCACGCCCGAGGAAATGCTGGCAGACGAATCCGCCGCGCCCTGGTCTCCGCCTGTCCCGCTGGCGGACGTTCCAGAGCGATTTCAGGGTGAAGCGATCCAATGGCAGAACGCGATGATGCCTATTCTGCGATGCCAACATGAGACGGATCCGGGCGAACTGTTCAAGCGCGCCTTGGCAGAGTGCCACAAGGTATTCGGTCGGGAGATTTCGGAAGCCACGTGGCGTCGGCATTTCGACCTGGCGGTCAAACGCGACAACGGATTAGAGCAATGGGGGCGGATGGATATTTATTTGCCTGAAGAAGCTTTCCAGCATCTTCCGGCGCTGAACAATGCAATAGCCGGGCTGACTGCGGAAGAGACTGGCGCACTTACGGACGCCTTTAGCCAGGTTGCCAATCGTTCGCATCTGACCATCGCAGACCGGGACGCGGTTTTTGAGTCTCTGATAAAGGACGGTATCCATGCGCCGTCCGCCGCCCTGGATTACACTTTCAGGTCACTACCTGGTATTTCCCGCACACGGAAAGCGCTGGGCAAATGGTTTCAGCGCAAACGGCAGCAGTTGCGGGCGAAGGGTGGTGATCTGAATTTGGTAAAGGATGGAAGGCCGGGCCGATCTGGACGAAAGGGCAAGCTGCTGTGCCCTGAGTGCGCCAAGAGCGTGTCTGATATGACCGTGCAATGTGATGGCAATCTGCCTTTGGCGTGGCGGCGGCATCGCTTGAAAGGGTTGTTGTGCGCAAAGTGCGTGGGGTTTTGGCACTTTGATGCGCGGGATAACAAGTCCTACGTTCCAAAGGCCGTACGGGACCAGATTATGCCAGGGGTGTTGCCCATGCTGCCGTTCAGGCACGGGGTCAAATTTGCTCGGCAGAATGCGCCTTACGTGGTGCGCAAGCCGGGCGACACGGGGCCAGGCGACGTGTTCGAGGCGGACGATATGACGCCAAACCATATTTTCTCTGTCTATGCGTGGACTACGGATGACGCGGGCCGCCCTTGTGTGTGTCGGGGCGAGTTGCTGGTGATGATAGACCGCCGGACGCAGTACCCGGTCGGGTATCTGCTAAAGTCCGGGTCCGTAACGCCAGACGGCAAACAGAAGCCAGCGAGTTACAGCGGTTACGATATTCGGTTGCTGGTGCTGCATGTGCATGATCGAATCGGTTTGGCCCCTGAACTTCTGTTTGAAAACGGTATCTGGAAAAGCCGTCTAGTGGTCGGGCGTAAGGTGAAAGGGTGGGATTCCTCTCTGTGGCGCGACTACGAGCAGGGCCTGAACGAGGAAGGTATCTTTTTGGGTGCTAAAGGGGTGCGTCATGCTCTGCCAAGCTTGCCGAGGACGAAAATTATCGAACGGGTGTTTCGTTCTGTTCAGGAGCTTATGCGGCCGTTGACCGGCTTCGTTGGGTTTAATCATCGCGAATACAAGCCGGAAGTATTGAACGATTTCCTGCGGCGGGTGAAGGCTGGAAAGGAGAATCCCGCTGCGCTGTTCCTGAGCATGGAGCAACTGAGGGCCGCGATTGATAATGCTTTGATGGAATACACATCAGAGCCGCATGACAAGACGAATATATGGATTCCTGGCAAGACTCCTGAAGAGGCATGGTTGAACGGTATCGGAGGATTTCCGGGCATGAAGGACAAGCCGCTGCGAAAGCTGCCCGATACGGCAAGGCACCTGCTCTCTACGCATAGGCGCATGGTGCAGGTTTCGGGAAAAGGGATTCGGTTTGAAGTTGGCGGGCGGCACTTGGTGTTTTGGGGGGATGCCCTGATACCCTACAAACACGTTCCGGGGGGAATCCCGGTCCGGTGGAACTTGGAAGAACCTGAATTGCTGCACTGCTTCCCTCAAGGGGGTGCGGTGTTCACCTTGAAAGCTCGGGAACTGAATGCTTGGACGGCAACGCCCGAGGAGTTGGCGGAAACGGGAGCCTCACGAAACCGCTGGGTAAACAGCGGCAAGCGCCTTTTTGACCAAATGAACCACAAGCTAATTTGCACGCGGCAGAACGATTTAGAGCACAGCGACGCAGTTCATTCGGAGGGCGTTGAAATCCAGAAGGTAACGGCGGAATATCGAGGGCAGAAGGCGGTTGAGGTGAAAGAAGATCGCCGACTGAAAGCACTTGCTGGCACGCTGAATATCCCGCAGGGCATAAAGAACCCAGAGCGGGCCATTGCGGCTGCGCAACGGCGGATGGCTCGCGCGGCAGAATTGGATACAGAGATATGACCAGGATCAGCTTAATGACCATTGCCAGAAGGTTGCACAGTCTCAGAATGGACGGGAGCGACGGCGCTGCCAAGGAGCTTACGAAACCGCGTTTTGTTGAGGGTTTGTGCTTCGTGCAGGCGATGTCTCAACAGCCGGGAGGTTTGGAGAGGTTCTGTGAGGACTTCTTGAAAGCGTCGTCTGGGTGGCTTCATGGCCTGCCCGCTCGCAGCAAATGGGATGTGCAATGGCAAATCCATGTTTATCGGTGTAGGGAACATGGGGAGGAGTATTGCCCAGATAATGGGCTCAGTAACTCCCTGGATGGCAGTTCACTTTGCGAGCTTTTGGCATCGTGGTGCGGAGCCGTGCCGAATGGGTATAGTTGGGGCGGAGATTTTGCCGCTCGGTGTCCGGGTTTTCTTGAAGCGCTTGGGGCATTTATGGACGCCTATGCTCAAGCTGAGATTTCCAAGACGGCGGACACGTCTCTGCGTCGGAGGGTTTTTAGGGAGCTTAATTTTGCCTGGAGGTCATGTGTCCCGGTCCCGTTGGTTGCCGACACGCGTCACGGCAAAACCACGGCTGCCGAAACGCACTGCAAGGCATGGACTGGACGCGCACGGATGATTACTGTCCCGGCTTCCAACAGCGAGCGGGATTTATTGCGTGCGCACGCCGATGCTTTCGGATTGGACTTTACGCCGTCCACCCCAACGCCGCATTTGAAAGAGTGGGTTGAGTTCACGCTGCGCAATACTGGGCTTTTCCTGTTGTATGATGAGAGTCATTACCTAATCCCAATCAACTACGATAGAGGCACACCGCCCCGCAGGCTGGAATGGGTGCGCACTGAAGTTATTGACCGGCATATCCCCTGCGCCTTTCTGGCGACTCCTCAGAGTTCGAATGAAACCTTGAGGCGCTACGCAGATAAAACGAAATACTGCTTAGAACAATGGTTGGGGCGGATAGCGCCCCCAGTGGTGCTAGACGATGAGCCAACCGACGAGGATTATGCGGCGGTTGCACGGAAGAATTTTCCAGAGTTTTCTGGTTGCGTGTTGGATGAGCTTTGCGACGTGGCAGCCCAAAAGCAAGGCGGGTTTAAGTGGCTAGAACAGGTGGGCTTGCGCGCGTGTGATGAAGCGCTTAATCGGGGTGCTGAACGGGTATCTATTGCTGATATTGCGAAGGCGGCAGAGTGGGGCGGCGCGGGCCTGCCGGCAGAGGCTGGGCGTGCCTGTGCCGGGGTGGGTGTGAAACGGGCTGGCTCCGCAATAGCAACTGCGGCGCGAGGTCGCCGCGTGGTTTCGGCGGATGGTCCGCCTGTGACGCGCGGCAGTGGCGCTGTGACTGAAATTCTAGCGCTGGCCGTGCCAGCTTAAAGAGCCGGTTACGGTTGCGTTTTTGATAGCCGCTGAAAAAGCGGCCCTTGCCGTTTGTACTCGCTTCGGCTTCATCGGTTCCGCCAGAAGTGGACAACTTTTCTGTTACCTTACAATAATACAACGGCGATATTGACACCGCCGACCGATTCCCTAGGCTCAGGCAACCGATTCAAGAACATGAAGTCGAATGAAACGTTTCACTTGTATGAAGCGCTGAAAGGGCGTGAACATGCGGCCACCCAACGTCGTGCCTGCCTTTGAAACAGTCACCCGCGTCGCTCCGATCTTGCGAGGCTTGCTCGCGCGGCCGTCGGGCGACGACGACCACCCATCTCAACCGGCAATCCTGAGCAGCCATACCGACCCGGAGGCCTTGGCATTTGCCGCCACGTGTCAGCGCCTGCCGCTGTTCCTTGATACGGTGCGCACCGCGCCGCTACGGCTCGAATCACTCCGGGGCGATGAGCCCGACGAAGAACTGCGAACACACCTGGCCAAGGCGCTCGCGGGCTACCAGGCAGCACACCAGGCCAACCCGGAAATCATCGCTCTGCCCGACGTAGCGGTCTTCCAGGTCAGCAATCCCGCGCCCGCACCGGGCCACGACCTGCGGTTGGCCGGAAGAGTCGCCGTCGTCACCGGCGCGGCGGGCGCCATCGGCTACGGTATTTGCATGGGGCTGCTCGAACATGGCGCTCACGTCGCCATTACCGATCTGCCCGGCGAAAAGCTCGACCAGTTTGTGGCGGAGTTCCAAGAGCGCGACGCCGCCCGCACCATTGGCGTGCCGATGGATGTCACTGAACCCGCCTCCGTCGCCCGCGCGTTCGCACAGATCATCGCGCACTGGGGCGGCGTGGATATCGTGGTGCTCAACGCTGGGATCGCGTTGGCCTGCCCGCTGGTCGAGACGGACCTGGAGGCGTTTCGGCGGCTTGAGCGCGTGAACGTCGAAGGAACCCTGCTGGTGCTGGCGGAGGCGGGGCGGCTGTTTGCCCGGCAGAATCTTGGCGGCGACGTGGTCCTCATCTCCACCAAGAATGTGTATGCCCCCGGCGCGGGCTTTGGGGCTTACAGCGCGACTAAGGCGGCGGCGCACCAGTTGGC
Source organism: uncultured Verrucomicrobia subdivision 3 bacterium (assembly GCA_903912925.1). GTDB lineage: Bacteria > Verrucomicrobiota > Verrucomicrobiia > Limisphaerales > UBA8199 > PALSA-1440. Next base: position 13,412 of record CAIWJG010000849.1, on the reverse strand, counting down.
GCGCATCGCCAGCCTGGAATTTGCGCCGCTGGGTGTCCGGGTCAACCTGGTAGCGCCCGATGCCGTGTTTTCCGGCGGCACGCACAAGTCGGGGCTGTGGGCCGAAGTCGGTCCCGGGCGGATGAAAGCCCGCGGCCTCGATGAGAAAGGCCTGGAGGATTACTATCGCAACCGCAATCTCCTGAAGGCCAAGGTGACCGCGAAGCACGTCGCCAATGCTGTCTTGTTCTTCGTACTGCGCCAGACCCCGACCACCGGGGCCTGTATTCCTGTGGATGGCGGGCTGCCCGACGCTACCCCGCGGTAGTCATCGGCTTGCCCCCCAAAATCAGCAACCCCTGGCAGAGCCTCGAAGCTACGAGCGGCTGACTCAAGCCCAGATACCAAGAATCCGCGCCGAGGTGCCGTTGGGTGCCGTTGGGTACTTGACCGGCTTCGATGTTGCGACGAATCTAACGTCCGTTTTGATTTCAACTTTGAAGAATACGATGAAGCTAATGAACTGGTCAGTGACTGGACTGCTGTTGCTGTTGACGGCGGGCCAACCGGCGGCTGAGGCCGCCGCTGCAAAAACCGCCAAATCCACTGCCGCCTCTCCGGCGGGCAAGCCAGCGCGCAGCAAGTCCATCGCCCGTGATCCCTGGCTGGGGGCCATAGTTTTGGACGCCGCCACCGGCAAGGTCCTGTTCGAAAATCAGGCGGACACCAAGGGTTATCCGGCCAGTGTTCTGAAGCTGATGGACCTGCTGATCATCCTGGAAAAGATCGAGCAGAAGCAGCTTTCCCTTCAGGACCAGGTGCCCGTGAGCGCCAAAGCCTCGCATATCGGGGGTTCACGGGTGTGGCTGAAGGAGAAGGAATCGTTCACCATTGACGAGATGTTGTACGCGCTGATGATCCAATCGGCCAACGACGCCGCGGTGGCCCTGGCCGAGAAGGTCGCCGGCAGCACGGACGGGTTCCTCGAGCTCATGAACCGGCGAGCCAAAGAGTTAGGCATGAACAGCACAGTGTTTCACTCCGTCCATGGGTTGCCGCCGGGAAAGGGACAGGAACATGACGTCACCACAGCGCGCGACTTGTCGATCCTGTGCCGCGAGTTGCTCAAGCACCCCGACACGCTCCGTTACACCTCCATCCGCGAACGGCCGTTTCGCCCGAATGTAGCCGGTCACACGGTGAACATGCGTACCCACAACCATCTGCTCGGGCACGTGGAGGGCTGCGACGGATTTAAGACCGGTTATATTACCTCATCGGGCTTTTCCATTGCCGTCACCGCAGCGCGGAATGGCCAACGCGTCATCGTCATCGTGTTTGATAGCACGGCCCTGAAGGTGCGTGACGCCAAGGCGGCCGAACTGGTGGCCAAGGGCTTTGCCGCATTGTCGGGGGCCGTAGCGCCAGCCTCCCAACCGACCACAGCACCGGTCGCCGGCAAGAAGAAGTAACACCGTGTTGGGTCCCTGCGGCTAACGCGCGTACAGCTTGAATTCACGAACTACCGGGCTTTGGGTGGCAGAGAGAATATTCATCCTCACGAACTGTGCCGTAACAGGTGAGAACTTGAATTCCGGGCAGAACAGTTCCATCGGAATCATCTTCCAAAGCTCCGGATTGCCGTGTTTATACTGGAAGGCGGTCTTCCACTCCTCACCGGCTTTGAACTGGATTTGAACGTGCCGAATCCAGCCGCTATTTCCTTCCTCGATGATCGCCCGGGAAAATGTGTGAACCTGGCCCAGGTCGTATTCGAGCCAACCCTCAGCCACAAGGGGATCGGTGGTCCAGAAGGTGGCGGGATTCCCATCGACCGTCAGCTTTGGATCGTATTCGGTCTTGCTTTGGCGCGTGTTGGAGGCAGAGACTTTTGCTCCAGCCGTTAGGACTGCCTCTTCAACAGGCGGAATATCTTCAGCCGAGCCATCCAGCTCGAGAACCGCGATGGTATTAACGGGCTGGAGGTCATATTTGCCAAACACCAGGGTAATTGCCTTATCATTCTGCTGAGCCTGAACCTGACCGCCGTTGAGCAGCCGGGCTTTCACCACCTTTTTGCCGAGCGCCGGCAGGGTCAGGCTGTTGTTGGTATCGGTCCTAAAAACGTGCAGATACACATTGTTGCCTTTGCAGGTGCTGCCATACCAGGTGTTGGGCTTGAAAGGCCCGCCGCGAGTGCCATAGATGCTTTCGCCGTAGCACTGAAGCCAGAGCCCCAGTTGACGAAGCTGATCCACCAGTCGCGGCTCGAACCGGCCGTCGGGCATGGGGCCGATACCCAGAAGGAAATTCCCATCGCGGCATGCCGAGTGGACGATATCCATGATCCACTCGTTCAGGGGCCGATAGACGTCACGGGGCTTCCAGTACCACGTGGCGCCCTCAATACCGGCAACGCGGCAATATTCCCAGGCGATGTCGCGATTGAACCGGGGCACGGAGATTTCCGACTGGGCGTAATCGCCGGCCGATTTTCCATCGGTAACGAACCAGGTGGGGTTGTCGAGGCCACGGTCGTAGCAGGTATCGATGCGATGGCTCAGGAGTGCATCGGGCTGGAGGGTGCGCATGTAGGCGTAGAGATCAGCGCCGCGGGCATGAGTCCAACTGGGCGCCCGCTGGTCAAACCACCAGGCCAGGAATGGCCCGTAGTTCAGGGTTAGTTCCTTCATTTGGGCTTTCAGATGCTTCACATATCGTTCGAAGTCCGGCTTGGCATCTGGCGGCAAATGGTAGGCGCCTGGCTCAAGGCCCTTCCTTGGCCCGGCGGCGTAAACCGGTTCGCCGGTGGCCGGATCCAGGTCATTGGTCCAATCGGGGTGCAGGAAATTCTCGATTGCATAGTAGGGACAGAACTCCAGGCGGCTTTGGCGGCAAGCGGCGACCAACTCGCCGACCACGTCGCGTTTCAAGGGCGTATTCATCACGGTGCGTGTAGTCTCTTTGCTATCCCACATGCAGACGGCATCACCATGCTTGGTCGTAAAGACAACGTATTTGAAACCGGCCTGCTGGAACAGTTGCACCCATTCCTTGGCGTCGAACTGTTCCGCGCGGAAATTCCTGGGGTCATCCAACCCGGACAACACCTGGGGGCTCCAATGGATGAAAACGCCGACGCGCAAAGCACGCCAGCGGCTGAGTGACTCTTGTGGAGTTTTCAGTCCGGGGTTGAGATCTCCACCACCCTGCGCGAACACCGCACGCGTGAGCAGCAGAAGTAAGCCTGTCGCCTGGAAGAGTTTCATTGTTCGTTTTTGGGCCGCACCGCACAGCCAGCACGCAACATTCGATGCCTGCGGCGCGCAAAAAGCAAACTATTATAAGTTTCCAGGGACCCCAATACGCCGCCTGCGGCCCCGGCTGAGCCAATCCGTGCTCCGAAAGCCAAGAACGAACGGTAGCAAAGGACATTTCAAGCCAAGCAAGGGTCAGGTCAACGCCAGCGGCACATTCTGCCTTCCTCATTCTGCATTCGGCCAGGAGTTTGGGCGATTCAGATCGGTCAACCCGAAGGGCCGCTAGCGGGTGTCCCGGTTGGGCCGAGGCGGAATGCGGCTGAGAAAGGGGTTCGAGCGACGTCGGCAACAACACTTTATGAAGGGCGCATCCTTCGGGCCCCCGTTTCGGCACAAGCGGCGGGTCTCCATCCCAGTGCCGATAGGGATACGTTTTCATATAGTCTTGGCTCTCCCGCCTGATGAGGCATTCTCGGGTCATGCCAATGGCCAATAGAGTAATCGAATGATGCCTATGAAAACAAAATTGAGACCCGGCCTAGCGCTCCGCCCGCTTCGCGTGCTGTTTCCGGTTTGCGCTTTGTTTGGATGCCTGGCCCATGGCAGCCTGGCACTGGAGACTCAAGTCCAGGTCCTGGCCAGGGTGGAGGTAACCGCTCCAATCACGGCGCTTGATCTGCCGGTTCATGCCTGGCTCCAGGATGCGTTGGGGCAGGAGTATCTTCTGGTCATTTGCGCGGAATCCCGTCTGGCCAAGTCCACCTGGCCCTATCGAATCCTGGACTCAGATGCGCGAGCGGAAGAATATGTCCTGGCAATCCCCAGACGTGCGGGAGCAAGAACTGCCGCAGCCGAGCGATATTCGGTTGTGCATGACGACGGCCTCCGATTAGTCATGCGCGTCACGCCGGGCCGGGCCGAGGAGCTGGCCGGCATGGGTTATGCGATACAGCGGCTGAGCCAGGAGCCCATCGTCTGGCGGCGAGCGCAGCCAGCGGGCGAAGGGATGCCGGAACAAAGGAAGGACCTCGAAGGGTTCAGTCCGAATCCGCTGCTGGGCCAGATGGTGAGCCGGGTGCAACCGTCCGATTTGCTTGCCCGTCTGAGACGGGTCAGTGGCGAAGAACTCGTGGTGGCCGGCGGCGATCCGTATGCGATCACTACCCGCCACACGGGCTCGGGCCTTCCGGTGCAGAAGGCGACTCAGTTTGCGTATGAACAACTGCAGGCGCTCGGTCTCGATACGCGCTATCACAACTGGAGTCGCAGCGGATATACCAATCGAAATGTAATCAGCACGCAGCCGGGGACCGCTCGCTCCAATGAAGTAGTGCTGATTACTGCCCACCTCGACGATATGCCGGGCGGGGAGCGCGCGCCGGGCGCGGATGACAATGCCAGCGGATCCGTGGCCGTTCTCACGGCCGCCGACCTCTTCGCGCAGCTTGGGTTCGAGCGCACCGTGCGGTTTGTCCTCTTCACCGGCGAGGAACAGGGGTTGCTGGGCAGCGCGCAATATGCCGCCGAGGCCGCGGCGGCGGGTGACAATATCGTGGCCGTGTTTAACATGGATATGCTGGCCTGGGATCATTCCGGCGGTCCAGCGCTGCGCTTGCACACCCGCACCACCGGGAACCCCGGTTATTCCAATGACCTGTTCATCGCCTCCGTTTTCACCAACGTGGTCAGCGCGTACGGGCTGAGTAATAGCCTGTCCCCGATCATTACTCCCAACGCTGACGGAGCGAGCGACCACGCGTCGTTTTGGAACAAGGGGTATCCCGCGCTCTATGCCGAAGAGGATTACCCCGATGATTTCAATCCTTATTACCACTCGGTAAACGATACGCTGGCGAACGTGAACCTGGACTATTTCACGGCCTTCACGCGGGCCGCTCTTGGGACGGTGGCACACCTGGCGGCCCCGACGGGTGCCGTTTCCTTTGAGGCGATCGAAGTTGCCAACAGCGACTGGACACCGGGGAGTGGCATCGGGGCCGGAGTTTTCTACGCCAGACATGTGGCGGACGCGACCGAGAGTGGGCCGGACCCGCGAGACCTGGCCTGGTCCAACGCGCCTCCGAACGCAAACTCAAAATGGCTGAAGATCTCCACGGCCCCCTACGCCGTGGACTTGATGACGGATTCGCGTCCCGCCGGCAGCCAAACGCCCTTCATGGGAAAACTGTCGGTGATTGACACAACCGGGATGGGAGTCTCGTGCAGCAATCGACTCCGATTTGACTGCCTCACCCCACCTGATTCCAATCGCGTTTATACGGTGCGCCTGCACATCGATGGCCGTTACACCCAGCCGACAGGCGACTTTGACTGCGTTACCAATCTTCTGGCGGTTATTGCCGGCGGCGGTTATGTCGATTTGCCAAACCTTAACCAGGTCAGCAACGGAGTGACATACGGCACATGCGAAATCTACTGCGCGGGCAATCCGATTTCCCTGAGCATTGTCAGCCCGCCAACGATCCTGCCCAACCGGCATTTCCACGTTGGTTATTCCGGCACCCCTGGCTTCCTATTCTCCATCCAATCCTCGCCCGAAGTGGCCGGTCCGTGGACCACGCTGACGAACATCCCGGCAGGCGTGACGGGCCTGTTCGATTTTGAGGATCCGACCGAAGGCGTGATGAGCCGATTCTACCGATGTGGTTATCCCTGATCTTGCAAGTCCCCACTAGCTTCAAAACAAATTCTTATCAGTACAGTTTACAGCTTCGGATCAAAGCGGCGCACGACCACTTCTGCCAGATCGATGTTATCGGGCTGCCGCAAGAGAAAGAGGACCATCGCCGCAATATCCTCCGGGTTAATCATCGGCTGCCCTTTGAGCCGATCGCCCAGGTAGGTCCCTTTGATGAGGTCGGTGTCCACACCGCCGGGGCAAAGGGTGTGGACGTGGACATTGTGGGGCTTAGCCTCCATCGCCAGGCTGCGACCGAAGCCGAGCAGCCCATGTTTGCTGGCGCAGTAGGCGGATTGGTGGAGATACCCCTGCGTGCTGGAAGTGCTGGCGATATTGACGATCCGCCCTTGCCGCCGGGCAATCATGTGGGGCAACACTTCTCGGGTCAGCAGAAAGGGCGCGGTGAGGTTGACGTGCAGGACGCGTTCCCAGTCAGCCAGTTGAGTCTCAGGGACGGCTTTCTCCAGGAAGGTCCCGGCGTTGTTGATGAGGAAGTCCACTGTGCCGAGCCGCTCGACAAGCGTGCGCACGGCGCCAGGTATCCGCTCCAGGTCGGCAAGGTCACAAGTCACGAACTCCCCGCCGACGTCCGGCTGGGTGCGGGACAGTAAGCCGAGCCGCACGTCCTCACGGGCCAGCGCCCGCGCTATGGCGAGGCCAATGCCGCGGCTGGCGCCAGTAACAATTGCGGTCTTGGCTTTCAACATAGGCTGAATGCGATAATGACGGCCTCCTCTCCTCTGCCCTCTCCTCCAAGGGAGGCGAGGGAGAAAGCCGCCAAGGCTGAGCAGATCCCAAGAGAACCCATCTGCAAATAGATCACATCTTCAACGCCCGCTGCCGGTAGGCTTCGTCTGGACGTCCGGCGATGCGCTCGACGTTTTGCGGGGTGAAGAAGATCGGGCCGCCCAGCACAGCGGCGCCAACAAAGATCTTGGCAGCCTTTTCGGCCATCAGCATCGCCGTGAGAACGGCCTGCCAGCTCGCGCCCAGCGTGACGGTGCCGTGGTTCTGGATCAGGATAACCCGCGGCTGGTGCCCGATCTTCTGGATGAACGCTTTCGTTTCCTGCCGAATAGCCTGCGCCAGTTGCAGACCGGGATCGGTGTAAGGCACCAGGACGGAGGCGACGCTGCAGCAGACGATTTCATCCGGGAACATGCGCTTCGAAGCAAAATCCTGCGCCCGCGGCGAGCAGAGGACCTGGTTGACCGCCGTGGCGTGGGCGTGGCCGACGAAGTTGATCCCCGGCAGCGTGAGCAGCCAGGCATGAAATACGGCTTCAACGGAAGGCTTCTTAGCCTTTGGGTCAACGCGGGCCGCCAGCAGGGCGTCGTCGATCTCCTGGTCTGTTAGGCTCTGCTTCTCCAGCAGCGGGAGCAGCGCGGAGAAGCGGCACTCGACGGTATCTTCTTCTCTCAAGGTGCCGAGGCAGGTGCCGCTGGCTTTGACGGCGAAGGTGTCATCGCTGAGGCGGGCGGAGGTGTTTCCTTCGCCGAGGATGGCCAGGCCGCGGTCTTCGCGGCCGATTTCGTGGGAGAGGGTCAATAGGTTTTGGATGATGGGAGTGGGCATGGCAAATGCAGAGTTAAATGAGTTACAAAGGTTACAAAGGTTACAAAGGTTACATGAGTTACATCGTTCAGTTCATCTCCTGCCCGCCGGTCACGCTTAGGGCGATACCGGTGATATAGGAAGATTGATCGGAGGCCAGGAAGACAACCGCGTTGCAGACATCGTCGTAACTGCAGCCCCGCTTCATCGGCACCTGGTTGACATAGGCGCGGTGAACGTCCTCCACGCTCTTGGCCCCCGGGACCTTGCCAGCGCGCAGGTACTGGACGAACAGGCCCTTCTCGGGATGCGTCCACAAGGGGGAGTCCAACAGGTTGCCGGGGCAGATGGCGTTGCAACGGACGTTAAAGGGAGCCATTTCCAACGCGACACTCTGGGTGTGGCCAATGCCGCCAAACTTGGTGGCAGCATACGCTGAGTTGGCCGCGCTGCCCTTCTTACCGGACTTGGAATTGATGTTGATGATCGCGCCGCCCCCCTGCCCTTTCATGACGCGGCAGGCATACTTGGTGACAAGAAAGTAGCCGAACAGGTTGACGTTCATCACCGCGCGCCACTTCTCGGCATCGGCGTCGGCGATGGGCTCAGCGATCAGGATCGCGGCGTTGGCGACCACAATGTCCACCCGGCCAAACTCCTGCACCGCGCGGTCAAATAGCGCCTTCACGTCGGCTTCCTGGGTCACATCGACTTTCATTCCGAGGACGCGCTGGCCGGTTTCCGTGGCGGCGGAAGCGGCGGTGGCATTGACCCCGGCCTCGTTGACATCCGCGATCAGGACCCGACAGCCCTCGCGGGCGAGCCGCTGGGAGATGGCCTGGCCAAGCCCTTGAGCGCCGCCGGTGACAATGGCGACCTTGTTCTGGAGGTTCGTGGCGCTCATCTCAAGCCTTTGGAGGTTGGTTCACCAGGGCCTCTTCAGCCTGTTTGGTCCAGCAACCATCTTGCAGCGGCAGCTTGTCGCCCAGCTCGGTCAATGGCGTCACCTTCAGGCCGTGGCACGACGGATAGACGAGGATCTTGCCGGGCACGAGGTTCTTTTCCACCGCCCGAATGCCGTCGATCGCACCATCCAGTCCGGACACGGCGGCGACGGAGAGATTGGTGTCGAGCTGACGCGCCAGCACCTTGGCCAGCACCAGCTTCATATCGTCCAGCGTCGAGCCGCTGGTCCCGATGAAATAGAGCTGCTTGGCAATGTACGTATCGAGGTCCAGCTCTGCCGTGACATTGGCGGCGATGCCGGCGAAGATGTTGATAATCCCCCGTTCCGCCGCCGAGGCCACCGAGGCCACGACCAGCGCCGGCACGGGCGCCATGAGGACGATGTAGTCGAACTGCTCGGTGAGCTTTTCCTTCGAAGGATTGTAGGTCCGCAGTGTGACCTTGTGCTTCTCGGCCAGCGAGCCGGCCAGCTTCCGGAGCATCACCAGGCGCTCGTCGCTCAGGTCGCCCGCGAACACGGTCACATCCGGCACGCCCTGGCAGATGTCGCGAATGACATGCATCGTGCCCATCGGGCCGGCCGCGCCAATAATATTGATCTTATCCCGGGCACGGATCTCCGCCGTGGCGGGGATGTAGCTCATCGCCTCCGCGGGGTCAGAGCCAGTCGTGCCGACGACACGGATAGCGCCGTAGTGTACGCGCCCGACTTGCGACACCACCAGCCGGCCGAACTTGCTGCCGCACTGCACGATGTTGAGCAGGCCCCGCACCCCGACCTTAGGAAAGAGCTTGGCGACGGTGTCAGCGTTGGCGCCGAGATAGACGACGTCATCAAAGCTGGCGTCTTTGAGGTCCCCAATCTCAGCCGCAGACTTCCACGTGATGTCCGACGGCTTGCCGTAACGCGCGAACAGGTTGTCGAGTTGCTGCGGCGCGACCTTGGCTTCGCCGACGACGAGCATCTTGCCATCGAGCTTCAGCTTCTGGCGCTGCTTGTCCACGTAGGCGTCCTCTACGCACGCCCAAGGCTCGCAGAGGGCCAGCGCCGAAGCCGACAGGTCTTCCGGCACCGGGATCAGCATTGATTCCCCGTTGGGCGCCGTGACGATCCGCTCGTCCATCAGGACATATTCCTGAAGCGCGCCCTCGAAATTGTAGCCGAAGGCGGAGGCTGAGCTAGCCGTCGGCAGCCAGCGGTAATCGGTTTGCACCAGGTAGCGGTCGCCCACCTTGTGGCGAGTGACCCCCGGCCCGACCTGGACGATGCGCACGACCACTTCATGCCCAGGCACAGTGGGTTTATTATCGGGCACATAGTTCGGCATCTCCGACAGCGCCTGCAGGTCAACCCCGCTGATCACGGGAGACTTGCGAGCGTGACCAGAGAACTGCTTCAGCAGCTTCAGGTCGGAAAAGCACAAGCCGACCACCTCGACGCGCCCCAGCACCTGGTGAGGGCCGGGCGTGAAGACCGGCTTCGATTCGTTGAGCTTGAGCTGGTCCGGCCCGACTAACTGCACCGCCCGCTGTGTCTGTGGAATACTTGTAGTTGCCATAAGTTATCAGTGAATCTTCGCTAGAATCTGGTCCGGCGCAATCTCGGTGGTCAAACCGCGCAGGCGGTCTTCGTTGGCGGGCTGCAATTCGCGACCCAGCCGCTCAAAAAACTCGTTCCTGGCCTTGACGCTGGTAAAAGCCTTCTTCGCCCACGGACTCAAATACCCCAGCCCGCTCTGGCGCTGTAGCACCGAATGCCCGTAGATGATATGAGCGCCCCGCAGGAAGACCGGCACCAGCGGTGCCAATTCCGCTGTGCCGAAGGAATCAACGAACTTGTTGCCCGGGGAGTTCATCTCCGTGCCGACGATGATCGGGAAATGGTGTTTCTCGGCCACCTCGACCACGTCGTAGAGGTTCTGGAGCTTCTGATCCTTCACCCCGGGCGTGTAGTTGCGGTCAGGAATGATGTTCAAGGCCGCCGCGCCGGATGCAATCCCGATGGCAAACAGCTCGTCCAGACTCTTCTCGCCCTCGGCCGTGCCGTCCAGCCAGGTCAGCGTAGGGATTGCGCCCGATTCCAGCACGAACTGGTTCATGTCCGCCATCAGCGGGAACGAGCCCTTGCCCGGCTGCACGTAACCAACGCCGCCCTTCTTCATCGTCTTGGCGCGAATCAAGTTCTGGAGCTTTGCACCTGCCGCCGGGGCGTCGCCAAGTTTCTCCTTCCAGAACGCAGCTCGCTGCGCGGGGTCGGGAAACACCTGCGCCGCCTTCCGTTCAAACGCCTCGCACAGATGGCGCTCGGTGGCATTGCCCTTCGGCGTCAGCGGCACCACGTCCTTCTCGTAATCGAGCTCGACGGGCCGCATATAGGCGTTCACCCGGCCCAGCATATCGCGCGTGCGCTGCGCCGCCGCGGCACGCATTTCCGCGAGGAACGGATGCTGCACCGCGCTCGTAAACCCCGCGCCCATGTGATAGGAGACGCCCGGCTCCCCCGGCGAATTGATGACTCGGCTCGCAAACTCCGGCACGAACACCCGCGATTCCAAGCTCACGCAGGTCTTCAGCCCCACCAGTCGTCCCGCCTCAAGAAACTCTTCCAGCGCATCAAGCACGTCGAAGTCCACAATCCCGGCCACCGCCAATCCCGCCTTGCGCGCCAGCCAGGTATACTTGGACGGCGAATAACCGTAAGCGTTGTAAGAGAAGAACGTGTGCGCGTGGAGGTTCACGTCGGTGCCGGGCGTGGGCAATTTGATCTTGCCCGCCTCGACCTGTTGGCACAGGGCCACTAGCGCCTGCCGACGCTCTGCTGGATTGTAGCTATCGAGTTGTTGTTCTATCATGGATGGCGGCAGCCATGCTAACAGGGCCGTGATCGAAATCAATCGGAAAACACCGCGTGTTCCGTGCAAGGGCGCACGACAGATTTCTTCGGGGTGGGCGGCCGACTCTCATTAACACCTCGCTTCAGCGAGGTGGGGGTGGCACGCGAACCGGCTCCCCAACCGCTTCAGCGGTTTACGGTGGCGGGTAAACCGCTGAAGCGATTCCGCCCCCGAGACCACCGCCCACACCCCACTCAAGTGGGATGTTAATGAGAGGCCGGCCGCGTTGTAGCTAGCCCGGACAATTCACACTCCGATGGAAAAGCCAACGCTGCGTCGCGTCGAGCCGGATCGGGGATGCGCTCAAGTTCCGCCACAACTACCGCGGAGGTCACCCACTGCTGGCCTTCGCGCGGGAGATGCCACCATTCACGCGTCCACTTGCGTGATTCCGACCGAATAACCGCTTACGCTGCGTTGTCAACCCCAGGCAACGGCTCGGTGACGCCCCATAGCGTACCCTCGGAAGAAACGAGGAGTATAAGCGGAATATAAGCGGAATACGAGCGGAACACAGGCGGAACACAAGCGACCATCGCGCCAGCAACACGCCTTCCCCTGGCCTGCGGGTGGCTTTGGGTGAGCTTTACCCGGGAGGGCAAAGCATGGCATGCCCCCTCGCACGCATCAACGAGGTCCACGTTTTCCACTGCCACGGCATTTACGTCGGCTGCTGTGAGGGCGGCACGTTCGGCTTCGTGCTCTCTTTCGGCAGAGCGAAGCAAGGCTCAAGGGCCCCGCAGGTGCTGCACTCCAGGCAACGGATGCAGCCGGAGACGTTCACCTTCTGATCCACATTCACCCCCATCGCGCACCGGCTGCGGCAAAGGTTGCACTCGACACACTCCCGGACGTTGAAGCGCAGGTGGAACAGGCTGAAGCGATTGAACAGGGCCAGCAGCCCGCCCAACGGACAGAAGATGCGGCACCAGGGCCGGTGAATGAAAAGCGCCGAGCCGAGGAAGGCAATCAGGATCAGCGTCTTGAGCCAGCTCATCGGCCAGCCGTGGCCCTCCATCACGCTCTGGGCAGAGATGGGCAAGCCCGCTTCCAGCGCACCCGCGGGACAAAGCCGGCAAATCGAGATCACCTGGTCACCGAATGGAATGCCCTTGAAGCCAAGCACCAGCGGCAGAAGAATCACCAGCCCCACCAGCACGACGTAGCGGGTATAACCGAGCCACGCCGGCAACGCCACCTTGCGGATCGGAATCCTGGCCAGCAAATCCTGCACGAACCCGAAGGGACACGACCAGCCGCAAACGAGTGATCCGCTGGTCGCGCCGACGAACAGCAGCAGGCCGAGCAGCAGGTAAGGTATCTCAAAGGCCACGGGCATCAGCGCGGCGTAATTGGCCGCGACACCGATTGGGCACGCGAACGAAGAAAGCGGACACGAGTAACAGTGGAAGACGCACCCAGGAATTCCGTGGAGCCACGGGCCTAGCGGCGCGAGCCATAGCCCCAGGAAGCCGGTTTGCACCCAGGGACGAATCCGCTTCAGCTTCCGACCCAGCTCAGTCGGCTGCCGCTGCTTGCACTCTGGCACCTGGCATTCCATAGCTAACGCTGCACCAGCATTTCGGACTTCGGCCCTCGGCCTTCGGATTTCATCATAGTTTGGCCGCGCCATGCGGCCGGAAATTCACTTCACTCAGGTAGGGCACGGCGTCTTGGCCGCGGTATCCACCCGTATTTTCCAGGCCGGCGCCTCCGTCTCGCGGTTCTGCCGAGCCCAGCGTTCGAGCGCGTCGGGGTCGTCTCCCTTCGGCGGCGGGGGCGGCGACATCTTGTCGGCGTATTGGAGACCATCGAACGCGAAAGCTTTGATCAGTTGGGTTTCCCAGGCGTTGCCCCCATCCACTGTATCCACCGCGGTCAGGTGCCGCGCGCCGCAAAACGTCAGGATGATCCCGATCAATGCGGCGATGAAGCCCAGCCAGAAGTCATGGCCCTCCGCGTCACGCAACGCAGGATTCACGGGCGGCTGTGGGATGCGTTGCATGATCAGGTCGAGGCTGCCAGCCAGTTTGCAATACGTAGCAGCCGACGTAAGGA
>CAIWJG010000848.1 GCA_903912925.1 uncultured Verrucomicrobia subdivision 3 bacterium | reverse complement strand
CGGCCACCCTCCGGTCCATCGGCGACGGGGTCATCGGTTGCGATGTTGGCGGCCGAGTCGTCAGCCTCAACCTCATGGCTGAGAAGCTCACCGGGTGGAGCAACGACGAGGCCCGGGGACGGCCCATCGCCGAGGTCTTCCGCATCATCAACGCCGAGACCCGGCAGGAGGCCGAAATCCCGGTGGGCCGCGTCCTGCGCGAGGACCGCGTCATCGGCCTGGCCAGCCATACCGGGCTCATTGCCCGCGACGGCACGGAACGCCAGATCGCCGACAGTTGCGCTCCCATCCACGATGCGGCCGGCGGCCTCCTCGGGGCGGTGCTCGTCTTCCGCGATGTGACCGAGGAGCATGATCGGCAGGAGAGACTCCGCCACTTGTCCAACGCGGTAGAGCAGAGCCCCACCTCGACCATAATTGCGAATCTGGCCGGGGACATTGAATACGTGAATCCCAGGTTCACGGAGCTCACCGGTTACACCCGGGAGGAGGTTCTGGGCCGGAATCCGCGTTTCTTGCAGTCCGGCCATACGAGACCGGAGATCTACCAGGAACTGTGGGGAGCTGTCACGGCGGGGAAGACCTGGCGCGGGCTCTTCCACAACAAGAAGAAGAACGGCGAACTCTATTGGGAAGACACCGCCATCTCGCCCATCCTGGATCCGTCGGGGCGCATCACCCATTACCTGGCCGTCAAGGAAGACTTCACCCGCCGCTTGCAGACCGAAGCGGCGCTGCGGGAGAGCGAGGCCAATTTCCGCACCTTCTTCGACTCCAGCGTGGATGTGGTCCTGGTGGTCGCGCTGGACGGGCGGATCATCGACTACAACGCCGTCGCCACGAGCATGCTGGGCTACCGCGCCGAAGAACTCGCGGCGATGCGCTTGCTGGATCTGCATCCGGCGAGCCAGCGGCAGGAAGCCGAGGACATCTTCGCCGCCATACTCCGGGGCGAGCGGAATAGCTGTACCCTGCCGCTGGTGCGCCGGGACGGCAGCCAGGTGCCGGTCGAAAACCGCCTGTGGTTCGGCCAGTGGAACGGAACGGACTGCCTCTTCTGCACCTCCCGGAACCTGACCGCCGAGCAGGAGGCGCAGCAGCGTTTCGAGACCCTGTTCCGCCACAGCCCGGCGCCAATGACGCTGGCCCGCCTGCCGGAACGGCGGTTCTCCGATGTCAACGACACCTTTCTGAAGCAGTTTGGCTATTCCCGGGCCGAGATCATCGGCAAAACCGCCGTTGAGCTTGGCCTGTTCGTACACCCGGAACAACGGACCGCGATGGTGGATACAGTGCAGGCGACGGGACGGGTTGCCGATTTGGAATTACAAGTCCGGCACAAAGACGGGACGATCATCGACAACCTCTTCTCGGCCGAGATGGTTAACATCCAGGGGCAGCCCCACATCCTGGGCGTCTCGATTGACATCACGGAGCGCCGAGCCGCCGAGGAGAATCTTCGGCAGACCAACCAATCGCTCGCCGAGGCCACCGCACGAGCAAGCGCCATGGCGGAGCAGGCCGACGCGGCCAACCGCGCCAAGAGCGATTTCCTGGCGATGATGAGCCATGAGATTCGCACCCCCATGAATGCCGTGCTGGGCATGACCAACCTGTTGCTGAAAACGCCGCTCGATGCCCGGCAGACCGAGTTCGCCCGCACCGTCGCCACCAGCGGCGAGGCGCTGCTCGACATCATCAACGACATCCTCGACCTGTCGAAGATCGAAGCCGGCGGCCAGCTCGATATCGACGAGCAACCCCTGAGCCTCCACAAGCTGGTGGACGGCGTGGACCGGCTGCTCCAGACGCGCGCCGGGGACCGCGGGCTCTCGCTGGCGACCGACCTGGCCGGGGACATTCCCCCGTGGCTCAAGGGCGACGCTGGCCGGCTGCGCCAGGTGCTCATGAACCTCGCCGGCAACGGCCTCAAGTTCACCGACCGGGGCGGGGTCACCATCCGCGTGCGGCTCCTCGGAGTTGTAGGCCGGGTGCCCTCACCCGGCGCCGCCCCCCGGGTCCGCCTGCGGTTCGAGGTGCAGGACACAGGTGCCGGCATCAGCGCCGCCGATAGCGCCCGCCTTTTCCAGCCCTTTGTCCAGGTGGACAGCGGAGCTAGCCGCCGCCGCGGCGGCACGGGTCTGGGGCTGGCCATCTCCCGGCTCATCGTGGAGTTGATGGGCGGACACATCGGCCTGGAGAGCGTGCCCGGCCAGGGCTCGCTGTTCTGGTTTGAGATCGCTCTCGAAGTCGCCTCCGCACCCGCCGCCAAGTCGGCGGAGCCGGGTGCCAGTGACGCGGCCGGCGCCCAAGCGGCCACGCTCGCCGGCCCGCTGCGCATCCTCGTCGCCGAGGACCATGAGCCTAACCGGCGGCTGGCGATGTTGATGTTGGAGAGCCTGGGGCAGCAGTCGGAATTCGCGGTCAACGGTCTGGAAGCGGTCGCAGCGTGGGAACGCTCCGACCCGGACGTCATTATTATGGACTGCCAGATGCCCGGGTTGGACGGCTTCGAGGCGACGCGGGAAATCCGGCGGCGGGAAGCGGCACGATCCACTGACGGAGCCCGGCGCGTCCGCATCGTCGCGCTGACGGCCAATGCGGTCAAGGGCGACTCCGAGCGTTGCCTGGCGGCCGGCATGGACGACTACCTGAGCAAGCCCTACACGGCGGAACAACTGGGGGCGGCCTTGAAACAGCACCTGGGGCGGCCCGGCAAAGCAGCCCCGCCACCGAAAACCGAGCCCGTGCCCCTGGCTGGCGTCGGCTTCGATCCACAGCGTCCCGCCGAGCTCTGCGCGGAGCTGGGCGAGGAAGGCGTGCTCGCAATCATAGCGGACTTCCTTCGCGAACTACCCGAGACGGTGGGCCGGCTGACCTCGCTGGCAAGCTCCGGCGCAATCCAGGAACTGGCCCGGCTAGCTCACTCCATCCAGGGCATCGGATATTCGGTCGGCCTGGAAAAGCTGGCCGGAGAGTGCCGAGCGCTGGAGCAGGCGGCCAACGCGGGCGATTCCGAGCGCATGGCCGAGTTGGTGCGTGCCATCCCCGGGGCGGCTGAGGCCGGCCAGTCGGCCCTGCGGCAATGGCTGGCAGAGCGAGCGGGCAGCGGACAGAAGGGTTCGTGAGCGTTTCGACGGTGGGGACCGGAGGAGGAAATCCGAAATCCGAAACCCGAATTGCTAGCCGCGTCGCGCAGGGTTGCAGCAGCAGTTCTCATTTTGGCTGGTCTGGGAGGTTTGGGGGCCACCCTTTAGGGTGTCCGAGGCCGCATGGGATCACCCGCCATTCGTCCCATTCGTCCCATTCGTCCCATTCGTCCCATTCGTCCCATTCGTCCCATTCGTCCCATTCGTCCCATTCGTCCCATTCGTCCCATAATGAGAATTGCTCCGCTCAATTACGGTTTCTCTCGCTCCAACACCAGCACCCAATCCTGAGGCGACGGCACTCCCGACGCCTTAAACTCGTCGGATGCCACACGATGGACTTGTCCCGCAGTATCAAGTTTCGTCGGAGTAAATGAGGTTTGGGACAATTCGAAGTTACCGTATTCCTGCCGTTCGCCAATCTGGAAGAGCCACAGCCCGGCTTTTCCGCTGGTGAGGTTGGCGACCTTCACAGCGGGCGTGGAATAAGTCTTCTTGCCATCGGTCAAGACCATCGCGGCGTATTCGCCACAAGCGGCGGCAGTCAGGCGGATCTTTGGCCCGATCTCCGGCACCGCTACCTGACCGATCGGTTCACCCCAAGCGCCGTTCTTCCGGTCGTGGATATAGATAGCCTTCAGCTTGGGCGTGTAGAGCGCGACCAAATAATGGTCGAAATCATGAAAGCGCAGGATAATTCCCGCTTCGGCGTCGCTTCGGGCCTCCACGCTCGCCATCAAGTTGGTTTCGCTGATCTTCTCCAGAATGGTCACCATCCCTTTGCCGCCGACAAGGTGTCCTTCCTTACGCTGGGTCAGCGTGCCGTAGTCCTTCCAAGCCGAACTCCCCGTGTCGTCGAAGCGGTCAGCAAAGAGCAAAGGCTGGGCATGACCTTCAAAGGGCTTGGGAGCTTGGCCGGCACTGACGAACGTTCCCAGATCGTACTTCTTTGCGTTGACCGGGTTGAAGTAGAAGGCGCGGTAAGGCACCTCGCGCTCCAGGTTCTTCACAACCACTCCGCTCCAGTTGTAAACCCCACGGCGAGGCTGGTAAATGAACCGCACTTCGCCTGGAATCCCGGCGCAGAAGGCGCCTGCCTCCGCCCATTCGGGATGCGGCTCGAAACGCGCCCACGGATATTGTTCGAGCAGCTTCTTGCCCAAGCCCAGTTGCGTCGAGCCGGGGAAGTTCATTCCCTCCTTCCAAGTCGTCCAGTCGTAGATCGGCGTAATGCCCGGATCGCCTTCCACGCTCAGGTGCCAAACACCCGCCGCGCCGTAGGTAAGGCCGGCCGCGCCGCTGAGCATACTGCCCCAGAATACGTAGCGCTGCACATCCTGGAAGGCCGTCTGCATGTGTCCCTCATAGCAATACTCGCCGATCATGACGGGCATGGGCGGGGTCCGCGCGTAAGCGGCCTTGAGCTTCGGAATGGCGCCGCGCGCTGCGTCCCATTCCCCATGTCCGGTCTGCAGCATGTCAAAGTTGATCACCGATTCGTCGGTCACCGATTTGCGCGCTGAATCGCCCGGGTGGATCGTCGCAGGCCGCCCATACGGATCAATCTGCTGCACATACCTGGCGATCCCGGTCCACTGAGGGCCAGCGGATTCACCGCCGATAATCCAGACCGTGGGATAAGCGCCATAGCGTGCCACCAGGTTGCGCCAGTGCCGCTTGATGCCATCCACCCCAGCCTCCAGGCTGTTGCAGTCCGGCCGCCCCCATCCACCCACGATGGCCGGCACGATGCCGGCATCCACCAAATGCTTGATCCGCCGGTCCGCGTATTCGAAATAGGAGAGATTGATCTGTGCGAAGTCCTTTGTCGTGTAGGGCTTGCCGCCTTCGTTTTCCCAGCCGGGTTGGAAGCCTGCCTCATCCGGATACCGCCCGCACACAATCTGGACGACGCTGAATCCCTTCGCTTGGCGGTCGGCCGTCAACTCTTGAAACCCTTCCCAGGTCAGCCGTTTTGCCAGCCCTTTCCACCAGGTGTCACCCAGCCAGAAGAAAGGTGTCCCGTCGGCATGTTCGAGATGGCGCTTATCCGCGCTCACCCGCAGAAAGCCATGCTTCATCAGGGGATTGCCGCCGCTATATCCGACCGCCCGAAAGGTCTGTTCCTTTCCGGCCAGATCGGAGTTGGCTTTATCCGAACACTCCACCCGGTACTTGTATTCGCCCTCCACCGGCGGGGCGAAGCGAACCGTCCACTTGCCGCCACCGGCCCAAAACGCGGGCATGGTCCAGCGCTTTTCGCCCTGCTCGAAAGCGACATTGACCTCAACGTCGGTGTAGGCATTCGCGTATTGCTTGCTCGTTTCGAAGGAAGTCTCAAACACCTCCCATAGGCCGACTTCGGCTCCGCCTGCCGTGAGCTGTGTCAACGCCGCCGCCGCCAGTGTAATCTGCAACATCTTGTTCATCGCTGTTCTCTCCACCATCTGTATTCTTGTTCTGTCGGTTAAATTGCCGCCCGGATCGCCACCACGAGCAGCTACTCGCCATTCTCGCACCCAGCTTCAACTGAGTCACGCCAGGATGCTTCGCGCTGGCCGACGGGGGTAACCAGGTTTTCCCGCAGGCCAGACGCAATGGATTCTTTCCGCCCCCCATTTGGGCTTGCCTCAACAGGTGCCTTCTGCGATAGGACTCGCAGGTGTCGGAGCAACCAAGAAACACCAAGAGAGACAAGCTATGAATAGACAGAACACCAGAAACGCGGCACTGGCGCTCGTAGGCCTGCTGGCGTTGAGCATTTATATCCTCGCCTGCACGTCGTTTAGCCCCGATGACACCAAAATCCTCTACCCGGCCTTCGACGCCGCCAGTGGCGCGATCGGCACGGCGGTCTATGATCGCGAAACGAAAGGAACGGAAATGCTCTTCCTTCCTCTGACCTATCAAAGTAAGAGCAACAACACCGTGCTGGTGCCCAGCCTCCTGCGGGCGGAATGGCTTCCCAACGGCCGAGAGATTGTCGTCGCCCACTGCGCGGACGAGAAGAGCAGCGACGACCATGGGGTGATAGACGTGGCGCTGATTCCCCGGGGTGCGCGCCAGCCCCTCAGGATCTTCCGCGTGCCGGATGTTGAAGAGGCGGGACTTGCTTTCCTAATGCCGCTCTGCATCGTCGGCGATCAGGTCTTTCTGCGCGTCTCAGGGCAGGAAATCGCGCGGCTCGATCTGAGGTCCGGCGCGCTGGCCACTCACCAAATCGAGGAGACCAACAACGATGTCATGCTCTATCCGGCTCCCGACGGCAGGAACGTCTTTTGCCTTGAGTCGGCGAATAAAGCCGGGACGAACTCCATCTGGAGCCGCCTGAACCCGGCTGACTTTAACCGGACGCCTTTAATGCGTTTTACCAATGAGGTCCCTCTCGAGTCGGTTTTGGCCTATGACCAGAGCGGCCGAACTCTGGCGTTGTTGAGCCAGGGCCCTAAGACTAACAACCTCGTGGTATTGCGGGATGGCCAGCAGCGCTTTGCGCGTTCGCTGGACGCGCGCGGCCAGGACCTCTATTTCGGTAACGCCATCCTAAATCCCGACGGCAACGCGCTTTGGGCCACCTTCTCGCGGAGAAAAGGAACCAACACGGTTTCCTACGGACTGATGGAAATTCCCTTCACCGACGCGCCGCCCCACGAACTCACGCTGATTAGCGACGCAACTTCGCACCACGACTCCGATAGCGTGCTCTACTTTCAGGCCGGCATTTCGCATGACGGCAAGACGGTGGCCATCCCCTCGACCTACCTCGCCTGTGCCGACAAGGAGTTCAAAGCCGCCGATTGCGCCCTGTTCCTGGTGGACGTGAACAACCCGAAGTGGCCGGTGACCAAAGTGCCGATTCCAATGCCGGCTAAACGTCCCCACCTGTCGCATTAGCCCTCTGCAGTATGATCGAGATTCTCGGTCATTGGTTTGCAGCGGTTTGCGGCCAGAACCCGGGGCATACCTGGGCGCCGGGGGGGATTCTGCTGCCGTGCTGTCAGCGCTGCGCGGGCCTGTATGTCGGGGCCGGTCTGGCGGCACTCCTGCACCTAGGGCTGCGGCCAAGGCTCAGCGGCTGGTTCCTGCAAATCCATGGCGCCTTCTTGTTGACGATGGTCCCGTTCGGCTTTCACTGGGTCGCGCAAGGGCCGGTGCTGCGCTCACTCACCGGTGTGCTGTTCGGCTTCGGTATAGTCACCTTCCTCTGGCTGCCTTTGAGCCAAATGATTGATAGATCCGAAGTCCGAAACCACCAACCCTCCCTCCCAACCGCACCGGTTCCCGGAGGCAGCCATGTGCCGCTTCGGCCTTCGGATTTCGGCCTTCCCTCGGTCTTCGACCTTCGGACTTCGGACTTCACCCCCTCCCACTGGCGGCGCCAACCAACTTACTTCCTCATCCTCGTAGGGATGCTCCCCTTGCTGCCAATCGCGGCGACGCTGGG
This sequence comes from uncultured Verrucomicrobia subdivision 3 bacterium, assembly GCA_903912925.1. GTDB lineage: Bacteria > Verrucomicrobiota > Verrucomicrobiia > Limisphaerales > UBA8199 > PALSA-1440. Next base: position 7,591 of record CAIWJG010000848.1, on the reverse strand, counting down.
TGGAGCCTTCGCCGCCTACAGTCTGTCGGCATTGGTCTTCTGGGGCGCGTTGGTACTTGCCGCACTGGTTGCAGGCAATGTCAGCCTTGCGATGCTGGGCACCTTGCGGCGGTTGCAGCGGTTGACGCGCCCGCACCTCCAGCCATGAACGAGCTATTTCTGTTTGTCCGCCCGCCGCGGCCGCTCTGGCCTTTCAACAGCGCCTCCAGCGCTTTCTGGCCACCGCTGGCGTTTGCCTCGATGGCTGCGATGCTCCGCCACCATCTGCCCGACTTGCGCGTGGAGATTCTCGACGCCCCGGCCTTGGAGATGGGCTGGCGCTCAATCGCCTCCGAAATCCAGCGGCGGCATCCCGCATACGTGGGCATCGGCGAAGAAGCGGTCAGTTGTGTCGAGGGATTGCGCTTGGCCAGGCTGGCCAAGGCCATTGGCGCACGAGTCATTGCGGGCGGTTGCTTCTTCGGGCACCTAGCGCCCCAGGCGCTGGCGACCGGCTTGCTGGATGTGGTCGTCCACGGCGAAGGCGAAGTGACGATCGTCGAACTGGTCCAGGCGCTCCGCGCAGGCTCGCGAGATGCCCTGGCAAGAGTGAATGGCATTTCTTTTCTGCCGGAGCCGGGAACACCCAATCCACCGCCAGCGGCCAACGCGTCCGAAGTCATTACCACCCCGCCGCGCCAACTGGTACCAAACCTGGATACCCTGCCCTTGCCTGCCTACGATCTGTTGCCGATGGAGCGCTACGGCGCTCGCAGTGTCAACCATCCGCGCCTCGCTGCCATCGAACTCAGCCGCGGCTGCTTTGGCTCGTGCGATTTCTGCGTGCTGTGGCGTCAGATGGGCCGGTTTACCGGTGACCGCCTTGTGCCGCACGTGCGCGTCAAGTCCCCCGAGCGGCTGCGGGAAGAAATCCGCCTGCTGGTGCGCCGTTATCATCGGCAGTACCTCGGTTGGGTGGACCCCTGCTTCAACGCCGATCCGCGCGTGCCGGGCCAACTGGCGGAACTGCTGTTGCGCGACGGCATCCGTGTGGGCCAAAGCGCCTGGGTGCGCGCCGACGCCATGGTGCGCGACGCCCATTCCGGCGCGCTGGCCAACTGCGTCCGCGCCGGCCTCAACGAAGTCTATCTCGGCATCGAACGGCCCGACAACGAGAGCATCGCATCGCTGCACAAGACCAGCGGCGTAGCGGATGCGTGCGAGGCGCTGCGCATCCTGCGCGGACAGTTTCCGGAAGTGCTGGCCATTGGCTCGTTCATCTACGGGCTGCCAGGAGACTCCCCCCAGACAATTCGAGCTATCCACCGCTTTGTCACGGAGCTGGAACTGGACCAGTTCTTCTTTATCCCGCTAACGCCGCTGCCCGGTACGGCGGGATGGCGCGCCGAACTCTGGGACCCTTCCGGCGAGCGCTTCCGAGAATTCAGTTTTCTCCCTGCCGGCCATCCGCACGGACGCCACGCCGAACTTGAGCGCGCGTTGCTCTGGTCAATGCTGACCAACTGGCCGTGGGCGCGGGTGCGGGGCTATCTTCGCCCCTGGCTCGGCGGCAATACGCGCCGCCGCCGCGTGCAATGGCGCCTGACCGCGAGAGCTACGAAAGTGTACCTGACCCGGGTGCTCCGCAATATGTTAGGCAGTGACCATCAGTTTGGTTTAGTCTTTCCTAGTTGGTACGAGAGCTGAGGGCTTAATTCGGGCGGCGTATTTCAGATCAGGGTGCTGGACCTTTCGACCCCAACGCCGCGGGAGTGCCGTACAGCAGTTCTCATTTTGGCTGGTCTGGGAGGTTTGGGGTCCACCCTTTAGGGTGTCCGAGGCCGCATGGGATCATCCGCCATCCGTCCCATTCGTCCCATTCGTCCCATAATGAGAATTGCTGAGTGCCGTAAGGATGGGATTGCAGAAACACGCTGCACTGACCATCCTGTCAGGGATAACTACCAAATTCAAATTCGGCGCGCACCAGTTCCTCTGGAAAAGCCACTGGACTGACGGTGATCTGACCATCCTGGACCAGGCACATACGCTCGGGCTGACGTTACTCGAGATTTCACTCGGTGACGACGTGCAGTTCGACCGCGCCCGCGTAGGCCGGCACGCCGAGTCGTTGGGCATCGAGCTGACCGTCGGCCCCGGCAACCTGTGGCCGGAGGACTGCAACATCTCCTCCGACGACCCGCATCATCGCCAGTTCGGCCTCGCGTGGCACAAGAAGACGATCCAACAAGCGGCGGAACTCGGCGCGGTGGCGTATTGCGGCGCGATCTACAGCCGGCCCGGCCACGTCTGTCGGCGGCCCCCACCGGCTGACGAGCTGCCGCGCACCGCAGACAATCTGCACTTGCTCGCCGAACACGCCGGAAAGCTGGGCGTGCGGTTGGTGATCGAACCGATGAGCCGCTTCCGCATCCACTTGGTCAACACCGCCGCGCAGGCTATGGATCTCGCGCGGTTGGCGGCTCACCCCAATCTGTTGGTCAACCTGGATACCTACCACATGATCACTGAGGAGCGAGACTACGGCGCCGCGATTCGCTGCGCGTTGCCGGTCTTGTGGGGCGTCCATACCTGCGAGAATGACCGGGGCGTGCCTGGCGGCGGCCTCGTCCCGTGGACAGCGGTGTTTGAGGCGCTGGGCGGGGCGACCGGCTGCGTGCGGCTGATGTTGGAGACCTACAATACCGGGCCAGGCGGCTTTGGTTATTCGCGCGGCATCTTCCAAAACGTCTGTCCGGACGCAGAACAGTTCATCCGGCAGAGCCTGGGCTTCCTGCGCCGATGCGTGGCGCAAGCAGGGAGCTGTGAGTTACCGCTAGCGAGCAACACATGACCTCAAAAGAGCTCGTGGCATCGACTCTCGCGGACAGGGCCGATCCAAGCGCCCATGCAACCGTAGCCGCCAACGTCAGTTGGCGCATTTCTCCTTCGCAGCACATGTCAGCGCCAACTGACGTTGGCGGCTACGCCTCACCGAGTTCACCAGCCCTGGCTGGTTTGCCCGTGCCCCGTGTCCCGGTCGGCCCACTGGCGGTGCATTTCTGCGCTCGTGCCGCAGGTTACACCCTGCGCGAATACACTACCAGCGCCCGGACGCTCGCGGATTCGGTCATCCGCTATTATGAGCGGTTCAAGCCCGATGCGGTATGGGTATCAGCCGACACCTGGGTCAGCGCGGAAGCGATGGGGGCACGAGTGGGCGCTACAGATGACAACCAGCCGTTCGGCGGCATAGGCGGTCCCATCGTCCAAACCGCCGCTGATATTGACCGCATACCGGCTCCAGACGTCGGCGCACAGGGCCGCTATCCGCTGATGCTCGAAGCGCTCTCACGAGTCGTGGAGGCTCTCGGCAAGGAAGTCTTTGTGGTCGCCTGTTTCGACCAATACCCGTTTTCACTGGCGGCGGCGCTGATGGGCATCAACGAGATCATGCTGAAGGTGTTCGACGACCGGCCCTTCGTGGAGGCCCTCATGCACCGCTGTTCCGAATACGCCGCGGCCTACGCGCTCGCCCTCGGCCATGCGGGCGCAGATATGCTGAGCGGCGGCGACTCGCCGGCCGGATTGCTCGGCCCCGATCTCTACCGGCAACTGGCTCTGCCAACCGAACGGCGGCTGATTGCATCAATCAAATCCACCACCCGCAAGCCCGTCTCATTGCACATCTGCGGCAATGCCAAGCCTATCCTGCCGATGATGGCCGGCTCCGAAGCCGATGTGCTCGAACTGGATCACGCCGTCAACATCGGTGAGGCCTGTCGCATAGTCGGCCCGGAGATTGCCCTGTGGGGAAACGTCGATCCCGTCAGAGTGCTGGCCCAAGGCACTCCTGAATCGGTGCGTCACGAGGCGCTGGAAACTCTGCAAGCAATTAAGGCGGCCAGCCATAGCCGTTTCGTGCTTAGCTCCGGTTGCACCCTCGCCGTGGAGACCCCGCCCGAAAACCTCCACGCTCTACTCAGTTGTCAGGTGCAATGACACGGTCATTGGCACGCACATCAGCTTCCTGAATTTGCTTCCGTTGTCCTGACCGCACCCGCGCCACGTCACGAAACAGGATCGGGAAAGTGCGCAAATCACCGGCGTCGAAATCAGCGCGGCTCTGCACTTGAAGGTGTATATGCGGCTCGCTCGTATTCCCCGAATTGCCGCATTCCGCAAGCTTCTGCCCTCGCCGCACCTGCTGCCCGCTGGAGACACAAACGCTACCCCGCTTCAAGTGTGCCAGCAGCACATTTTGGCTGGGCTGGGAGGTTCGGTGTCCACCCTTTAGGGTGTTCCAGGCCACGTATGATCATCCGCCATCCGTCCCATTTGTCCCATTCGTCCCATAGTGAGAATTGCTGTGGACTGCGCCAGCCCTCTGGCGCTTTGGCAGGCTAGTGTGTAATCAATGAGCCGGGTCAGGCCTCGGGATCGGCATCTGCGCACCAACTTCCTTGAGCCAAATGTCCAGGCGCTGCGCCAGTTCGCGGCGCTTCCTGGGCTCTGAACTGGCGAGGTCACGGCGCTCGCTCAGGTCGTCGTGGAGGTTGTAGAGCTCTTCCTGCCCAGTCTCGTAGAAGCGGATGAGCTTCCAGTCGCCAACCCGCGCCACGCTGTAGGGCGAGACCTTGCCCCCGTTCCAGTAATGTGGATAGTGCCAGAACAGCTCCCGTCGCGGGAGGCTGGCTTTACCCCGAAGCAACGGCACAAAGCTGACGCCGTCAACCGCCGTCCGGGATGCGGCCTTATCAGCGCCGACCAGTTCCAAGAGCGTGGGAAAATGGTCAATGCTGCTGACCGGCCAATCGCACGTGCTGCCGGCGCGCGTCACCCCGGGTGCTTTGACGATCAGCGGCACACGAAGCCCCCCTTCGTAAGCGAAGCCTTTGCCCAGTCGCAGCGGGGCGTTGCAGGTCGTCGGCGGCTGGCCGAAATGCACTGCGCCGCCGTTGTCCGAGGTGAAGACTACGATCGTGTGGTCGGCGAGGCCGAGTTCTTCCAACTTCTTGAGCACGCGGCCGACACTCTCGTCCACGCTCTTGAGCATCGCAGCATAAACGGCGTTGCTCTGGCCGTTAGCACCCGGAATCTGGCGGAACTCCTCGACCTCCTCGTCCTTACCCATGAGTGGGGCGTGGACGGCGTAGTGGGCCAGATAAAGGTAGAACGGGCGGTCGCGGCTGGCCGTGATGAACTTGAGCGCCTCCTCGGTAAGCCGGTCCGTCAGATACTCCCCCTTTCCCCCGCCCTGCTCTGCCAGGCCCGGCACGCGGTGGGAGGTGTTGGTCTCGCCATAGGGCCAGAAGTAGGAAGCAGGTTGCCCGATGTCGCCGCCGGCGATGTTGATGTCAAACCCCTGGTGTTGCGGGAAGAATTCCGGGCCGCCGAGATGCCACTTCCCGATCGACGCCGTCGCATAACCGCGCTGCTTCAGCGCCTCCGCAATCGTGGTCTCCTCCAGTGGCAAGTGCTGCTGCCAGTCCGGCAACCGGTAGCGGCTGTTCTTGGGAGCCTTTTCGCCAGGAATCCAGTCGGTGATGTGCAGTCGTGCCGGGTAATTGCCGGTCATAATCGCCGAGCGCGTTGGCGAACACACCGCGCAGGCGGCATAGGCTTGGGTAAAACGCATACCCGAAGCGGCCAAGGTATCCAGGTTCGGCGTCCGGTAATACTTGCTGCCGAAACAGCCGCCATCGGTCCAGCCCATATCATCTATCAGGATGAAGACGATGTTCGGCTTGGTAGCGGCGGCGTGGACCCCGCTGCCGAAGGCGGGAAGAACCGAGGCTAACATCCAACACCAGACAACCAACTTCCTTCGGATCTCGGGTTTCGGGTGGGTTTCGCCCTGGGGTTGCCCGCTAAACACGCTAAATGACGCTAAATAAGCAGCAGTTCTCATTTTGGCTGGTCTGGGAGGTTCGGTGTCCACCCTTTAGGGTGTCCGAGGCCACAGGGGATCATCCGCCATTCGTCCCATTCGTCCCATTCGTCCCCTAGTGAGAATTGCTGCTAAATAAGCCACGAATTTTAGCTTTTCAGCTTTTGCCCCTTTGAGTGGATCGTCTCGTACATCGCCAGGATATTCGCCGTCGGACTGACCGGTTGCAGCCGATGGCACGGCGCGCAGATCCAACGCACATTTTCATAGATACGAACTGACTCTGTGATCTCGTCCACTACATCCGCCACGCTGCCAAAGGCCAGCGTCTGCTGGTTATCAATGGAGCCATGGAACACCAACCGCTGCCCGAAGTCACGCACCAATCCCTCGCGCTCCATCCCCGGGCAGCGCCACTGAATGGGGTTCAGGACCTCAATTCCGACCTTGTCCACCAGGTCGGGCAGGAACGCGCGCGCCGCTCCGTCGGTGTGATACATGATGTGCGCGCCATATTTCCGGCCCAGATCCGCCATCCGAATCTGGTTGGGGAGCAGGAACCGGCGATAGGTCCGCAGGCTGATCAGCGGCCCGTCCTGACCGCCCAGGTCTTCCGCCACCCAGGTCGTGTCTATCCTGCCTTTCCCGGCCTCGAACAGCCGCCGGTGATACTCGAAAGAGAAATCGAAGATGTGGCCCAGAATGGCCTCCGCAATCTCTGGGGCCGCCGCCAGGTCCGCGAACGCCTGCTCCAGGCCGCGCAGATGCCCATACAACAGGAACGGCTCGAAGCACCCACCATGCACCGGATAGAAACCATCCGCTGCCTCGACGGCACCCATAATGGCGCTGAAGTCAAAGTCGTCGGAGTTCGGCCAGCGATGGCGATGCACATCCTCCACGGTCTGCGCCACTGCCAGCGGAGGATGGCTGGGCTCCTTATAACAGCCGGTGCCGTAATCTATCTGCTGCCACCGGACGCCCCACATGTCGGCCTGCGAATCATCCGGGTGGTGGGACAACGTCCATTGGGGCTTGACCGTGATGCGCCCGTCCACGTGCAGCTTCCGCCACAGCGCCCTTTCATCAGCGCAGTCAAGTTCCTTGAGCAGTCTTGCAGTTACTTCCGGCGTGGCGGCCCAGTCCACCGGAATCCGGTCGGGCTCCTTGCCCGCGAGAATCGCCAGCCACCGCTCCCGGGGCGTCATCGGCCGGCTGTCTTTTTGGAGTTTAGAGGAATCGTTGTTCACCGTATTCATGGCCCGCCAAATTGCGGTGACACTACTGGACAGGCGGGTTAGGAGTCAAACCCGAGGTTAGGTTGACCAGCAGTTCTCATTTTGGCTGGTCTGGGAGGTTTGGTGTCCACCCTTTAGGGTGTCCGAGGCCACATGGGATCATCCGCCATCCGTCCCATTCGTCCCATTCGTCCCATAATGAGAATTGCTGTAGGTTGACGGCGGGAGGAGGCCAGGTCGTAACCCACGGTTTCCGCTGACGGTGCAAGAAGGCTTGTCCGCTTCGACAACGTTGGAGGCCTCAGGCGCACAAGAATGTCCACGCTCCGATAACGTGACTTGCGCCGTGCGCAGCTCACATTTTTCTAGCAGCCTGTCGGACTTAGGCGAAAGTATTTTTCAGCAGGATTGAACGAATGGCGAGGGCCATTGTCAATCAATTATGGCCGCACGTTTCGTCACGCTTGATTACGATACCCCCTTG
>CAIWJG010000847.1 GCA_903912925.1 uncultured Verrucomicrobia subdivision 3 bacterium | reverse complement strand
CTTCATAATTCATCCTTTCCGCCACCTCCCTTTTCCGCGTTTTGGGCTCCGCACACGAGAAACCGGCCGGTTGCTTGGCCAAGAGTGGTTGAAAATAGATAAGATTTGGCTCTTGACGGCACGCGTGGCATTTAATACGGTTGCGCCATGCTCGTTGAGCCCGGAAACCAATTCTCCCTCACCCGCGCAGCGCTGAGTACCTGCGCGGCGCCCAAAAACCAAATTCTTATCAGTACCGTCACCACGTCATGCAGCGGCGTGGCGGTCAGCGTGTCTCCGGAGCCGTCCTGCACCTGCACCACGAGCACGGGTTTCACGATCTCCTTTTCCTTCTCTTTGGTGCAGTAGGCATCCCACCGCTCGCGGAAATGTTTCCAGCGCCCCGCCGCGTTTTGCAGGTGCGTCAGGTCGCTCTCAATGGTCGTCGCCTTGTTCGTCGTGACGATGATGAGGTCTTTCAGCAGCCCGCTTTGCCGTAAAGGGGTCAGTTAATGAGAATGTCATATCCTCAGAGCGTATTGGCCAGCGAGGGCCGTACGGGTGTCAGTGATAATGTCTCCTACCTTGAACGGATGGCCGTTGCGCCGGCTTGCGATCTGCTCCGCCGTGACACCCTCGCTTCGTAACGCCTCGGCGATAAGGAGTTCGGCCTTGGCTTTCGACGACGCGGAAAGCTCCGCCCCATAATGCGGCTTCGCCCGGTGCTGCTCTCACTTCACCGTCAAAGGCAGGCTCTGGCTGTGGCTGTTGAACTCCGGCGCATACATGCACTGGATCTGGGCGACGCCGGTCTGGTATTGGCCGCGAAGTTGGACGCGCGTCGAATACTCGAAGACGTAGGTGCCCTTGGGCAGGTAATCAATGAAGAAGTGGCTCGCCACGTCGCGAGTGCTCTCGTAGTAGGCCAGACCGTCCTGATACTTGTAGCACGAGAGCACGTTCACCGGCTCGGTCCCGCTGCCACGCTGATCTTTGAGATGCACATACTCCATGTCCCGGTCCACGCGCAGTTCGATGCGGACCACGAGCTCGTCCCCGACACTCAACGGACCTTTGACGGGCTCCAGCACCTGGCCCTTGGCAGTATTGGCCTTCACGAATAGCGTCTTCTTCAGCTTCAACGGGGTGCCCTCATAAGGGGTGACCTTGCTCATGTCTTCGAGGTATTGCCAGTTCACACTGCCCCAGGCGACGCCTTGATCCACCTTCTTGACGGTGATGTCGCCCAGCTTGGGTTTGATGTCGGCGGGCGCAAACCGGTACTCGTAAAACCCAGTCCCCGCCTCCGGCTGACTTCGGCTTTCGGATCTCGGGTTTCGGACTTCCTTCGGGTTTCGGGTTTCGGCTTTCGGATCTCGTCCCACCGCGCGCGTCACACCTACCCCATCCAGCTCTCGTCCCACCACCGGCGTCACATCCACTCCATCAAGTTTCACCTGCACCAGGGCTTCGCTCGAGAGGATATCCTTGCCCCGCAGCAGGAGGGAATAGACAGCGTCAGCGGTTGCCTTGGTGGTCTTCCAATCCTGCGTCTGCTTTTGTTTGAGCAGCCAGACCCGGCAATCCTCGACGGCGGGCAAATCGCCCATGACTTCATCAAACGCCTCGATCATAAGCGCCTGGGTTTCGATGGGCGCTCGATACCACCACCAGCTTAGCTCGGTTTCCCGCCAGAACATGCCCATCTCCTCGTTGGACACACTGCGCTCCTTGATGGACTTCATGATGTCTTTGGGAGTTGAATCGCTAAAGGAGTTAAATGAGTTAAACCGGTGGAGCGCGATGGCCAGGTGTCCCTGGGTCTGGCGGCAATCGGTCTTGAGCCAGAACTTCCGCGCCTGCTTAAGGAAGAAATCCACCGCCGTTTTGTGCGGCGGCGCAATGGCCGTGTCCTTGAGGAAGAAGCTCCGGCCATACAGATAGAGCGCGTCGGTGGAGCTTGGCACGTATTTCTCTGGATCGGGCCACTTCTGGATGCGCTCATATTCCTCGGTCATCCAGGCATCCAGCCGTTGGAGCGAGCGGATGGCGGGGGCCACATTGATATCCACGCCCAGGTGCCGTAGCCGGCCGAAGCCGGTGGTGATATAGAGCGTAATGTAATCGTTTCCACGCCCGCCGGGGAACCACGGCCAGGAGCCGTCGCTCAGTTGCATTTCCGTCAGCTTGCTCAAAGTGGCCTCCGTCTCGTAGTTGAGGCGGTTGTCATCAAACAGTATCCCGACGTTCTTGCGTGCCTGGCTCTCGCTCTCGGCCTGCCGCAGCCAGGGCGTCTCCTCGATCATCACCGCCTTGAGGTCCTGATTCTTCTGCAAGGGGCTTTCGAGCGCGGGGGTGTTCTTCCACTGGTCGAAGATGCGCCTGATCTTGGGGTCGCTATTGGCAATGCTGCGCGCCAGGGCATTGGCGTAAAGCCGGTTGAAGGTCTGCTCCGTACACTCGTAGGGGTATTCCATGAGGTACGGCAGCGCCAGCACCGCATACCATGAGGGGTTGGACACCATCTCCACGACGAGGCTCTGGTTCTGGAGGGTCTTCGAGCTGCCTGACTTGAGCAGCTTCGTGAACTCGAACTTCTTCGTCGCCGGGCCGCGAATCGGCAGCGGCAGCGACTCGGTGACCAGGATGCGGCTGGAGAGCACCGGCAAATAGCCCTCCTCGCCATCGGACACGTTGGCCGCCGCGCCGACGGCCTTGTAGGTCAGGAAACCACAGCCATCGGGCACGTGGATGCGCCACGCGCAAGTGCGCGATTCCTTGGCCGGGATGTCGAAGTCCTGCTCCGGCTTCGTATTGCCGAGCAGCTTATCCGCGGACTGGTTATTAAGCGCCTGGTTGAAGGTAAGCTGCACCTTGCCGCGCAAGGGCTTATCCGTCTGGTTCGACACCTTGACCGTGAACTCAACGGTATCGCCCTCGCGCAGGAAGCGCGGCGGATTGGGCTGCACCATGAGGTCTTTGGCGGTGACGGCATGGTCTTCCAGAAAGCCGCTGCGCACGGACTGGTCATGCGCGAAACCCATGAATCGCCACTTCGTCAGCGCCTCGGGCATGGTAAAGGTCATCCGCACCACGCCGTTGGAGTCGGACGTCAACTGCGGGAAGAAGAACGCCGTCTCGTTCAGGTTCTTGCGGGCGGCGACCTTGCTCAGATCGGGCTTCGGCGCCGCGGGCCCTTTGACCCCACCACCCGCCCCGCCAACCTGCAAGTTGTCCAGGGCAGATTCTGCGGCTCCCTCTTGCTTCATCGCCTTCATGGCGAACGCAGCCTCACCCGGGGGTGCGGCTAGCGCTGGCATATTGGCGGCGGACATCGCCATCGGTGCTGCGTCAGCCATCATCATGGCACCCTTGGCCCTATTGCCCCTTCTGGCATAAAACCCATATCCCCAAAGATTCTGGGTCAGGTCTGGCGGGAACGAGCGATAGGTGATCTCCACGCCCTCGTAGTGCTGAGCCCAGCCACCGAAGACGTGCTGGAACCCGATGGGCGTGTTGGCGAACTGCGGCTGCAAGGTCGAGTAGTCCTCGCGGAACCCCGAGAACCGGTGCGGCCAACTCAACGGCGCGAAGGCATCCAGCGACTCGTCATAGAGCGTCGCCACCATTTCCGCGACGGCCTTCTCGGCACTTCGGCCTTCGGACTTCGACCTTCGGACTTCCAGCGTCCACGTCTCCTTCTGACCGGGCTGGAGCTTGGAGACGAAATGCTCCCACTTAAGCTCCAGGTCCTTGTTCTCCCACGGCACACCGATCCGGCGCGTTTGGAGGTAGGCGCGGTTCTCTCGCACATACGTTACGTGCAGGAAGAAGCCGCCGCGCATAGCCTCGGTCACGGCCACCTTAATCTGTTGCTGGGTCTGCCCGGCCTTGGTCCAATAGCGCTGCACCATCTGGTGCCGCTGCTCGATCTCGATGAACGCCCGGCCCGTTTCGTAACCCGTGCCCCACAGCGCCATGAAATCCTGCCCCGGCTGCATCTCCCAGTCCGGCGCGGCCAGCAATTCTGGAATCCGGATGGCCAGCTTTGTGGCTTCAGGTTGCAGCACCTGCAAGGGCAGTTTGCCGGTGACCGCCTTGCCGAAACGGTCTTGCGTCTCCAGCACCGCGCGGTAGGCGCCCGCGACCAGCTTGAACGAGAGCGTGGCAACTCCATTCGTGTCGGTGGTGAAGCCCTTCTCCGCCACCACCTTGCCCAAAGGCCAGTTGTTCGGGTTCGACAGATCTGGGGAGGTGTCGGACAGGTCGGACGCGTAGGACGGCGACCCACGGCCTGCCTGAGCTAGGGGCGCCCGCTGTACCCTGTCCGGCGCTTGCAGGTCATAGATCTTCACGCTGCCCTCAGCCACCTGCGGCTCGCCGTCCAGCGTCTTCGTCTCCAGCTTCAGTTCGACTGGCGTGCTCTCAATCTGCCACTCTCCGGCGCTCACCATCGTTTCGAGGGCGGTGTATCCGACACGGATGGCTCGATCGGCGGAGCGCGTCTCACCCGCAGGATCAGTCACGTCGGCGTTGATCTGATAGACAAAGGTCGGTTCGTCCTTCTCCGGCACCTTGGGGTCAGGCTTGGCAGTGAACTCGATCTTGAATGAGCCGTCAGTCCCGGTCCGGGCCGTCCCGTGGGCGATTTCCTGGCTCTGGCTTTGGGGCCAGCCGCCGCGCCACCAGCCCCACCACCACGGCATGCGCACCTCGCGCACGACGCGGTATTTGACGGCCGCACTGTCCACCGCTGCGCCCGTGTAGCTCATCGCGTGGCCGGTCAGGCTCACCTTCTCGTTGAGCTTGGCGGCGGTCTTCGGGGCATCCAGCGTCACCTCGAACTTCGGCCGCTTGTATTCCTCGACCCGGAAGGCAGCCATCCCCTGCGCCCGCCCTTCGACCTGGAGCATCATCTGGCCCATGAGCCGGTCCCGCGGGGCGGTGAAGCTGCCGGCGAACGAGCCGTAGTCGTTCGCCCGCTGCTTCTGGCGCGCGACCTCCTTGCCGTTCACATCCTTGAATACCACCGTCACCTCCTCGCCCTTGAGCACTTCGTAGTTGTCTTTGGACTGGTCCACCCAAAGGCATATCCCTTTGTATTGAATCGTCTGGCCGGGCCGGTAGATAGCCCGGTCGGTGAAGAAGACCGTCTGGGCGGTGGGGTGAGATTCCTGCGGGTTATTATAGGCCCACAAATCGCCAGCGGAGGCCAACTCCTGCCCGTGGTGGCGCGCCCGGAGTAAGTAGCCCCGGTTTTGCTCTGGCTTAATGGAGAAGAACCCGTTGTCATCCGTCGCCAGCGTGGGATCGGCAATCCGGTTGCCCTGGTTGTCGAGGTGCCAGACAGCCACCTCGGCCCCAGTAACCGGCTCCCCCGAATTAGCCTTGAGGACGAAGCCCTCGACCCGCCCATCGTGCATGCGCGTCACCAGGGCCAGGTCGCTTACCCACACCGCTGTCATGGAAACCATGTTCTCCGACTCACCGAACTTCGCGTCGTGGCTGGCGGCGATGAAGTAGAAGCCCGGCTTGAGGCTATCCGGCGCCGGCGTCTCGAAGCTCCGCTCCTTGTAGTCTCCCTCTCCCCTTGGGAGAGGGCTGGGGTGAGGGACCGTAGGCGGCAGCTTCGCCGACCATTCCAGCGCGGGTTTGCGGGTCAGGATTTCCCGGCGCTCCTGATCGCTCAAGTTCTCGGGGCGATTGTGGCGCTTGTCCAGGAACATCTCCCAATCCGCCGGAATGGCCCGGAAGTAGGCCATCTCAATATTGCGGTAGTGGACTGTGATGTCGGGGCATGGCCCTTCGTGCGGGACGCCTGCGCTGCACTGCCATACGCGTTCCGTGCTGATGCTGGCCGACTTGGACTCAATCTCCGTGACCAGGTTGCGGCAGAGCTTGCCGCCCGGCGATTTCGGGAACACTTCTGCGCCGCGCAGGGCGAGCTTGCGCGCTGCGACCAGGTCGCCCTCCTGCTGCACGACCCGCGCCTCGCGCTCCGTGGCCAGTGCGGAGATGTCGAAATCGGCATAGGTACGGATGAATGCCTCCAGGGCCGCCTTGTACCGGGTGTTCTTGTCCTCGCCAAAGGCGGTGTTCCAGCCCCAGGTCAGCCGGCCGAGGTCAGCGTCGGCCAAGGCCAGTTGCGGCACGGGGTCACTCTTGTGGAAACGGAGCAGCGCCTGGTAAAGCCGGACGGCCTTGAGCACGGGCGAGTCGGTGTCGGCACCCGCAGCGGGCTGCCATGTCATGAACTTCTCCGCCGAGTCGAGGATCGGGCTGTCGGCGGATAACTCGAAGGCATCCTCGGGTTTGGCGGCGGCCTGCTCGCCCGAGGTGTAAAACTGCAGGGCCTGGTGCGCAATGAAATCGTAGAGCGTGGGCCGGTAACTGTCCGGCATGGTCCCCTTTTGCAGCAAGCCATTCCAGGCGCTGATGGGTGTGGCTTTGAGAATCTTGTCCGCGGCGAGGGCCTTTTGGAACTGCTTATCAATCTCCGCAAACAAGCGCGGCAGGTCCCAGGTGGTAAAGTCCTTGCCGGGCTGCGTGGTCGTAGCCGTGCGCTGCATGAAGCGCCACCGGTTGTGCTGGAAGTATTGCCAATACCATTCGGCCTGGAGGGTATCGAGCAGCGGCACCATTTCCTTCGGCGCCTTCGCGATCTCGGCCTCCAGGCGCGTGATCTTCTCCTCCGGCTTGTTGCCCTCGATGTTGCCTTCCAGCGCAATCCTTTGCCCAATGGCCTTGACCGCCTCAGCGTAAGCCTTGTCTTTGAGAGCGCCCTGGATGATGGGTTCGAGGTTGGTGATCGCCGTCTTGGGCAGGCCCTTCTGAATGGCATCCTCGACCGCCTTCCATTGCGCGTCGCGCGGACCGGCCTGGAGGGAGGATGTCATAAGGACCAACGCGGCGACCCCGGCGGCGAGCAGGCAGGCCAGCCCCCCGCCCCTCCGGCAGGGCTGCTCTAAAGTCCAGCCAGTTGAGGGAAGATCATGTTCTGCAGCCCGCAAATCCGAAGACCGAAGGCCGAAACCCGAAAGAAGGCCGAAATCCGAATTCCGAGAATGGCCTAAGCCGACTGGCTGCTGCTCCGCCGAGGTGCCTAACAATTCGGACCTCGGCCTTCGGGTTTCTTTCGGCCTTCGGTCTTCGGATCTCGGGTTTGGAATGGCCCTGACCG
>CAIWJG010000846.1 GCA_903912925.1 uncultured Verrucomicrobia subdivision 3 bacterium | reverse complement strand
GTCTGGGCCAGCAGGCCGTGGCCACTGTCGAGGCGGTTCGCCGCCTCCTCGGCGTGGAGGTCGCCCTTGCCGTCGGCATTTTCCAACCGGGCGAGGAGCAGCGCGTAGGTGAGCGTCTGCGCGTAGATGTCGGCGAACTCTTTGTGGTCGGTGTGCGGGAAAAGGTATTGGCGAATCTCAGCGCAGAGGTGCGCGAGCGCGCTGCCCTCGCGCTCGACGGCGGCGAAGACATCGGCGCGGAGCAGGCGGCAGAGCGGGGCGAGCGTCTCGGCAAGCTTGCGCGGCTCGTGCGGGACGATGGGCTGCCACGAGAGGAAATCCAGGAGCAACGTGTGAAGCCCGGCCAGCGTGGTGTCGTCGAGCGCGGCGGCTCCCTTTTCCAGAATGCCGTCGAGGCGGATGAGGATGGGCTTTTTGTCCTGCTCCGTCTGCGCGCCAGTGCGGTAGAGCGCCCACTCGCAGGCGTCGGTGTAGAGGATGTTCGGGAGCGCGCTGAATTTCTCCCACTGCCGCTTGTCGCGGTCTTTGAATTTGCGCGTGCCCGCACCGTGGCCGGGAGCTTTCAACTCGACGAAACCGCAGAGTGCTTGGTTGACTTCAACGCCGATGTCGGGTCGCCCGCCCAGGTCGTGAACCTGCGCCTCGGTCTTGGTGAGCACGCCGTGGGTGACGGTGGCGAGCAGAGCTTGCACGGGGCCTTTGAGTTGGTCCTCGGGTTGCGCGGGCATCCCGCTGGCGAAGCTGGCGCGCAGCGTGTCCGCGAAGTCGCGGGCGGCAGCGCGGAACTTCGGCGGGAGATTTGCGGGCAATGTCATGCGCGGTCATTTGTGTGCGGGGCGGTGGCAATAGGCAAGCTTTTCGTGGCGCGATTGCCCGCGCCGCAACAGGGGCGCGCAGGTTTTTCGCGCTCTGAAAGGAAAGTGGTCGCTGGATCGTAGTCCCGCGTTTGTCGTATCAGATTCAATACACCAGCAAGCCACTCCAAACCAAACCAGAATTAGAACGGTTGATGTTGCCGGAGGGGAAGCGGCAAGGTCGCCGGGACGAGTGTCCTGTATTGGGACGCGGGCGCAGCGATTCTACGGTACCATGGTAGGTCCATGGTAGTACCATGGTACTGCCAGGGATGTGGCAAACCGCCCCGCCCCGCATGCCCACCCCCATTCCGCCGCCCGCAACATGAATTGAAGGGGAAAGGTGATCCTGGCAAGGTGCGCTTGGCCGCGCTCCGGACGTCTGTGGTTGCATTCAACTGCCCCGGTTGTGGACAGACGCATTCTAGCCCATTTCGTTTCCTCGCCCCTTTGCAGCCGGGCCGGGGATGCCGCCGGTCACCCGCCCAGCAGCAATAGCGGGCGGGCGGGCAAACAGCAAATCCCTATCAGTTTCCTATCAGTTTATGCAAACACATCTCATCATCATCACCTTGACGCTTGCTTTGGGGCTGTCCGAGTCCCGGGCGCAGTTCACGTTCACCCGCGTCGCCTCGACCGTCACCCCCGTGCCGGGCGGGACCGGCCCACTCGATTTTATGGCCTACCCCTGCACCGATGGCCAGCGCGTCTATTTAAACGGTGCCGACGCGGCGGGCCACCAGGGCGTCTTTGGCGGCACGGGCGGCGCGCTGACCACGTTGGCGGATTGGACCACGCCGATTCCCGGCGCGAGCGGCGTGTTCGAGGATTTCAATCGTCCGCAAGCCAACCAGGGGCGGGTCGGTTTTGTTGCCGGCAACACCACGGTGCGCGGTTTGTATCTGGTCAGCACCGGGGCGGTTGAACGCATCGCGGACACCACGGTTCCATTACCTGGGGGCGGGGGCTTCTTCGAGGTTTTCAATACCCTCAGCATCGCGAGCTGGGGTGTGGCCTTCCGCGCCAATGGCAGCCTGTCCACCGAAGGCATCTACCGTCATTCGGCGACCGGCCTGGCGGCGGTGGCTACCTTCCAAACACCGGTGCCTAACGGCGGCGGGCTCACCTTTGGGGGCTTCGACTCCCCGGTGGCGGACGAAAAAGGTCTGACCTTCTTTGGCAATACGGCCGACACCGGGCGCATGGGCATCTACCGCGCCACCGAGTCAGGCGCGATTGAGCCGGTGATCAGTAACAGCGACATTGACCCCGGCTCGGGCAAGCCTTACTCCACCTTCGGCCTGCAGGCCGTGAACTCCCCGGGACAGCTCGCAATCGTGGCGGAATCCGACCGAGGCCGCTTCGCGAGCCTGCGGTTTTGGACGGGCGACCAATGGACCACGCTGGCGCAATTCGGAACACTCGTGCCCGGTTCCTCGGGCGCTCACATCACCAAATTCCACCCCGCCGTTTCGCTGGATGACTGGGGCAACGTGGCATTCCACGCGGATGACGACACAGGCAACACGGGCATCTATCTCGCCACCGGCGGCCAGTTGCTCAAAGTGATGGACCTGAACACTCCGGTTGACGAGGGCAAGCCTCCTTTGGATGCGCAGTCGCTGGGGCTGGCGGACAACCAAATGGCGGGGGGAATGCTGACCGTCTATGTCGTGACTGGCCCCGGGGAGTTTGGGATATATGTGACAACGGTTCCTAAGCCCGCGCCGCGCTTGCGCATTACGGCCGCTGCAGAGACGATCTCGATCTTCTGGCCGACCAACGCGACGGGTTTCCGGCTTCAGCGGACAGCAACCCTGCCGCCAGCAGGAGATTGGAGCGACGTGACGAATGCGCCGACGACGCTGGGCACGGAGTTCCGGGTGCAATTGGGACTGTCTGGCAGCGCGGGATTCCATCGCTTGGTGAACCCCTGAGCGAGAATCACCCACGCAGCGCAAATGTGCCGGTGTCGGCTCTCACTCACCCGCGCAGCGTCAAGTACAAGCGGACGCGCCCGAAAGCAGCTTCCAGTCAAAGTCGGGGGCAAAGTTGGGCCCTCCGGCGACCCCTGCTTGGGTCTGGCGCTGGGCCCCCGGCTTTGCCCACGCGCCCAAACCATGAAGCACCAGACCTCCTGACATACCCGAACTTTTCCATTGCGTAGGTTGCATGGCTTGGTCCCGCACTGAGAACGGAGTTCCTGGCAACGAATTCCTCATGTCAGCAGACTCCTAAACACGATCCGCAATTGGGTGCCTGGGAAAAGCG
>CAIWJG010000845.1 GCA_903912925.1 uncultured Verrucomicrobia subdivision 3 bacterium | reverse complement strand
TATGGCAACCTGTTCGACATGTACGAGAAGATCACCGGCGAGAATGCCTACCAGGTGCCGATGCGCATCTACCCGGCGGTGCATTACGCCATGGGCGGCACGTGGGTGGATTATAATATGATGACCACTCTGCCGGGCCTCTTTGCGCTCGGCGAAGCCAACTTCTCCGACCACGGCGCCAACCGCCTTGGCGCCAGCGCGCTGATGCAAGGCCTGGCCGACGGCTACTTCGTGCTGCCGTACACAATTGGCAACTACTTCGTGACGTCCAAGCAGCCTAAGCCCTCCGCCACTCACGCCGAATTCAAGAAGGCCGAGGCGGACGTTAAGGCTTTCACCAACCGCTTGCTTTCGATCAAGGGCAAGCGAACCCCCACGTCCCTGCACCGTGAGTTAGGCAAGCTCCTCTGGGAGAAATGCGGTATGGCGCGGAATGAGGCGGGCTTGAAGGAGGCGCTGAAGCGCATTCCCGAGCTGCGCGCCGAATTTTGGAAGAACGTCAACGTCACCGGCGAGGGCGGCGAGTTGAACCAAAGCCTCGAATACGCGGGCCGTGTAGCCGACTTCATGGAATTCGCCGAACTGCTCTGCCTGGACGCGCTGCATCGCCGCGAATCATGCGGCGGCCATTTCCGCGAGGAGTTCCAGACGCCGGACGGCGAAGCGCAGCGGGACGACGAGAACTTCTCCTATGTGGCCGCCTGGGAGTACCAGGGCGCGGATAAACCGCCGGTTCTGCACAAGGAGCCGCTCGTCTATGATGAAGTCCACATGAGCACCCGCAGCTACAAATGAACCTCACTCTCAAAGTTTGGCGGCAGAAGAACTCGAATACCCCCGGCCGGTTCGAGACGTACCAGGCCAGGAACGTGATCCCCGACATGTCTTTCCTCGAGATGCTCGACGTCGTAAATGAGGACATCATCGCGCGCGGCGAAGATCCGATTGCCTTTGACTCCGACTGCCGGGAAGGCATCTGCGGCATGTGCTCGCTGGTCATCAGTGGTATCCCTCACGGCGGCCATCGCGGCAC
Source organism: uncultured Verrucomicrobia subdivision 3 bacterium (assembly GCA_903912925.1). GTDB lineage: Bacteria > Verrucomicrobiota > Verrucomicrobiia > Limisphaerales > UBA8199 > PALSA-1440. The sequence goes on along the minus strand of CAIWJG010000845.1, from coordinate 27,680 downwards.
CGCTTCCTGCCAGCTTCACCTGCGGCATTTCAAGGATGGGGACACGGTCACTATCGAACCGTGGCGGGCGAAAGCCTTCCCGATCATTAAGGACCTCATAACCAACCGCAGCGCCTTCGACCGCATTATCCAGGCAGGTGGCTTCGTTTCAGTGAACACTGGGGGCACTCCGGACGGCAACGCCCTCCCGGTCCCCAAGACAGACGCGGATCGCTCAATGGACGCCGCCGCTTGTATTGGCTGCGGCGCTTGCGTCGCCGTCTGCAAGAACGCCTCCGCCATGCTCTTCGTCGCCGCCAAGGTCTCCCACCTCAACTTGCTGCCGCAAGGCAAAGCCGAGAAAGACCGCCGCGTCCTCAATATGGTCAAGCAGATGGACAGCGAAGGCTTCGGCAATTGCACGGTAACCGGCTCCTGCGAAGCCGTCTGCCCCAAAGAAATCAGCCTCAGCTTCATCGCCAAGATGAACCGCGACTATGGCGTCGCCATTCTCAAAGGCCGATAGATTGGGTGGGCGGGCGCCTGGCGGCCCAAACCGTGCCGCGGTAGTCAGGGCTCGCGTGGCAGCATCCCATTCCTCGTTAGCCCCTACCTCCTTGCCTCGATCGAATGAGAGTAACGGATTTGCCGCAATGGGCGTCGCCAGCCGGAATCGCTTTGGCGCATACCAGAAACAGCTTGTCCCTCCCAAACAACCCGCGTGGATTAAAGAAGATTAAAGAGAAGATTAAAAAGTTGACAAGCGGGTATAGCTTGGCTGAGGTTACCGCCGATTGGTCCGGGTGGACGGCAGAGCCGAGCTCCGCTTTGGTTCCCACCCGCATCCGTTGCAGGAAACAAATAGACGCAACACGATATTGAAAAGTATGAAGAAGATCCTTTTGGCCTCTCTGTGCAGTTCGGTTTTAGCGGCAGGTCTGGCGGGTAGCGCCCTGGCAGCGGACAGCGAGCTGCCGTCCCTGATCGTGGCCCCTTTCAGCGGTGACATGACGCACATCGCATACTGGCAGCCGGCCATGGGCGAAGGCTTGTGCGAAATGCTGATCACCGAGATGGGGAAACTCAACAAGTTCCAAGTGCTCGAGACCACTCAGCTCGGTGCGCTGAAGGACGAGATCAAGATGGGCGAGGACGGGTGGGTGGAGCAGAGCGAGAAAGTGGAAAAAGGCGGCTTTGCGGCGGCGGATTTCATGTTCACGGCCAAGGTGACCCGGTTCGGTAACAAGGAAACCAAGGTCGGCTTGGGCGGTTTTGTCCCGGGCAGCCTCGGCAACCTCGGCGTCAAGCAGACTGTCTCCGATGTCCGTATTGACTGGCGCCTGGTGGATGCCGCCAACCGCAAGGTCATCAAGACCGGTTCCTCCACCGCCTCACAAAAGGGAGTGGGCTTCGCCGTCGACGTTAACGTAACTGGCCACGGCGGCGGCATCGGCCTTGATAACAAGGAGTTTATGGAAAGCGCGCTGGGCAAGGCCACGGTGACTGCGCTCAAGCAGATTACCGCCGATGTTACCCCCGTCGTCCTGCCGGAATCCGGCCGCCACAAGCAAAAGGCCGGAGTGGCCAACCAGCAGGCTGCCGCCGGCAACGCGGCCGCCCAGGCCCTTCGTGCCACGCCCGGCAAAGTGCTGGCCGTGGTCGGCAAGGACACCGTCATCGTCTCGCTCGGCAGCAGCCAGGGCTTCAAGACCGGCGACCAGCTCAATCTCTATGAGACCGTGGATACCAAAGACGCCACCGGGGCGGTGGTCTTCACGGATGAGAAGCTGGTGGGTGAGGTCGTCCTTCAATCCGTGCAGGCAGATCGCAGCAAGGCTTCTTACTCGGGCAATGTGGAGATCAAAGCCGGCTGGCTAGTGAAGGCCAAGTAAGTCGTCCCCTGACATCAAACCGACTGCCACCGCTGCGGAGCTTCGACCTCGGTGTCGGTTTGGGTCGTGTGTTGCACGGAGGCGAAGGTGTCTTGACGTTAGGCGCGTAGCGTAGCGTAGCGGATGGCAGGGACATCCCTGCGGCCGGCGCAGGCTGGGGCGAGCAAGCGTCCGAGCCGGGCAGGCGCCAAACGAAGGAACGTGACCCTATGAGATTTCAGGATGCGCCACAGAAGGGTAAACGGGGCAAGGTAGTCGCCAGCCGGAATCGTTTTGGCCCATACCAGAAGGCGTTTGTCCCACCAGATCAACCGGGCACCCCGGCGCAACGGGCGGTGCGGGGGAACATGGCCGAGTTGTCCTGGCTGTGGAACGAGTTGGGGATGTTTCGCGCCAATGCCCTGACCCCCGCCTGGAAGTGCCCGCGTGATTCGATGAAAAAGGGCGAACAATCGAGGAACAATCGAGGAACAATCGAGGAACAATCGAGGAACAATCGAGGAACAATCGAGGAACAATCGAGGAACAATCGAGGAACAATCGAGGAACAATCGAGAGAGTCCCGCGACATGCACTGGCGTAGCACCAACGGAACACGCCAAACTCCCGCGCCAGTCTTTGCCTTTGCCGCTCAGATCGCCAGCAGCGAGTAGAAGACTGCGCCGACGCAGGCTCCGCCGTCTTACGGGCCTTTTGTCCGCACCAGCGCAGTCAAATTACGAGGTTCTCGCTTACTTGGTCACGTCGTCGGCTTCCAGCGAGTTCACGAGGTCCTTTTCCGCCAGCACCCAATCTTCGAGGGTCAGCGGGTGCTCGGGCAGCTTATCGCGGAACATCTCGTAGGCGTGCTGCCGCACCATAGCTCTGGTTACTCCCGGCGTGAACGGCTTCGGCTGTTCGATGGCCTTGTTGCTTTGTGCTTTCATCGCCATATACTTTCTCTTGCAACATAGCCCGATTCGCGTAGCTTGCAACCTCCCTGCAGTGGAATGGCGCAATACAGGATCAACGAACCCTCCGGTGCTCGCGAACGGGATACGTGTTTTGGGAGCCCCTGAAAAAATCTGCAAAATAAATGCGAATGCCGTTGACAGGGGGCGGGCGGTCTCGTAGTTTCACGCGGTCATTGGGCCGTAAGAAGTCGAGAACCGTTGGCTCCAGAGCTTTTTGAACAGGAAAGTCGGGGTCGAGGGTTTTTTGTCGCTATTTGGTATCAGGATGAAGCAGTAAGTTTGGCCGACGCCCATGTAGCTCAGCTGGTAGAGCGCGTCCTTGGTAAGGACGAGGTCATCAGTTCAATCCTGATCATGGGCTCCAAACTGCGGCAGATTATAGAACTTAGCAGAGAATTGCATTTAGAACATATAAGAGCGCGAGCGCAAATCGCGTAAACAGCACAAACACAGAGACAACAACATCATCAGGAGATAGCAATGGCAAAAGAGCAATTTCAACGAACGAAACCGCACGTTAACGTCGGTACCATTGGCCACATTGACCACGGCAAGTCCACGCTGACTGCCGCCATTGTGCAGACGCAATCCAAGAAGGGGTTGGCGACGCCGATCTCCTACGCGGACATCACGAAAGGTGGCACGGTGCGTGACGAAACCAAGACCGTGACGATCGCGGTGTCCCACGTCGAATACCAGAGCGATAAGCGCCATTACGCCCACATTGATTGCCCGGGCCATGCCGACTTTATCAAGAACATGATCACCGGCGCGGCCCAGATGGACGGCGCAGTCCTGGTGGTTGATGCCTCGGAAGGCCCGATGCCCCAGACTAAGGAGCACGTGCTGCTGGCTCGCCAGGTCGGCGTGCCCGCCATCGTCGTCTATTTGAACAAGGTCGATCTGGTCGATGATCCAGAATTGCTGGAATTGGTGGAGATGGAAATCCGCGACCTGTTGAACAAATACGAATTTCCGGGCGACAAGACCCCGGTGGTGCGTGGCAGTTCCAAGGCGGCGCTGGCCGGACTGCCGGAAGGCGAGCAATCCATCCAGACGCTGTTGGAGGCGATTGACGACTTCATCCCGCTGCCGCCGCGCGAAGTGGACAAGCCGTTCCTGATGTGCATCGAAGACGTGTTCAACATTGAAGGTCGCGGCACCGTTGTGACCGGCCGTGTGGAGCGCGGGCTGCTCAAACGCATGGACGACGTCGAAATCGTCGGGCTGAAAGAGACCCGTAAGACCGTGGCGACGGACATCGAAATGTTCCGCAAGCTGCTGGATTCAGCGAATGCCGGCGACAACGTTGGCGTGCTCCTGCGCGGCACCAAGAAGGACGATGTGGAGCGCGGGATGGTGTTGGCCAAACCTGGCAGCATCACGCCGCATGTTAATTTCAAGGCGGAAGTGTATGTGCTATCGAAGGAAGAAGGTGGCCGACACACCCCGTTCTTCACCAATTACCGCCCGCAGTTTTACTTCCGTACCACGGACGTGACTGGTACCGTCACCCTGCCAGCAGGCGTCGAAATGGTGATGCCCGGCGACAATGTTTCTGTCGTGGTGAATGTGATCGCCCCGGTAGCGATGGAGAGAGGTCAGCGGTTCGCTATTCGTGAGGGTGGCCGCACCATCGGTGCCGGGCGCGTGACTGAGGTGCTCGAATAGCCGACGTTTGGAGATTCCCGGAAGCGCGGGCGGCTGTGAACCCCCGCCTTCTGGTTTGTCTGTTGAAGCGGAAGCAACACTCGCTAGCAGTAGGGCGGTAGCTCAATTGGTAGAGTAGCGGTCTCCAAAACCGTTGGTTGGGGGTTCAAGTCCCTCCCGCCCTGCCAAACGGCCAAAGCCGGAGAGGTGGCAGAGTGGTCTATCGCGGCGGTCTTGAAAACCGCTTCGGCTTAACCGCCGACGGGGGTTCGAATCCCTCCCTCTCCGCCAAGCAGGATGTATTTGTGACTGATCTAATAAAAATCGGGATTTGGGGCGCGGTCATCGGAACCATCTTTGTGGTTCTCTGGCGTAAAGGCTACCTGCTGCAATTGACTGATTACGTGCAGCAGACACGGGAGGAGTTGCGTAAATGTACCTGGCCCACCTGGGATGAGCTGAAGGGCTCAACGTTGGTGGTGAGCATTTCCATATTTGTACTGGGTGGCTTCGTAGTGCTGGTGGATCAGGTGTTCTTCCGGGTCTTTATGTTCTTTAAGCTCTAACGCCATGCGAAGCCAATGGTTTATCATTCATACCTTGTCCGGCCAGGAACAGAAGGTCAAGGAGAGCATTGAGAAGCGCATCAAGCCTGAAGAAATGGGCGAGTACATTAAAGAAGTACTGGTGCCCATGGAGAAGGTAGTGGAAGTGCGGAACCAGAAGAAGACGGTTTCGACCCGCAAGCTTTGGCCGGGTTATGTGTTCGTTGATATGGCGTTGCTGGATGCTGAGGGCCGCATCATCGAGAAGCCGTGGTATTTCATTCAGGAAACTCAGGGCGTTATCGGCTTCGTAGGTGGAGAGCCGCCGACACCCACCCCGAGCGAAGAGGTCGAGGCGATTAAGAGCCAGATTTCAGCTTCCGAGGATCACGAGAAGCCCAAGGTGAGCTTCGAGTTAGGCGAAACGGTGAAGATCAACAACGGTCCATTCCTCAACTTCAGCGGCGTAATCGAGGAAGTTGAGCCCGATCGGGGCAAACTGAAGGTGACCGTCAATATTTTCGGGCGTAACACCCCGGTAGAGTTAGAATACTGGCAGGTGGAGAAAGGTTAAATTGATGAAGCCTCGAATTGATTCAACGCTAGAGCGTTGAGACAGTTCGGCGCGTCGCAAAGAACCGCTCTAACGCCTTAACGATTCAATGTTTTAACGAGAGAAGACAAATGGCAAAGAAGATCACTGGAAATATTAAACTGCAGATCCCGGCCGGGCAGGCCAATCCTGCGCCGCCGGTAGGCCCCGCCTTGGGTCAACAGGGCGTGAACATCATGGCCTTCTGCAAAGAGTTTAACGCTAAGACCAAAGACCAGCCCGGCATGATCATTCCGGTGGTCATCACGGTCTATCAGGACAAGTCGTTCACGTTCATTACCAAGTCGCCTCCCGCCTCGATTCTGCTCAAGAAAGCGGCCGGCATCACCTCCGGCTCCAAGGAGCCGAACAAGGAAAAGGTCGGTAAGGTGACGCGCAAGCAGGTGTTGGAAATCGTGAAGATTAAAATGAAGGATTTGAACGCGACGTCCGAAGAGGCGGCGTTTCGCGTGGTGGCCGGCACGGCTCGCAGCATGGGTATCGAAGTCGTCGGCTAAGCAGCCTTTAGAAGATCCAGCAAGCAACACAACCGCGGGAGAGCCAAAGCTCGTTTGCACCGCAACTAAGATAAATGCCAAGCAAAAGATACAAGAAAGCACTCGGACTGGTGGACAGCAAAAAGACCTATCCGCTAAAGGCCGCCGTCGAAGTCCTGACCAAGTTCCCGAAAGCGAAGTTCAACGAAACGGTTGACTTGGCTTTCCGGTTGGGCGTTGACCCCAAGCAATCCGACCAGATGGTCCGCGGCACGGTTCCGCTGCCGCATGGTAGCGGCAAGACGGTTCGCGTGCTAGTCTTCGCCAAGAGCGGTCCGGCCGCTGAGGCGGCCAAGACTGCGGGGGCCGAATATGTCGGCTTCGAGGACATGATCAAGAAGTGCCAGGAGGGCTGGACTGATTTTGACGTGGCCGTCGCCACGCCTGAAGCCATGGGCGAAGTTCGTAAATTGGGTAAGGTGCTCGGGCCGCGCGGGCTCATGCCCAATCCCAAGACCGGCACTGTGACCGAGGACACCGCGCGCGCGGTGAAGGAAGTCAAGGCCGGGCGAGTTGAGTTTAAAGTTGATAAGGCGGGCAACATTCATGTGCCCGTGGGCAAACTCGCCTTTACCCCTGTTCAAATCGAGGAGAACGCCCACGCGGTTATCGACGCGATTAGCAAAGCTCGGCCGCATAGCGTTAAGGGCGACTATATTGTGAGTTGCACGCTTTCCGCCACGATGAGTCCGCCGGTGCGGGTAGACGTGAAGGAATTCGCGGTTTGAAGCATCCCATTTTCTTAACCCGTTAAAGAATTCAAAGCACATGCGACCCGAAAAACAGAACCTCACGAAGGAGTACTTGACCCGACTGAACGCCTCGCCGTTCTTCATCGTGGTGAATTACAAGGGCCTCAAGGTGAGCCATTTGACCGAGCTGCGCAAACGCCTCAGCAAAGCCAGCGCGGAAATTCACATCGTCAAGAACTCGGTCTTTACCATCGCCGCCAAGGAAGCCGGCGTTAAGGAATTAAACGGCATCCTCAGCGGCCAATTGGCGGTCGTTACCGGACAGCGCGACATCTCCACCGCCGCGAAAGTCGTCAAGACCTTCGGCACCGAACTGGACCGCCTGAAGGTGCAATTCGGTTATCTGAACAACCAACGCCTGGAGCAGGCGGAAATCATGATGCTGGCGGATTTGCCCTCGCTCGAGGTCCTGCGCGCCAAGCTGCTGGGTCTGTTCAGTGCCCCGGCTTCCCAGTTGGTCAGATTACTAAATACGCCGGCCAGTCAGTTGGCGCGCGTGCTGCAGGCCCGGGTTGACAAGCTGGCCGAAGTCGTCCCGCCGCCGCCGCCGGCGCCATAGTTCTAAATCGATTTCATCTCCTTCCAAGCCGATGGAGATGGGAACAAACAACAACAACGTAAATCGTCGGTTTGCTGGCTGCGAACTTAATGCGTCCATGGCCGTGGGCGACGACGAGACGCAATGAAAGGTAATAATGTCTCTAGACAAAGCAAAAATCGTAGAAGAATTGAGTAATGCGACGGTGATTGAAATCGCCGAGCTGGTAAAAGAACTTGAAACCAAGTGGGGCGTTTCCGCCGCTGCGCCTGTCGCCGCTGCCGCGGCTGGTGGTGCGGCCGCTGCCGCGCCCGTCGCCGAAGTCAAGACGCAGTTTGACGTCATTCTGACGGGAGTCGCGCCGGACAAGAAGATTGCCGTCATCAAGGCGGTGCGCGAGGTTAAGGCAGGCCTGGGCCTGGCCGAAGCCAAGGCGCTGGTAGAAGGCGCGCCCAAGCCGGTGCTCGAAGGAGCCAACAAGGCCGAATCCGACGCCGCGAAAAAGAAACTTGAAGATGCCGGCGGCAAGGTTGAAATAAAGTAAGCGACCTCTCATATGGGGCGGCGGCCGATGCCGGCCGCCCCTGATTTGTCTATCGCAGCACAACGAAAGTCTCAGATTAGGAAACATAACATTAGCGATGCCACCTGCGGGTGGTTTGAATTTCGGCAAGTTCGCGCTTGAACGCCGCGGCCTTGCCTTCTGTCGTTTATCAGCAACCAACGGTCTGGCGATGCTGCCAGCCATTTATTAAAGGCCCAAATGCCAACGCGCGCAACTGAACGAATTAATTTCGGTAAAATCAAAGAAATCATCGCTCCGCCTAACCTGATCGAATTGCAGACCAATTCGTACAAGGATTTTCTCCAGGCGGATGCCACTCCCTCCAAGCGGAAGAATCTGGGCCTGCAGGCCGTTTTTACCGAGGTGTTCCCCATCGAGAGCTACGATGGGAAATGCGTGCTCGATTTCCACTCCTATGAAATCGGAGCGCCGAAAGTGGACTGGTTGGAATGTCTGCGCGAAGGCTTGACGTATGGGGCCCCGCTCTACGTGACCTTCCTGCTCAAGGAAGAGAAGGCGGCCAAAGAGGAGAAGGTCTTCATGGGTGAACTCCCCCTCATGACCCCTCAGGGTACCTTCGTGATCAACGGCGCGGAGCGGGTGATCGTCAGCCAGTTGCATCGTTCGCCCGGGCTGGCTTTCGAGGCGACGCAGCATCCCAATGGCAAGACCCTGCATTCCTTCCGCATCATCCCGGACCGCGGTTCCTGGTATGAAGCGCAGTTCGACACCAGCGACTTGCTCTATGTGTATCTAGACCGCAAGAAACGCCGCCGGAAGTTCCTGACGACCACGTTCTTCCGAGCCCTCGCCTACCTGGATGTTGACATCAAAGGCAAGGACGGCCAGGATAAGAACCGGGGCACGGATGAAGAGATTCTGAAGCTGTTTTACGAAGTAGAGGAATTTAGTGTCAAGGAGGCGGAGAAGCGCGAAGACCTGCCCAATAAGGTGCTGGTCGAGGACGCCGTTGACCAGGAAAAGGGTCTTGTGGTGGCGCGCGCATTTGAGCCCTTGTCCAAGGCGGTGGTCAAGCAGATTGCCGAGCTTGGCGTGACCAAGATCCGGGTGGTCGATACCACTCTGGATGACGGGATCGTCATCAAGTGCATGAAGAAAGATCCCGCCAAGAATGAGGAGGAGGCGCTCAAGGATATTTATCGCCGGCTGCGACCTGGCGACCCGCCCACCGCGGCCAATGCCCGTGCACTCATCAAGCGGCTGTTCTTCGATCCGAAGCGTTATGACTTGGGCCGTGTGGGCCGTTACAAAATCAACCAGAAGCTCGGCATCAAGGGCGGCGATTCCCGTATCCTGACCAAAGCCGACCTCGTGGCCGCGACGAAATACCTGCTGCGCCTGAAGAAGGGCGAGGGCACTCTGGATGACATCGATCATTTAGGCAGTCGCCGGGTGCGGACTGTGGGCGAATTGCTCGCCAATCAGTGCCGCGTCGGTCTGGCCCGTACTGAACGCCTCGTCAAGGAGCGCATGACGCTGTTTGATCAAGGCGTCGAACCCATGTCGCCGCAGAAGCTGATTAACCCGAAGGCGCTCTCGGCTGTTATCCGCGACTTCTTTGGCCGCAGCCAGCTTTCGCAGTTCATGGATCAGATTAATCCTCTAGCGGAACTTACGCACAAGCGGCGGTTGTCCGCCCTCGGGCCAGGCGGGCTCTCGCGCGATCGTGCTGGTTTCGAAGTCCGTGACGTGCATCCCTCGCATTATGGCCGCATCTGCCCGGTGGAGACGCCGGAAGGGCCTAACATCGGCCTGATCGCATCGCTGGCAACATTCGCCCGCATCAACGATTTCGGCTTCCTGGAAACGCCCTATCGTAAGGCTGAGGACGGCCGCGTTAGCGAGCATTTGGATTACCTCACGGCCGACCGGGAGGAAGCCTTCGTTATTGCCCAGGCAAACTCTCCTGTGGATGACAAGGGCAAATTTACCACCGACCGCGTCGTCTGTCGCGGTAAAGGTGACTTTATCGATGTCGAGCCCGCTCGCGTCGATTACATGGATGTCTCGCCCAAGCAGCTCGTCTCCGTTGCGGCGAGCCTGATTCCGTTCCTCGAGCATGACGACGCGAACCGCGCGCTGATGGGGTCCAACATGCAGCGGCAGGCGGTGCCGTTGCTGATCACCGAAGCGCCGCTGGTTGCCACCGGTCTCGAAGAGCGCGTCGCGCGCGACTCGCGGGCGGTCATTGTTGCCGAGGAAGCCGGCAAAGTGGCCTCGCTGACGGGCACTCAGATCATCATCACCCGGGATGGGAAACTGCCCGAGGGCAAAAAGAAGATTAAGCATGACCCCGACAAGGGCGTTTTTGTTTACCCGGTCCGGAAGTTCATGCGGTCCAACGCTGCGACCTGCATCAACCAGAAGATCGTCGTCCACAAGGGTGAGACGATTAAGAAGGGCCAGGTCATCGCCGATGGTCCTTGCACCCAGGGCGGCGAGCTAGCGCTGGGCCGCAACGTGCTCGTCGCCTTCATGCCGTGGAACGGTTATAACTTCGAAGACGCCATCCTGATCAGTGAGCGCATCGTCAAGGAAGATGTTTTTACTTCCATTCACATCGACGAATTCGAGGTCAGTGCCCGGGATACCAAGCTGGGCCCTGAAGAAATCACGCGGGACATTCCGAATCTGGGTGATGAGGCGCTCAAGAACCTTGGGCCCGACGGCGTCATTCGCGTCGGCGCGGAAGTAAAGCCGGGCGACATTCTCGTGGGCAAGATCACGCCCAAGAGCGAGACGGAACTCGCACCAGAAGAGCGCTTGCTGCGTGCGATCTTCGGCGAAAAGGCCGCCGACGTGAAAGATACCTCGCTCAAGGTCCCTTCCGGCACTTACGGCATCGTGATGGATGTGAAGGTCTCCTCCAAGAAGGAGTCAGACGTGGATGTGAAGGCTTCGGTCGGGGAAGAGAAGCGTCACGCCAAAGAGGTTGAAGAGGAGTTCAGGAAGAAGACCGACGAATTGCGCGAGCAGCTTACGGAAGCCCTGAGCAACATCCTGCTAGGGGAAAAAATCCCGCTGGATGTGGTCAACAGCGAGACCGGCGAGATCATCATCCCGGCCAATCGCAAGATCACCAAGACGCTCCTGCGCAAGCTGGCGCAGGTTTACGACCGCATCGAAATCGACCCGTCGCCGATTCGCAACAAGATCAACGAAATCATCGGCAGCTTCAAAAAGAAGTTCGATGATGCGCAGATGCAGTATGACGAAGAGCTGGAACGTGCCGAGTCCGGCGAGGGCGTCGAAAGCGGCGTCGTCAAGTCGGTCAAAGTCTATATTGCCTCGAAACGCAAGCTTTCGGTCGGCGATAAAATGGCCGGCCGCCACGGCAATAAGGGCGTAGTCGCCAAGATTGTGGCGGAGGAGGATATACCTTTCCTGGCGGACGGAACGCCAGTGGACATCGTATTGAATCCGCTGGGCGTGCCGTCGCGCATGAACGTCGGTCAGGTATTGGAGACGCACTTGGGCTGGGCCGCAAAGCTGTTGGGCCTGAAGTTCGCCACCCCTGTATTCGATGGCATCAAAGAAAAAGAGATCCGCGCTTACCTGAAAGAGGCCAAATTGCCCGAAAACGGTAAGACGATACTATATGACGGTCGCACGGGGCTGCCGTTCGATCAGGAGATCGTTGTTGGTTCCATTTACATGATGAAGCTCGGCCACTTGGTGGCAGACAAAATTCATGCCCGGGCGGTCGGCCCGTATTCGCTGGTCACGCAGCAGCCGCTGGGCGGCAAGGCGCAATACGGCGGCCAGCGCTTCGGTGAAATGGAAGTCTGGGCGATGGAGGCCTACGGTGCGGCTTACACGCTGCAGGAACTCCTGACGGTCAAATCCGACGATGTCCAGGGCCGCACCCGGATATACGAAAGCATCGTGAAAGGTGACAATAGCCTGGAGGCAGGCATTCCGGAGTCCTTTAACGTGCTGGTGAAAGAAATGCAGTCGCTGGGACTTGATGTGAAAGTGGGTTACTCCAATCCGGTGGACCAGCCTGCGGAACCCATCCAGGCCTTAACAGCCGTTTAACCGCGGATCACTCGAACAATCCCTCATTCCATTTTCCGATTGTATGATTAGCACCAAAGAAAGCGCCCGTGAGTTGCTCGGCCTGGACAAGGTCAACCAAGTGGAGTACGTCGCGATTGGCGTCGCGTCACCGGATGCGATCCGGTCCTGGTCCAAAGGGGAAGTCAAGAACCCCGAAACCATCAACTACCGCACGTTTAAGCCGGAAAAAGGCGGCTTGTTTTGCGAACGCATTTTCGGCCCCGTCAAGGACTGGGAATGTTCGTGCGGCAAATACAAGCGCATCAAGCACCGCGGGGTCGTCTGCGACCGCTGCGGAGTGGAAGTGACTTTGGCCCGCGTCCGCCGCGAGCGCATGGGGCACATCGAGCTGGCGGTGCCGGTCTCCCACATCTGGTTCTTCAAGTGCATGCCGTCCCGACTCGGCCTGGTGCTGGACGTGACGGCGCGCAATCTCGAGCGGGTCATCTACTACGAAGACTACATGGTTATTGACGCAGGCTCGACGCCGCTCAAACAGCACCAGCTCTTGAGCGAGCACGAGTATCGCGAAGCCCGGGAAACCTACGGCGCCGAAGCGTTTGTGGCCAAGATGGGTGCCGAGGCTGTGCGCGAGGCGCTAGCCAGGGTGGACCTCGCCAAGCAGATAATCCATTTGCAATCGGCGATGACCGAAACCAAGAGCAAGCAAATTCGCAAGAAGGTTGCCAAGCGAATCAAGCTGCTCCAAGGGCTGCAGTCCTCCAAGAGCAGGCCAGAATGGATGATCCTGACGGTGCTGCCGGTGATTCCGCCCGACCTGCGCCCGCTGGTTCCGTTGGAAGGCGGCCGCTTTGCCACCTCCGACCTGAACGATCTCTATCGCCGTGTCATCAACCGGAACAACCGGTTGAAGAACCTGCTCCAGCTTAAGACTCCGGAAGTCATCATTCGCAACGAAAAGCGCATGCTCCAGGAAGCTGTGGACGCGCTCTTCGACAACGGCCGGCATGGCCGCGCGGTGACCGGAGCCGGCAATCGCGCCCTGAAATCCCTCAGCGACATGCTCAAGGGTAAGAGCGGGCGGTTTCGCCAGAACCTCCTGGGCAAGCGCGTGGATTACTCGGGGCGATCGGTCATCGTCATCGGTCCCGAGCTTAAGCTACATCAGTGCGGTCTGCCCAAGAAGATGGCGCTCGTCCTGTTTGAGCCGTTCATTATCCGCCGCCTGAAGGAACTCGGTTACGTCCACACTGTGCGCTCGGCCAAGAAGCTGATCGAACGTCAGACCACTGAGGTGTGGGATATTCTTGAAGAAGTGACCCGCGGTCATCCCGTGCTGCTGAACCGCGCCCCCACCTTGCATCGGCTGTCGGTGCAGGCCTTCGAACCTCAGCTCATTGAGGGTGAGGCCATCCGCATCCATCCGCTGGTCTGCACAGCTTACAATGCCGACTTCGACGGCGACCAGATGGCGGTGCATGTGCCGTTGTCGGTTGAAGCCCAGTTGGAGGCTCGCCTGCTCATGATGGCTCCCAACAACATCTTCAGCCCGTCCAGCGGGCGGCCGATTATCACGCCAACGCAGGACATTACGTTGGGCTGCTTCTATCTGACCGCCGAGCCGCGGACGCCGATGCCCACGAATCTGAACGAGTTGAAGCTGTTCGGATCAAAGACCGAGGTTGTTTTCGCCGCCGCTGACGGCGCGGTGACGACCCACGAGCGGATTCGGCTGGCGAATCCTGATTTTGGCAAAAAGACTTCTTCTGGCGATCCTAACAAGCGGGTCATTGAGACGACGGTGGGCCGTGTCTTCTTCAGCGAAATCTGGCCGGAGGGAATGGGTTTCCACAACCGGTCGGTCAAGAAGAGCGAACTCGGTGACCTCATCTGGAAGTGCTACAAGGTTTGCGGTCACGACAAGACGGTGGTCATGCTTGACCAGCTAAAGGAACTGGGCTTCCGCGAGGCTACGCGCGCGGGCGTCTCCATTGGCATCGACGACATGATTATCCCGAAAGAAAAGGATCAGGAAATCGATGCCGCTCAGAAGCAAATCAAAGAAGTCGAAAAGCAGTATCGCAAGGGTGTCATTACTCCGGGCGAACGCTACAACAAGATCATTGACATCTGGACGCACTGCACTGACCAGATTGCCAACGTCATGCTCAAGACGCTCGAGTTCAACCAAGGCAAGAAGGAGTACAATCCTGTGTCGCTCATGGTCGATTCCGGCGCGCGCGGCAACCGGCAGCAGGTCCGTCAGCTTGCCGGCGTGCGTGGCCTGATGGCCAAACCTTCCGGCGACATCATTGAGAAGCCGATTCTCTCCAACTTCCGCGAGGGCCTCACGGTGCTCGAGTACTTCATCTCGACACACGGTGCCCGCAAGGGCTTGGCCGACACCGCGCTCAAGACCGCTGATTCGGGTTACATGACCCGCAAGTTGGTGGATGTGGCGCAAGATGTGATTGTTCGTGAGGAAGATTGCGGCACGAGCAACGGCATCTGGGTCCAGGCCATTTACGAGGGTGAAGATGAGGTCGTTAAACTCAGTGATCGCCTCGTGGGCCGGTTCACCTGCGACGACATTCCCAATCCGCTCAATCCGAAAGAGCTATTCGCCCATGCGAACGAGGAAATTGACGAGGTCAAGGCCCGGCTGATCGACACCGCTGGCATCGAGAAGGTCAAGATCCGCTCCGTGTTGACCTGCGAAAGCAAGCAAGGTATCTGCATCGATTGCTACGGCCGCAACCTGGCCACGGGCAACAAGGTTAAACTGGGCGAGGCGGTGGGTATCATTGCCGCGCAGTCCATTGGCGAGCCGGGCACTCAGCTCACCATGCGTACCTTCCACATTGGTGGCACGGCCTCCCAGGTATTCAAGGTCCCGCAGATCAAGTCCAAGCACGATGGCACCATGCGTTACAACGACTTGCGTCTTGTCACCCTGGAGGACGGCAACAACATTGTGCTCAACAAGAACGGCACCGTTTCCATTATTGGCGACGATGGGCGCGAGTTGGAACAGCATCTTGTCGTCATTGGCGCGGTCATCTCCGTCAAGGACGGCGGCAAGGTCAAGAAGGGCGAAACCTTCGTTCAATGGGACCCGTACAACGTGCCGATTCTCTCTGAGAAAGCCGGCCGGGTGAAGTTCCACGACATCATCGAGGGCGTGACGATGAAGCAGGAAACCGATGAAACCACCGGCCAGGAGGCCATGGTCATCATTGAGCATAAGGAAGATTTGCATCCGCAAGTCATCGTATGTGACGAAAAGGGCGAGCCCATCGCTAATTACCCGATACCTTCCGGGGCGCACATCGTCGTGGCCGAAGATGAAAAGATCATTGCCGGCACCTTGATGGCGAAGACGCCGCGCAAGACTTCGAAGACCAAAGACATCACGGGTGGTCTGCCGCGCGTGGCTGAGTTGTTTGAGGCCCGCCGCCCGAAGGACGCTTCCGAAATCTCCAAGATCGAGGGCATCGTGGACTTCGGACCCAGTGTTCGCGGCAAACGCTGTATTATCATCAAAGACCAGCAGACAGCGGTTGAAGAAGAACACCTGATTCCTATCGGTAAACACGTTATCGTCTTCAAGGGCGACTACATCAAGAAAGGCCAGCAACTCACCGAAGGCCCCATTGACCCCCATGAAATCCTTGACATCTGCGGGCCGCAGGAGCTGCAGGAGCATCTCGTCAACGAAGTCCAGGAAGTCTATCGGCTGCAAGGCGTGACCATCAACGACAAGCATGTCGAGATCATCGTCCGCCAGATGCTGCGCAAAGTGCGCATCACCGAGCCGGGCGACACTGGGTTCCTTTGGGGCGAGCAAGTGGATAAGCTGGAATTCGAAGACGAGAACGCGCGCGTCGAGAAACTGGGTGGCAAGCCTGCCGAGGCCCAGCCCGTTCTGCTCGGCATCACGAAGGCTTCGCTGGAGACCGAGAGCTTCCTTAGCGCTGCGTCCTTCCAGGACACCACCCGCGTGCTCACCGAGGCGGCAACCCGCGCCAAGGTGGATTACCTGCGTGGGTTCAAGGAAAATGTGATCATGGGTCACATCATCCCAGCGGGCACGGGCTTCGACTACCACCGCAAGGCACGGCTCAAGCCGCTGGTGGAGATTAGCGAAGATGAGTCTGAGGCCGAGGAGCCAAAATCCTTGACCGCTAGCGAGAACCCGCTGCTGGCCTGACCGCTGGCACATCAATTACGAGGAGCATCCGGCTGGCCGGATGCTCCTTTTGTTGTACGCCGGCCGCTTCGAGTAAACCGTAGTTTGGACACCAGGGGGGATCTCCCGTAGTGTCGTGCCATGCCGGAATGAAAGCGACGCGGGCACGAGTCTTCGCGGGGCTGCGCTTTGGCGGGGCCGCTTACTTTGTCTGGGCGCGCCTGCCAGCCGCGTACCCTGCGGCCATGAAGTTGACGGGTGTGGCCGGGTTGACGCGCTCCGCCGTGGACCGCCTGGCAACTATTTACCTGGCTATCGGCGTAATGCGTTGATGTGGCTTGACATTGATTATCTGGCCGTTGGCGGGCTGGCGTAAAGGCCCCGGGACATGAACCTCCTTCTCCAGTGACGCTAATTTCAAACGCTTGGCCGGGGGTTGTTGACCGCAAATTTGGCGCGAGTAAAAAGGGTGGAAATAGTTGTTGCAACTGAAATACCGTTTGGTATATTTCGCGCTCCGCTTGCCCGGGTTCCTGGCTGTGCTGTCGCAGCGAGGGCGGGGCAGGGGACCTAAAAGAATCGAATGCCGACAATTAATCAATTGGTCCGCAAGGGCCGCAGCAAGCTGAAGCACAAGTCCAAGTCGCCTGCCTTGGAGAATTCGCCCTTTCGTCGGGGCGTTTGTATTCAGGTAATGACCCGCACACCTAAGAAGCCGAATTCGGCGATGCGCAAGGTGGCGAAGGTGCGCCTGACCAATGGCCACGAGGTGATCGCCTACATCCCCGACGAGGGCCACAATTTGCAGGAGCACTCGATTGTCTTGGTCCGCGGCGGTCGTGTGAAGGATTTGCCCGGCGTCCGTTACCACATCGTGCGCGGGACACTGGACGCTGCCGGTGTGGAGAAACGTCGGGTGAGCCGCTCGAAGTATGGTGTGAAACGTCCGAAGGAAGGTGCCCGCCCAGCCGCCGCTGCCGCACCCGCTGCCGCCGCCCCGGCCCCCGCAGCCTGACAGGACTAGCGGATTATTTTTTCAACAATTTAACTCATTTAACTCCTTAGCAAGAACATGTCGCGACGTCGTCGAGCAGTCAGTCGGCCCATAACCAAAGACGCAAAATTCAACAGTTCACTGGTCACGCGGTTGGTGAACACGGTCATGGAAGGTGGTAACAAGAGCGTGGCGCAGCGGATTGTCTATGGCGCCTTTGATGAGCTTATCGCCAAGAACCCGGCGACCAGCCCGTTGGAAGTGTTGCAGCGCGCGGTGGACAACGCCAAGCCACGTCTCGAGGTCAAGGCCCGTCGGGTGGGCGGCGCCACCTATCAGGTGCCGCTGGAGGTTCCGACTGATCGCCAATTCTCCTTGGCGTTGCGCTGGCTAGTGGATATCGCCGACGCCCGTAAAGGCGTTCCGATGAAACAGGCCTTGGCGGCAGAGATTCTGGAGGCTTACCAGGGGCAGGGCAATGCGATCCGCAAACGCGACGAAGTGCATAAGATGGCGCAGGCCAACAAGGCCTTTGCTCACTTCCGCTGGTAATCATTTTTGACCAAACGCCCCGCCGGCCAGCACGACCCGGGGCGTTTTTATTTTCAACGAAAGCCCCTGCATGGAAACAGCACCGGAAACAAAGAAACCGACGAAGGCCAAAGGCGCGAGTGTGCCCCAGCGGCAGTACCCGATGGAGCGCACGCGCAATATCGGCATCGCCGCGCATATCGATGCCGGCAAAACCACCACCACCGAGCGCATCCTCTTCTACACGGGACTCATCCACAAGATGGGCGACGTCGATGACGGCAACACGGTGACTGATTGGATGGAGCAGGAGCGCGAGCGCGGCATTACCATCACCTCCGCCGCCACGACCTGCTACTGGACGCAGAAGGACGACGGCAGCTACAAGACCTTTACCGGCTTGCCGCACCGGATCAATATTATTGACACTCCGGGGCATGTGGACTTCACCGCCGAAGTGGAACGTTCCATGCGCGTACTCGACGGCGCGGTGGCTGTGTTCTGCGGCGTGGCCGGTGTCCAGCCTCAATCCGAAACCGTCTGGCGGCAGGCGACCAAGTACAAAGTCCCCCGCATTGCCTTCGTCAACAAGATGGACCGTACCGGGGCGAACTTCGAAAACGCGGTCAACGACATGCGCAAGAAATTGGGCGCCTACGCCTACCCGATCTTCCTGCCTATCGGCAAAGAAGATCACTTCGACGGCGTCATTGACGTTGTGAACCAAAAGGCGATCGTCTATGACCCGAGCGACGAAACCGGGCTCAAGTACCAAGTCACCGATATTCCCGCCGATTTGCAGGATTCGGCTAAGGCAGCCCTGGCGGAGCTGATTGATGCGGTGTCGAACAAGGACGACAAGATCGCCGAATTGATAATCGAAAACCAGCTTATCGCACCCGAGGTTCTGAAGGCAGCTATTCGGCGTTTGACCTGCAAGATCGAGCTGGTTCCCGTGCTGTGCGGTTCGGCGTTTAGAAAGCGCGGCGTGCAGCCGCTCGTCGATGCCGTCGTGGATTATCTGCCGTCCCCGCTTGATGTGCCCCCTGCCTTTGGCTTTCTGCCGGGCACGGACACAAAGGTGGAAGTCCCCTCCGATGACAGCGACAAGTTCTGTTCGCTTGCCTTCAAGCTGTGGACCGACCCCTATGTCGGCAAGCTGGTGTTCTTCCGGGTGTATAGCGGCCGGCTGAGCAAGGGCGACGTGATTTACAATCCGCGCACGCGCAAGCGTGAGCGTGTCAGCCGCGTCATGATGATCCAGGCTGACAAGCGGATTGACGTGGAGACGACTTTTTCCGGCGACATTGCTGCGTTGGTTGGCTTGAGGAATATCACCACCGGTGACACGCTTTGCGACGAGGACTTCGAGGTCATGCTCGAGCCGCCGACTTTCCCCGAGCCGGTCATCTCGATGGCCGTCGAGCCCAAGACCAAAGCCGACCGCGAGAAGATGGGTGAGGGCCTGCAGCGCCTGGCGGAGGAAGACCCGACCTTCCGCTGCTTCACGAACGAGGAAACCGGCCAGCTCATCATTGCTGGCATGGGCGAACTCCACTTGGAAATTATCCGTGACCGGCTGTTCCGTGAATTCAAAGTGTCCGCCAATGCCGGCGCGCCGCAGATCGCTTATCGCGAGACCGTCACCAAGGCCGCTGAAGGCGAAGGCAAGTTCATCCGCCAGTCCGGCGGAAAAGGCCAATACGGCCACGCGTGCGTCACGCTGGAACCCAATGGGCGAGGCAAAGGTGTCGAGATTGAGAACAAGATCGTCGGCGGCACTATTCCCAAGGAATACATAACGCCGGTGATACACGGCATCGAGGAGGCCATCAAGGGTGGTGTGCTCGCGGGCTACCCGGTGGTGGACGTGAAGGTTGCCATCGTGGACGGATCATTCCACGAAGTTGATTCCAGCGAACTGGCCTTCAAGATGGCCGGCATTTTCGCTCTGAAAGAAGCCGCGAAGAAGGCAGGTGCCATCCTGCTCGAGCCAATCATGAAGGTCGAGGTCACCACGCCCGATGAATACCAGGGCGATTTGATGGGTGACCTGAACCGGCGCCGGGGCAAGATCATCCACATCGAGGCCAAAGACGCCTCGACCATCGTGACTGCTGAAGTGCCGCTGGCGGAAATGTTTGGCTATGCGACGGCCATTCGTTCTCTCTCCAAGGGCCGCGCGGCGTATTCGATGGAGCCCTTCCGGTTTGAGCCTGTGCCGAACAGTATCGTTGCTGGCATCCTTGATCTCGCGAAGGGTAAGCCCGCTGCTCGCGCCTGAGGAGTCTCCCGCCCGGCTAGCAAGCTAACGAGCGGCGTTGCCGAGGGAGTCGGCAGGCTTGTGGCTTGCCTGAGGAATGCGCACGGATGCCGGGGAAGAGAACGAAGACCGGCGTCTGACGGAACGACTTGGTGAGGCACGCTTGGTATCGAACCGCAAGGGATCCTGGTCCCCACTCTCCAATTTTCGGACGGCTTTGATCCAGCCCTCAGCGAGCAACTCGCTCACGATTTCGAACACCTGCTCCTCAGCGACGCAAGGGCAGAATGACCTTTTGCAGGACTGCGTTCCCGGAACCAACACCGCACCCGTTTCGCAGGCGGGGGCCTTAAGTTCGAGGCTGCCCAAACGCCCTCCCTCAAGCGCCTCAACCACAGAATGAGTGCGCAGGCAACCGTCACTGCTCGCCCAGACCCTCTCTCCATCCGCGAGCGACAGTTTGACCGAGGTGTAACCGAGCCGTTGTGCGGCAAGAACAAAATCGGACCAAAGCTCGTTCACCGAGATGTGGCGGCCGCCTTCCAACTCCAGCCAACGCATCAGCGCCAGGGTGTATTGGACTTCCTCTCGCATCTGGAGTGAACCACTCACCACCCGCCGTACGGCAAACCAATTGCGGCTGAAACGCAACCTGCCGGCGCACAGCAGCAGTATAAGTGAGCCCACGCCCAGGAGTACAGGAATCAAATTGCCGCGCGACCAGTAAGCAGCGAAGGCCATCGCCATAAAAAGCAGAGTGACCCCATAAAAATAAAAGACCACCTTTCGGCGCGACAGCCCCATCCGGAGCAGATGATGGTGAAGATGCCGCTTGTCCGCGCGGAAAATCGGCAGCCCGCGCAATCCGCGCCGGAGGATGGCCAGGCCGGTGTCGAGAATTGGCAAGGCGAGTACAAACATAGGCGCCACCATCGCCATGAGAACCGTTCCTTTATGCGAGTTAATGAGGGAGAGCAAGCCGATCTGAAAGCCCAGGAAGTAAGCCCCGCTATCGCCGAGGTAAACCCGCGCTGGCGGGAAGTTAAACCACAGGAAGCCGATCAGGGCACCCGCCATTCCTGCCCCCAGGCATTCAAAGCCGCTGCTGTCGTGCCCCACATAGATCAGCAAGACCATCAGCATCAGGCAAATCCCACCCGCCAGACCGTCCACGCCGTCGATCAGATTAATCAGGTTGGTCATCCCTACCAGCCACAGGACGGTCAGGAAAACTCCCCAGCCGCCAAGGTCGAGGACAGTTGAGGTAAAGGGAATCTTGAACTGCTGGATTCCGATCCCGAAACCGCAGACGGTGAGCGCGATCGCAATCTGCCCCAGCAGTTTTAGCTTCGCTCCCAAGGGCTTTATATCGTCCCAAAACCCGAGCGCAAACATGGCCAGGGAACTCAGCAGCACAACCAGCCGACCCGGTGTCTTCGTGCGTTGCTCCGGGAAGGCGATAGACAAATAGAGCTCAACGACGATAAAAGCGACCGCCAGCGCCAGCCCCCCCATACGCGGAACGGGTTGACGGTGGGTGTGATGCGGGTCCTGCCTGCGTCGGAACAGCCTTACGAACCTTGCCGACCCCAAGGCAGGGGGGATCGACAGAAATACGGCCCCCATGCCCACCAAGGCACAACTAATTATCATCCAATAGCTCATACAGCCCGGACGTAAGCCTCATCAGTTTTCCGGCCCCAATCCCTATCGACAATAAATCTCATGCGGTTCGTTCTGGCTCGACAGATGTCCTGTGGCGGCTCTTGCTTGTTGAGCAAACCCACAGCAACTCATCTTTCGCTGCACTACGCACCGCAGCTTCAATGCCATGCTCCGTGATAAGATTTCCCCACGTCGTCAGGCACGAGGAGCGCCATATTTGCCGCCACTATGGCAAGAATGATACAGAACGGTGAGAATCCCGCAAGCAGATTCCTTCGCTGATTCTGCTCCCGAGTGCTATCTCGCGCCCACATTCCCCTTGCGGCCCAGGCTCGAAAGCAGCGCCGTGGTCGCCTCAACCATGCCTTGCTCGTATTGCGCCGAATCGCGCACCTCAAACCGCCTGACCTTGTGCGACCCCGGCACCTTACCGCAGCTCACCGCGCCCGCATCGCTGACCAATACTTCCACTTCGGGAAACTCGAACAGCGGTTTCTGCCCGGCAACTGCTGCAGCGCGGTTGCTTTGCGGCAGCACGGAAGTCCATTTGCTTCCGTCAAACACGACCTCCCGCCCCGACATCACTCCCAGCACGGCGGCGCACCAGAGATTCCGCGTGCCGGCAAACAGCCGCGCCTGGCGCTCGGGTTCGACCGGACGCGACAGAAATGCCAGCGGCTCGGCCGATTCCTTTTCGAGTGCATAGATGAAATACTGGATGACCTCCTGGGTCGCCCCTTCAAGCAATGCTCGTTGGCTCGCGCGCCAAAAAGAAGCGTGCCCCCGATTTTGCCACAGCCCCCCGTCAAAGCACGGCACCCAATACACCGGCAAGCCCGACCGCATCAGTCCTACAAACGCCTGCGGATCGAGGCCCACGTTGTATTCCTGGAACTTCCCATCCGACGCCTCGCCAATAAAGGCCAGCACCATCGTTACGTTGGTCCGAAACAATCCCGGCTCCCGGTTGAAGGCGCACACCACGTCCCGCATGCTGCCGAGCGCGGCAATGCACACCGGCCGCGTCGACGCGCGCAGTGTCTGGATGATCAATTCCACCGCCCCCTGGAATTGGGCCGGCTGATCGAGTGCCTGGTCGTCCGGACTCTTCAACGGGTCCGCCAGTCCGATTGCCGCCGGCACGTTGCGCCCGGTGATCTTATTCATCTGCGACACGGGGATGCGCCCCGGGCGCTCCAATTGTTTCCGCCCCTGGTCGAGCACCACCCCCTTAATGTCCAGCTCCGGCATCGCGTAGAGCGTTGCCAGGTCAAAATGGTCGTCCGGATCATCATGCGGGTGAAATAAATCGGTGCAATAGATGACCGGCACCGAGCGATTGACCTCGGCAGCCATTCCCATCATTAGGCCGGAGACGAGGATGGCCCCAATGATTACGGTGACCAACAGATATAGCCGTGCGGTGCGCATGAGGCAGTATTCAGCCAATTACAGTCTTACTTTACAAGCCCAAGCGGAGATTTGCCGAGACGGCACCAACCCCATACCCAATCCCCAACCTGCCAACAGGCTGCTAGATGGCTAGTCCCCTGATAGTACCTTGATGGTCCCTTAATAGTACCTTGATAGTACTGTGATAGTCCCTTGATACCAGCGCGCTAGTGGGGCGCTTGTAGCAGGCTTGAGGATCCGGAGTTTGGCGCAATCCGGGTTCTGCCGACTGGACAAGCGGCAGCGTTTCCCGCATTCTGATGGCGTGCCCCGTAGGGCCATGATCGTTTCTGATTTCGTTGTATGGAAGAACCTCTGCCGGTCCTGGAATCCACTCCGGAAGTTCCGCCGCCGCCCGCCACCTCCCTTGCGGCGCGGCTGCTGAACGTCTTTGCCATTCCGGGGGAGGTGTTCGCGGGTGTCAAGGTCAGCCACATTTCCATCGGTAATTGGCTCGTGCCCGCTCTGCTGCTGACGATCGTCGGCATCTTTACCGCCTTTGCCGTTGTGTCTCAGCCCGCCTTCCAGAAGCAGATTAACGACCTGACGGAGCGGCAGTCCAAGGCGCTGGACGAGCAAGTCAAGGCCGGTAAAGTTAAACAACTCGATGCAGAACGCGCCATAGCTCTCACCCGTGCCATTATCACCCCCGCCTCGCTCAAGAGCTTGTTCAGCATCGGCGCGGCCGTGGTTGGTGTCGCCCGGGTCTTTTGGTGGGGCTTTGTTCTTTGGTTGTTGGGCCGTCTGTTTCTCAAGGTTCGATTCGGGTATCCCAAAGCGCTTGAGGTGGCCGGCTTGGGGCTGATGATAAGCGTGCTGGGTGCGGTCGTCATCCTGCTGCTGATGGCGAACCTGCCCAAGCTCTTTTCCACGCCCAGCCTGGCGTTCACAGGCAGCGACTTTGACACCAACCGGCAAAGCCTGCTCCTGATGGGCGCCGCTAACGTCTTTTCCCTCTGGTTGCTGGGCGTGCTCTCGGTCGGCCTGGCCAAGCTCGCCGGCGTGCCCTTCCTCCGGGCCGCATGGCTCGTGTTTGCCGCCTGGGCTATCCAACAATCGTTGTTCCTCTTCGTCGGCGGAGTGCTGGTGCAATTTATCCGGTAGCGTGAGGAAGGCTGCCTATACACAAACGAGGGCACTCCCCTCGTCTGACGGCTGGACAACCGGGAGTATTTCCGGAATGCTCGTGGTGCAGCTTTATTGCCGCGTTCAAATCTGAATTCATCGTATGGAAGAACCTCAACTGACGCCGGAAGCCCCGCAGGCGCCCGCCATGTCGCTTGGGAGCCGCCTGCTGAATGTGTTCGCGACTCCGGGTGATGTATTTGCGGAAGTAAAAGCCGCCCCGGAAACGACCGCCAACTGGCTGGTGCCGGCGTTGATCCTCATCGCGGTAAGCTGGGTGTCGGCTGTGGTGATCTTCATGCAGCCCTCGATCAAGCAACAACTGAGCGACCTTACCGCGCAGGCCATCCAACGGCAGATTGATACGGGTCACATAAGCGAGCAGCAAGCTGAGCAAGCCAGCGTCGCGGGGGAGAAGTGGGCGATTATTGCGGCGCAGATTTTCGCCGCTCTAATTCCCGTGTTGCAGGGGTTTGTCGCGCCCTTTTTCTGGGGTCTCATAGTCTGGCTGCTGGGTGCCCAGTTCTTCAAGGGGCACTTTCCCTACATGAAGGCGGTGGAGGTTGTGGGCCTGGCCAACATGGTCAGCGTGTTGGACGTCATCGTGCGGACCCTACTCATTGTGGGCTTGGGCAACCTCTACGCCTCGCCCGGCCCGGCGCTGCTGGTGAAGCAGTTCGATCCGCAGAACCCGGTGCATTCGTCGCTTGCCGCTCTGAGTGTCATGACCCTCTGGCTGCTGGCGGTGCGGGCCAGCGGCTTGGCCCGGCTTAGCGGCGCGTCCTTCACCAAATGTGCCGTATGGGTCTTTGGCATTTGGGCGGCATACACCGGCTTCTTCATCGGCATCGGAGCTCTGATGCAAGCGGGTGTTAAGCAGATCACCGGATGAAGCCGCCGACTCAAGGGGGCAAATGCTGAAAAGCTGAAACTAACTCAAATGGCAAAGTCTAAAAAGCGCAGAAAGGTCCTCGTCTTCTCGATCATCGCGTTAGCTCTGGTGGGCTTGACCGTGCTGGTGATCCTCAAGCGGCGGGAGCCCGTCGTTACCATCCAGACCGAGAAGGTCGCCCGCCGCAGCCTCACCGAGCTCGTCATGGCCAACGGCAAAATCCAACCCGTCCTGCAGGTTAAGATCAGCGCCGAGGTCAGCGGCGAAATTATTGACCTGCCCGTCAAGGAAGGGCAGCGGGTCAAGAAGGGGGACTTGCTCGTGAAGATCAAGCCGGACTTCTATACCGCCGCTCTCAATCAGGCCACCGCAAACTTTAAGTCCTCCGAGGCGTCCAGGAGCATGGCCGAGGCCACCCTGCGGAAAGCGGAATCCGAATTCAAACGCAACGAGGACTTGATCCGCCATAAGCTTGTGTCGGATTCCGTGTTCGATGAAGTGCGGGCCGCTTTCGATGTGGCCAAGGCCCAACTCGAAAGCGCGTCCCATCAGGTCGATGTCGCCAAGGCGACGGTGGACAGCGCCAAAGACTCGCTGGATAAGACGACCATCATGGCGCCGCTCGCCGGGACCATCAGCAAGCTCAATTCCCGGTTGGGCGAGCGGGTGCTCGGGACGGTCCAGAATGTCGGCACGGAGATCATGACCATCTCGGACCTGAACGAAATGGAGGCGCGGGTGGACATCGGCGAGAACGACGTGGTGCGGATTGCGCCTGGACAAAAGGCGATGCTGGAGGTGGACGCTTTCAAGAACCGCAAGTTTAGCGGCATTGTCACCGAGATTGCCAACTCGTCCAAAGACGCTGGCCAATACAGCAGCACCAGCCAGGAGGCCACCAAGTTCGAGGTCCGAATCCGGGTCCAGGAAACCGAGGCCTTTCGTCCGGGCATGTCGGTGACGGCCGAAGTCGAAACCTGCTATCGAACCAACGTGCTCTCCGTGCCGTTCGCCAGCGTCACCACGCGGCCACCGAAGGAAAAGGATAAGAAAGGGAAAGCCAAGTTCACAGCTCAGGCTAACTCGCCCAAGTCCAAATCGCCCAAGTCCGGCACCAACGACGTGGCGGCCAAGCTCGCTTACGGGTCTGATCCCACCAATGCGGTCACAGCCGCGACCAATGACCCCGCCACGGACGGAACCAACGTCGCCAAGTCCGATAAGAAGTCGAAGGACGCCCTCAAACAGGTGGAAGTGGTCTTCCTGATGGAAGGCGATCACGCCAAGATGGTCCCGGTGAAGATCGGCATCAGCGATGACAGCTATTGGGAGATCACGGAAGGGGTTGCCGAGGGTCAGGAGGTGGTTTCCGGCGGCTTCAAGGCCATCACTCGCGAGCTGGAAGACGGCACGAAGATTGCCAAAGGCGTGGCAATCACCGACAAAGACCGGGCGCGCGAGAAGAAGGATTGAGGTATGAAGTCCGAACCCCATAACCCAAGAGCTAAAGCCCGGAGCCGGAGAGCAGGATCACAGAATCTCCTCTGCGGCTTCGGGTTCCGGATTTCGGCCTTCCTTCGGATTTCGGATTTCGGCCTTCGGATTTCACCTCCCATGCCATGCCCCTGATCCGGCTCCATAAGATCTCGCGCCGTTACCAGATGGGCTCGGAGATCATCCACGCCTTGCGCGAAGTATCGCTGGAAATTGAGCGCGGCGAATATGTCGCTATTATGGGGCCCTCCGGCTCGGGCAAGTCCACGCTGATGAATCTCATCGGCTGCCTCGACACGCCAACCGGGGGCGAGTACGTGCTAAACGGCATCCATGTAAGCCAGATGGATGACAACCGTCTGGCGGAGGTCCGCAATAAGGAAATCGGGTTCATCTTCCAGACCTTCAATCTGCTCCCGCGCTCGGACGCCTTGCGCAACGTGGAGCTGCCTCTGATTTATTCCGGCATGCCCTCCGAGGAGCGGCGCGAGGTGGCGCTGCAAGCGTTGAGCAACGTCGGGTTGGCTGATCGGATTCATCATCGGCCCAACGAGCTGTCCGGTGGCCAGCGCCAGCGCGTCGCGGTGGCGCGCGCGTTGGTGAATCGGCCCTCCATCCTGCTGGCGGATGAGCCGACCGGGAATCTCGACACCAAGACCGGGACGGAGATCCTGGCGTTGTTTGCGCAGCTCTCGAAGCAGGGCAACACCATCATCGTCGTGACGCACGAGGAAGACGTGGCCAAGCATGCCCGCCGCATCGTGCGCATCCGCGACGGCCTGATCGCCAGCGACGAACGGCAAAGCGATGGACAGGAGGTTGTGGGGCAGGGGTGTAAGCTATGAGAATTGAGCGGACGCTGTTCCCGCCGGTTTCTCGGTGTTACCAGCGGGGCGGGGGGTGGGAGAAATCCGAATTCCGAAACCCGAAATCCGAAGGAAATCCGATGGCCGAAATCCGAATACACGCAGGGCTTCGTGACCTTCGGCGCAGGCTCGGTCTTCGGATTTC
>CAIWJG010000844.1 GCA_903912925.1 uncultured Verrucomicrobia subdivision 3 bacterium | reverse complement strand
TGTAGGCCGGGTGCCCTCACCCGGCGTCCCCATCTCGTCCATAATGAGCTGCATCTCCTCAGCCTTCCCGACTACGGGTTGGGATTCTTGCTTGGCCCTAAACTGGCACGGGCGTATTGTGGGCTACTTACAGCGTGAACCGTGACGTGCCAGACAATCAAAACCAAGTGGGAGCCTTCGGTCGTGGCGCGCACTGGGCGCGGTGGGTGATCCTGGGCACAATTTGCGTGCTGATGATCGGCTTCTATGCCTGGAGCGCCAGACCGGGGTGGTTGGGAATGCGCACCTGGCGTGCCGAAGACGCCTACTATAATCTACTGGTGCGGGGGTTCCGAGCGGGTCAGCTCGATTTGAAAACCGAGGTGCCCGCCGGACTCGCTCATCTGGCCGATCCTTATGATCCGATCGCCCACCTCGACTACCTGCTGGTGGATGGGCATCCGTTGTTGGATCTGAGTTACTATCACGGCAAATTATATCTCTATTTTGGGGTTACCCCCGCGCTGGTGCTGTTTTGGCCCTATGCGGCCCTGACCGGCCATTACCTCGGGCACAAAGACGCCGTGGTGGTCTTTTGCGCCATAGGTTTCCTGGCCAGCGTCGGCTTGCTGTGTTTGGTGTGGCGGCGCTACTTCCCGGAAATCGGCCTGGTGGTGATGGCGGCTGGCGCGCTGGCGCTGGGTCTGGCGGTCTTCACGCCGATCATTCTGCCACGAGCTGAGGTTTACGAGGTTGCAATCAGTTGCAGCTATGGGCTGACAATGCTGGCCTTGCTGGCGCTTTGGGAGGCCTGCCACCGTCCGCAGCAGCGCGGGCGGTGGTTGGCGGCGGCAAGTCTGGCTTACGGATTGGCCGTCGGGGCACGGCCGAACGTACTGTTTGGGGCCGTAATCCTGCTGCTGCCGGTGGCGCTGGCCTGGTGTGAGGGCTCGCCACGCTGCGCCGGGCCCGGCTTCACGTTTCACGTTTCACGTTTCACGTTTCACCGGATTTGGGTTCCTCTGCTGGCGGCCATAGTTCCGATCACGTGCATCGGGCTGGGACTCATGCTCTACAACACCCTGCGCTTTGACAATCCGTGGGAATTCGGGATGCGTTACGCGCTGAGCTCGATGCGAATGACCACGCAACATTTTTGGAGCCTGCATTATCTCGAATTCAACTCCTGGGTTTACTTCCTGGGGCCGGCGCGCTGGGGTGCGCGCTTTCCTTTCGTCCATGACATCAAGTTGCCACCCTGGCCGGCAGGCTATTGTGATCCGGAGCATCCCTTTGGCGTCCTGACCAGCATACCTGTGGTTTGGTTAACGGTGGCAGCGCCGCTGGCCTGGCGAGGGCGCTCGGCAGAAGCGCGCTGCATTCTGCGGGGGTTCCTGGCGGCCGTCGCCTTGGTCTTCGCAACCCGCGTCTTGACTCTCGGCCCCTTTTTCGCCGCCTGCGTGCGCTATGAGATCGACTTCTGTCCGGCGCTGGTGCTGCTGGCGGTCCTGGGCATCCTGGGCTTGGAGGGCGCACTGGCCGGCCGGCCGGCCTGGCGGCGGGCGGCCCGATGGGCCTGGGGCCTGCTCCTGGTGGTTTCACTTGCCTTCAACCTCCTGGCGAGCGCCATCTACCATGCCGGATATCACTCGAAGCTCGGCAGCTTGCTGCTGGATCGTGGGCAAGTGAACGAGGCCATAGCCCATTTCCAAAAGGCCTTGGCGCTCCAACCTGACGATGCTGGGCTTCACAACCACTTCGGCACCGTCCTCGCAAAGCAAGGCCAAAGCGACGAGGCGATCCGCCAATACCAGGAAGCCCTCCGCCTCGAACCGGATCACGCCGACGCCCACAACAACCTCGGCGCCACCTTCGCTGAGAAGGGCCAAACCGACGAGGCGATCCGCCAATACCGGGAAGCCCTCCGCCTCAAACCGGATCACGCCGATGCCCACAACGGCCTCGGGGTCGCCCTCCACGAGAAAGGGCAAATGGACGAGGCGATCCGCCAACTCCAGGAAACCCTCCGCCTCAAACCGGATCACGCCGACGCCCACTACAACCTCGGGGTCGCCTTCTATCAGCAAGGCCGCACCGCCGAGGCGATCCGCCAATTTCAGGGAGTTATTCGCCTGAAACCGGATCACGCGGAGGCCCACAACAACCTGGGCACTGCCCTCGGCCTGGGAGGGCAAACCGCCGAGGCGATCCGCCAATTCCAGGAAGCCCTGAGACTCAAGCCGGACTATGGCGATGCCCGCAGGAACCTGGACGCCGTGCTCGCCACTAAGCAGAAGGCAGAATGAAGAATGAAGAATGAAGAAAGCGGCCCGGTGAAGTAGGGACAGACTTCACGGGCCAGGGAATTCAGAAGGCGGCAGCGGAGCAGTGAGACCACGGATCGTGCTGGCAACATGCTTTCGGTTTCCTTAACTTGACCCAAGGCGGCTAACCCCGCTCGTGGCCAAATTATGCGCATGGATAGGCAATAAATGTGTTGCCGAGACTGGCCGGGTCAGTAAAAGTCATACGAGTCAACATGAATCAGCCGAATGCATCTGAGTTCCCGCAGCAAGGCTTCGCGGCATGAAGGGATTACGTGTTTTCCTGGCTAATCTGGGCAGGCATACGTTCGTTTCGCCCGACTCGACGCCGCCGCTTGGTATCCTTAGCCTGGCGGCGTATCTCCGCAGCAAACTGGACGTGGACCTCTTATTGATGGACCAGCGGGTGGAGAATGCCTCGGTGGAATCGGTGGTTCAGCGGGCCGCCGATTTTGGCGCGGACGTGGTGGGGCTGAGCCTGATGACCTACTACGCGTCCATGCTGGGGCCCGTAACGCAGGGACTGCGGGCGGCACTTCCCAAGGCGTTCCAGGTGCTGGGCGGGCCTCACGTTTCCGCTTGTCAGGAAGCAGCGCTGATGGGCAATGTGGCGGATGCTGCCGTGTCGGGCGAGGGTGAATATGCGCTCGAACAGATTATCCGGGCGCATCAAGCGCGGGCGGATCTAACGAGCATCCCCGGGCTGCTCTGGCGAAACGGCGAGGGTGCCATTATCGGGAATCCCGGTGCGGTGCCCATTATCGAAGACTTGGATACGCTGCCTTTTCTGGCGTATGACTTGCTCGATATCCGCAAGTATCGGAGGGTGCAGAGCCACGCTCACATGCCGCCACGCCGATACCTCTCCTTCTTCAGCAGTCGGGGTTGTCCGTGCAAGTGCATGTATTGTCACCAGGTGTTCGGGAAACGGTTTCGGGCGCAATCGCCCGAGCGGGTGGTGGCCGAAATCGAGCATCATACGAAGGCCTTTGGGGTTAACAACATTGAGTTTGAGGACGACATATTCAATTTCGACCCCAAACGGGTCTTGGGGATCTGCGATTTGATCGCGAAACGGAATTTGAAGCTCCGCATCTACTTTGGCAATGGCCTCCGAACCGATGTCCTCACCGAAGAGGGGGTTGAAGCGCTGGTGGGGGCCGGCCTTTGCTTCTCGGCGTTCGCGCTCGAATCGGGCTCGCCCCGCATGCAACAGTTCATGGGCAAGCGGCTCAATATAGATAAGTTCCTTCAGGGAGTCCGGTGGGCCACCGACCGGGGCGTTTTCGCCCACGGGTTTGCGATGCTCGGTTTTCCAACGGAGACCGAGGAGGACATGAAAGCGACCTTGGATGTGGTCCTTAATTCGCGCCTGCACACCGCGGCGTTCTTTACGGTTGTCCCGTATCCCGGCACGGAACTCTATGCCTATGTGGCCAAGCATACGCCCGATAAACTGAAAGGCTTTGCTTCTGACGACTTGGAATTCATCCGCAACCGGATCAATCTGTCGGAGGTGCCGGACGAGGTCCTGTTCCGCTATCAACGAACCGGATTCCGTCGGTTCTACCTGAATCCTTCGCGCATTGCGCGGATCGTGCGAGACTATCCGAATCCATGTTTTCTTCCGTACTATTTACCTATGTTCACAATTCGGGCCACCAAACGACTGTTTGCTTAAGGATGAAAGTAGTCGGAGGCAGCAATTCTCATTATGGCCCTGTAACCCCCCGCCGGGTGAGGGCACCCGGCCTACATCCCCC
>CAIWJG010000843.1 GCA_903912925.1 uncultured Verrucomicrobia subdivision 3 bacterium | reverse complement strand
GCCATTCCCATTATTATACCATTTAAGCCAAACGGCCAAAGTCATGCCATTGGTGGACTTGGGATAGTTGGTGATGGCCCCGTAGATTTTGTATTGGTACGGATTGTAGCGGGAAAACATGGAGCCGACCTTAGCGGACGTGGCCGAGGTGGTGAAGGTATAGCCGTTTTGGTCGCCGCCGTGGGCAGGATCTTGCTCCGAATAGAGGGCAAGCGGATGGTTGTAGCCCGAAGAATCCGACGCATCCTCGCACTTCCAAAATCCGGTCAGCCCGGCAGCCAGGGAGGGCGGGGGAAGCACGTTGAGCGTGACCACGTCGCTAATCGCGCCTACCGACGGGCCGGACACCCGCACCCAATAGCCGACGCCACCGTAGGCGTATTGGAGATTGGTCAGCGTCAGGCTGGAGTTGGTCGCGCCGACAATCGCATTCGCACCTACGAACCATTGGTAAAGGAACGGGGCAGTCCCGGCTGCGCCCACCGAGAACGTCACCGAACCGCCGATCGGCACAGTTTGTGAAACCGGTTGGTTGGTAATTGTTACGGGCGAAGTCGCCCGCCCGAGCACGGTGACACGACTGGCCGGACCCTGTCCCACCACCAACTGAGCATTCACGGAATCATAGGCGTAAGTCATCTGGGAGCCGCCTCCCGACGCAGTCCCCAGCACGCTGTTGCTCGCCGAAACGCTGCCCGCCATATTGGTGAGGTTCAGCAGGCTGACCGCCCCGGCGTCCGCGAAAATCCCATTATCCCGGTAGGGGGTCGAGAGGGCGCCGTATCCGTTCCCAAAATACGTCACCGTAGAATAACCGACCTGCTCGCTCACTTGGTCACCGACAAGACTATTGGTCACCGAGACGGCGCCGAAAGCAGTCACCCGATTGGTGGCCACCGTGACCGCTCCGGCCTGGGGGAGCGAGCCGTTCTTCCACCACGGCGACCCCACGACCAGAGCATTGGTACCAAGCAGATTGGTCAAAACACTAACTCTGGGATTATAGCGGTTATCCCCCTCCACTACGCCCACGACATCCCCGGCAGAGCTGCCCACGATGCTGTTGGTTGCCGATATATACCCCGTGGTTCCGGTCGCGCCGTTGCACCAGGTTACCGCTCCCGCGTTGGACACGGAACCACTGTGCCATGCCCGGCTCACCACCACATAGTCGCTATTCGACAGCGCACTAACAGCCGACAACCAATAGGGGGTTCCGCTCGACCCGATCCAGTCGTAAGCGCTGGAACCCACCAGGCTGTTGGCCGCAGTCAAAGCACCTGACCTGCCCGTCGTGCCATTGCACCAGGCAACCGCCCCCGCCTGAGCGTTTCCCCCGACCGTGTAGTTGGGAGCGGAGATCACATAGTTGCCGTTGGGAAGCAGGCGCAGGCTCGCGTTATCAAAGTCGCCTTGTACCTGCCCAGACAGCACCGTGTAACTCGTTGTATATCCGGTCAGAGCTCCCGAAGCCGCGCTTCTCATCAAATACCCCCCCGCACCGTTGTTGTAGTTATAGAGTTTGAGGACATAGTATCCATTCGGCAACGCAATGAAGTTATCGTTATTATTATAGTTGAGCCCAAGCCCGAGGTCGCCCGACTGGGAGGATCCGCCACGTGTCCACATAGTGCCAATCATGCTGTACGACGAAGAAATCGGCTGATTGGGCAAGGCACCTACATTGCCATTGCAGAAAGTGGCCGCCCCGGGAATCGGATCTGTGTCGGACGAGGTGCCTCTATAGTTGCCGGTGAACAGGATAAAGGACCCGTTGGGCATTGGTCGCACCACCGCGCCGCCATAAAAGTCACCGGGGTACTTTCCGCGGATGTGATTTTGGTTGTAAAAATAGCCAGAGCTAGGCCCACTGCCGCTCAGGAGCACCGCCATGCCGACGGCGCCACAGCCAGCTCCGCTTCCGGGATAGTAGGCGGCGTATGACTCAACCACGAAATTCCCGTTGGACAAGCAGGTGACTGGGGGAACCGACCAGTCAGAGGCGACTGCGCCATAAACGCTGTTGCCCGTTGTGACGTAGCCCACAGTCGAACCGTCCTTGTTGCACCAGGTAAGCCCGCCGGCATAGTTGTTATCCCAGGTACTGCCCACGACGTAGTTCCCGTTGGCCAATAGGTAAATCCGGACGCCAACTCCAGCATAGGATTGTCCCACAAGGCTATTACCGCTATTGGGGTACCCCGTAGGCAAGCCAGTGGAGCCGTTGACCCAGGTGGCTGCGCCGGAAGCAGTGTTTCCGCCGACATTTTTCGCATACGAACAGACCACGTAATTTCCGTTGGGAAGCTGGAGAAACCCGGGATACCCGTAGCCCGCCATGAGGCTGTTGCCAGAGTTGATCTGGCCTGTGCTTGGGGCGGTGCCGCTGCACCAGGAGGTGGCACCTTGATCCTTTTGTTGGTCGTCATAAACCTGCAGACAGATGCAATAATTGCCGTTGGGAAGAGCGTTGATTTCCCCACCAGAGAAGTCGTTTGCCACGCGTCCCACGCGGCTGTTGCTGGAACTGACGACCCCAACCACCCCGGTGCTGCCGCTGCCCCAAGTCGACGCTCCGAGGAAGCTGTTCCAGCCGGGGCTGTGGATAACATAGTTGCCGTTGGAGAGAATGTAGATCTGTAGTTGGTAGGAGTACTGGCTATTATAGCCGATACTATCATTCGCGTAAGCCCCCACCAGGCTGTTGGCGCTGGACACCACGTTGGAGAAACCGACGTTGCCGATCGGGCCAGTGCTGGCACTGCACCAGGTGACCGCGCCGGCATTGGTCGCGCTGCCGTTAGCCCAGTAACGGCTTAAAATGAGGAAGTTCCCGTTGGTGATGACCTGGATCTCGCCGCTGCCCACCTGGTCATTGGCGTGGCTGCCGACAATCCGCATGATATTCGTCAGCGTGGCCCCGTGATACAGATAAACGGCCCCCAGGCTGGCATTGACGCCGTCAGTCCACTTGGGATCGGTTACCACAAAATTGCCGTTGGTCAGCGCGGTGACCGAGGTGCCGAAGGCCACGCTGCCCGGCGGCGGCGTAAGATCAACTTGCCCCGCCTGGACGCCAGCCCCGCCCAGGAGGCCGGCCAGCAGCAACCCGGCCAGGGGAATGACGGATGAAAACGCGGTTTTACGAATACCATTGGTCGAATGCATAGTCTTGCCTTGGTTAATGGGTGATAACAAATTCATGGGAGGTTCTTCCTGCAAGGGAAACGCTGAAATTGGGAAAGCAGAAAGCAGAAATCCAAAGGCCCGCGCTTTCCATTCCGCCGATTCTTATTTCTGCTTTCTGCTTTCATGATTTCTGCTCTTTTCAGGTGGTTCATCCCTTGCTTATCCGGATGCTTGCCAAAACGGGTGAAACGCAGAGACGCAGAGAGTCGCAGAGAACCGCAGAGGCTTCATTCTCTCTGCGTTTCTCCGCGTTCCTCTGCGTCTCTGCGTTCATCTTCATTT
>CAIWJG010000842.1 GCA_903912925.1 uncultured Verrucomicrobia subdivision 3 bacterium | reverse complement strand
GGTGAGGATGCAGATATCGCTCGGCTGCCAGTGCGGCCCGATCAGTGGCGGTAAAAGAGAGGCAAATCATGAGACATTCCCCTAACAGCCAGTCCCAACGGCGTCAATCTTTAAGTAATCATCTCAACCGCGTGGAGTATAGCTGGCGGGAAAGTCAACCATGACCGTCTTCGAGATGTCCGGGTAGCCATCCATTTGCACAATGAAGAAGCCATCGTTGATGCTGTCCTCCCGCTCTTCCAGAAACACAAAAGTCATCGAAGGCCCGGGCCGGATCATCTCCGTCTGCTTGCGAAAGACCTTCCAGTTGGAGCCTTGACTCCAGCCTCCTCTGGGGTCCGGCGTGTCGCCTCTGCCGCCGGTCCAAATGTTCATGGACATGCTGCGCGGACGGGGCACCTTTTCGCCGGAAGGCTTCTGGCCCAGGCTCCTATCGGACGGGCAATGCCAGATGCCCACACTGTTGCCGCAGTAAGGCCACAGCAGGCTCTTCTTGATGGTGTTATCCAGGTCCCAGTTGCCCGCCAGGGTGGGATTGCCCAGATCCAAGTCCCATGGATTCCCGGATGGAACCCAGGCATATTGCGCCATCGGCGCGAGGGCGTAGCCGTAAGGCAACTGGTCATTGTTGTCCTCGGCATACATCCGCCAGGCGAGCATGAGCTGGCGATTGTTGTTCATACACTGGATGGCTTGGGCCTTGAGCTTCGCCCGGCCTAACGCCGGCAGCAACAGCGCCGCCAGGATGGCAATGATGGCAATGACCACCAGCAGTTCAATGAGTGTGAAAGCGCGAGGGTAACACTGGTGGGTCCGCTCCCTGGAAAAATGTCTTTGTATCTTCATACGCATATTCATAGTGAATTGCTGACCGCAGGCTACGGTCGCCAAGCTGGCCCGGCAAGAACCTTCTTAACCCTTTGTCCTGCAGTTGCAGTTGGTTCTCCCGCAGTGGCAGGACGACCGGTTGGGCCAGCTCTTGATCGGAGCGTTTGCCGGGCAGCAGTTGCAGCAGAGCACGGCGTCAGAAACCTGCTTGCTCCTCGAGGGCGGCAGCGAAGCCGCCGGCGCCACACGCGCTGAACGCGAGCTTCTCCCTCGGGGCAAACCCCGGGATGGCCGCGGCAACCTCCGGCACGGTCAAGCCCAGCCCCTTGCGGTATTGCTCCGTCGCGAAGATCGGCACTTGAAGAATCGCCGCCCCTTGAACCAGGCGTAGCGCGTTCTGCACCACGCGGTCCTTTTCAAAGATAGCCGGCCCGCGCGCGCGTCAGACGATGAGATTGTTTCTGCATGATGAAAGCTGTTATCGCCGCAAGCGTGGGCGTGGTCGCACAGCCTGTCAAGTAACCCGCCAACAGAATTCCGCAGAAGGGTTGTCGAGCCTCGGTCTGGCAGTTACTTTGGGGGCGTGAAGACCGCTGCGCTGAAAGCCGAACAATTCATTACTGACGCCGAGGGCAAGCGAGTGGGCGTCCTGCTAGACCTGCGCGCCTACGAGCGTCTGCGCGAGGCCGGGGAGGAGCTGGCCGACATCCAAGCCTACGACAAAGCGCAGCCTGCTGTGCGCGCAGAAATCGCTTCGGGCCAATTTGTGACCTTGGCCGGTTACCGAGCCGCGCAAATCCGGAAGCGGAAATAAGGTATCGGGTCATGCTCTTCTTACTGTCATGCTCTTCTTACTTGCCCGCCGTGCCCCATGTGCCCAGTCTCGCCTCATGCTCAAGGCAGCGGCCAGCAATCCCGCGTTCCGGCACCAATCCGCCCTCAGGCCGAAAACTTTCCGTGTAGATGAATAGTTGGACACCAGCATACACATGAATCTTGATCGAGCCAGACTCCTCGGCGACCCCGAAGCGCGACAGGTTCGCCTAAGTCAGCTACAAAAGGCGCACATTGCTCCACTGACCTCCTTTGTCGAGAGCCTCCGGACGGAGGCTGGCCCAGGCGCCGCCATCCCATATTTCGATCCGTGGGATGGGGGAGTGGAGGCTCAGATTCTGTTCCTGCTCGAAGCTCCAGGACCAAAGGCTGTGCGCTCGGGTTTCGTCTCACGCAACAACCCCGATGAAACGGCAAAGAACTTCTTTGAGTTAAACCTGGAAGCGGCGATCGATCGCAGGAGGACCATAATCTGGAATGCGGTCCCGTGGTATATCGGAACAGGGGCCAAAATCCGTGGTAACTGTTCAGGTCGCCCAAGCGTACGCGGCAGGGGCGGGGACGGCTCGTCCCCAGGTCTTCGTGATTGGCGAACGCAACCGGGGACG
>CAIWJG010000841.1 GCA_903912925.1 uncultured Verrucomicrobia subdivision 3 bacterium | reverse complement strand
GCGCCAGACCGGCTAAAGCCGGGACTCCGTAC
This sequence comes from uncultured Verrucomicrobia subdivision 3 bacterium, assembly GCA_903912925.1. Classification (GTDB taxonomy): domain Bacteria; phylum Verrucomicrobiota; class Verrucomicrobiia; order Limisphaerales; family UBA8199; genus PALSA-1440. The sequence goes on along the minus strand of CAIWJG010000841.1, from coordinate 4,739 downwards.
CAGGAACTCGCGAATGCGCCCGGCAATACTGGCCGCGAATTGGCAACCGATTTCACTGATGGGCAAACATGATTCAGAAGCGGATGCGCGCATCCTGATAGATGCGCTCCTCCGGCAGGCGGGGTGGGACCCTGCGGACAAATCGCAGGTGCGCACGGAGGTCTCCGTCTCGGGCCCCGCTGTGCTCCACGATGCCCCCGCCGGCACTGAGGTTTCCGAAGAGGAGGAGGGGCGCCGGACGGATTACGTGCTGCTGGCGGCAAACGGGCGGCCATTGGCGGTGACGGAGGCGAAGCGAGGGCGGATTGACCCCTATACGGCCAAGGAGCAAACACTGCCGATGGCCAAGCGCATCGGTGCGCCCTTTATCTTCCTCTCGAACGGGGACTTGACCTACTTCTGGGATTACGAGAACGACGATGCCCGCATCGTGAGTTCCTTCTACTCCCGGCGCGACCTGGAGCGTCTGATTTACCTGAGGAAAGAAGCCAAGCCGCTGGCCACGGTGCCCATTCCTGACGATTTCATCCGGGTGGGGGAGGTGCGGATTGTGCGGCTCTACCAGAAAGAGATTTTGCGGGCGCTCGACCATGCGGTGGAGTTGGGGAAGCGGCGTTTCCTGGTGGAACTTCCGACCGGCACCGGCAAGACGGACGTGATATGCCTGCACTCAAAACGGATGTTCAAGGCTGGGCGGGCGGAGCGGTTGCTGTTCCTGGTGGACCGAGAACAATTGGCCGAGCAGGCAATTGGGGCGTTGCAGGACTTGTGCCCGGAATACAGCAGCTATTGGCTGAAGGCGGGCATGGCGATCCAGCACAAGCAAATCACCGTCTGCCTGCTCCAGACGATGATTGGGCGCTACAACGAGTTCACCAGCGGCTACTTCGACATAGTCATTGCCGACGAGTGCCATCGGTCCATCTACGGCGCGTGGCAGGCATCGCTGACACATTTTGACGCCTTCCACATTGGGCTGACTGCCACGCCCGCGGCTTACATTGACCGGAACACCTACCAGTTTTACCAGTGCAAGACAGGCCAACCGGATTTTGCCTTCTCCATCGTCACGGCGATTGAGCAAGGCCACTTGGCTCCATACCGGTTCGCGAAGCGGATCACGCATCTGATCGCAGAGGGGGCGACCATCAACGGGGAGACCTTCGACCCGGCCGAGTTTGAGCGGGAGTGGACGAACGAGGATACGAACCGGAAGATGATGCAGGAGTTCGACCGGCTGGCCTGGGAGACCTATAAGGAACTTGCGCCAAAGCAGAAGGCAGGGCCGGGCAAGGCTATCGTATTCGCCCTGACGAAACATCATGCTTCGCGGCTGGCCTACTACCTGAACCAGCTTCATCCCGAGCACGACGGGCGTTATGCGGAGATCATCACCTCGGACATTCCGGATGCCGCCGCGGCCATCCGGCGGTTCAAGAAGGAGGTCTATCCGATGGTGGCGGTCAGCGTGGACATGCTGACGACCGGGTTTGACTGCCGCGAAGTGCTCCACATCGTTCTCTGCCGGAAGATTTTCAGCCCGATCCTGTACCAGCAGATACGTGGGCGGGGCACGCGCACGGCGCCGCACATCGGCAAGAAGCGGTTCGTGATCTACGACTTCTTCCGCAACCACGAGTACTTCAACGACAGCGAGATGGACATCTTTGAAGGTCCGGCTGGCGGCGGCGCGGCTGGCGGCGGCGGCAAACGCCCGCCGGGCGGGCCAGCCGAATTGGTGGAACTGGGCATCCAGGATGACTGGCTCGACTCGCTGGCGTATGTAGAGGTCGGTCCGACGGGCGAGCGGGTGGACAAGAAGGTGTATGTTACGAACTGGGAAGACGCGATCAAGCAAGCGGCCAAAGACGACCCGGTAATCCAGAAGGTGAAGGAGGGGAAGCCACTGACGGAGGCAGAAGCGCGCGCCCTGACCGAGAAACTGAACCGCCCGGAGAACTACTTCAACGAGGAGAACCTCCGTGCCGCGTATCGCCGGGCCGCCGGCAACCTCGTCGAGTTTGTCCGCCACGCGTTGGGCTTGGAGAAGTTGAAGAGTAAGGACGACGAAGTGACCGAGAACTTCCATGCCTGGCTCGTGTCCAAGAACGTCACGCCCGAGCAGGCGCAATACCTTGCGTTGCTGAAGAACCGCGGGCTGGCGACCGGCAAGGTCGAACTGGAAGACTTGTTCGAGCCTCCGCTCTCGATCCTGAATGCCGCCGATGTCGGTATCGAGCTTTTTGGCGAGCAGGGCCTTCAGACCATCATCGCCGATATGAACCAGACCCTCTTTCCCAAACGCGCCGCCTGCACCTGACCATGCTGCCTCTCCACCTCTCATTAACACCCAACTTCAGTTGGGTGTGCGCTGACCCCGGTGCCCTCACAACCGCTTTAGCGGTTTCCATCTGTGTCCATCTGAATCCATCTGTGGTTAAGATGCTCGTTCCATGAACCAAGAGATCCGCAGCAAACTGGACCGCATCTGCAACATCCTCTGGGGCGGGGGGCTGGCAGTGCCGACGCTGTTCGTGGAGCAGATTTCCTACCTCATCTATTTGAAGCTGCTCGATGAGCGCGAGGCGGAACTGGAGTTAAAGGCGCGGCTGCTCAAGGGCAAAGGCAATGGCAAACCGCTCTTCCCCGACCAGGCGAGCCGCTACCGGTGGAGCAACTGGCGGTTCAAGAGCGGGAAGGAACTGCGCGACTTTGTAAGGGACGAAGTCTTTCCCTACATGGCCTCGCTGTTGAAGGAAGAGCCGCAGGTGGCGATCTATTTCCAGGACGCCAAGCTGGAGATCGAAGACCCGCATGTGCTGAAGGAGGTCATTGACGGCCTGGACACCTTCCAATTCGGCAAGCTGGGGCCGGACGTGAAGGGCGACATCTTCGAGTATCTGCTGCAGTACCTTTCCCGGCAGCCGCAGTCGGACATGGGGCAGTTCCGGACACCCCGCCAGATTCGCATGGCCATGGTGGAGATGGTGGACCCCGACCTGGGCGACACCATTTGCGACTTGGCTTGCGGCACGGCCGGGTGCCTGGTGGATTGCGTGGAGCACATCCTGGCCAAGTATTCCGCCGAGCCGCGGGAGGTGCCGATCTATGGGGAAGAATGGCTGGCAGACCGGGGCTGGACGCTGGCGCAAGCCCGGAAGGGAATCCCCAACCTGCAAACCTACCGCAAGGGAGCCGGGGAGAAGATTCCCGACTGGGAACTGCTGGAGCGGTCCATTTTCGGTTTCGAGGTGTCCCGGCAGATGATGCGCATTTCCATGATGAACCTGGTGCTGCACGGCATCCGCAACGCGCACGTGAAGCGGGCCAACTCCCTGTCCGAACTCGGCGGCATGAGCGATGAGGACCTGCACCGACGCTACAAGTGCATCCTGATGAACCCGCCGTTTGCAGGCATGCTGCCCACGGAATCCATCCGCAAGGACCTGCCCACGCAATCCAAGAAGAGCGAACTGCTCTTCCTGGGGCTGGCGATGGAGTCGCTCGCAGTCGGCGGCGTATGCGCCATTATCGTGCCGGAAGGAGCGCTCTTTGGCTCCACGAGCAGCCACATCGAACTGAGGAAGAAGTTGCTGGAGGATTACGAATTGCTGGCGGTCATCTCGCTTCCGGCGGGCGTCTTCAAACCCTACGCGGGGGTGAAGACAGGTATCCTCGTGTTCAGAAAGCCGGCGGAAACAGCCAAAGCAGAAAGCAGAAAGCAGAAAGCAGAAAAGGGGGATGGGCGGCGGGTGTGGTTTTACCAGATCAACAACGACGGCTACGACCCGGACAAGATCACGGGGGGCGGACGCCCGGAAACGCCGGAGCGGAATGATATCCCTGAGATGTTGCGCCAGTGGAAGACATTCAAAGCATCCGGGTTCAAGAAGCCGCCCGGCAAGGAGGCCGGGGCGCTCTTGCCACCGGGAACGGAAGAGGTGAAGTGCTGGTGGGCCAAGATCAGAACCATCGCCGAGAACGATTACAATCTGGCGGCGGGACGCTACAAACCGCAGGTGGCGGAGAAGGCGCCGGAGGAAGACCCCGCGGAATTGATTGCCAAGACGCTCAAGGTGGAACGGGAAATCACCAGCGGACTGGAGAAACTCCTTCAGGAGGTGGCGAAAGCATGAATGAAGAACCGCTAATTTCCGCGACACTGTTGCGGAAATTCGGCCAAGCCCCACTCCAACCCTGGGCGGGCCGAACTCGTCATTCCGTGATCAGCATAATCTGTGGCGCTGCCAATTCCGCACCGCTGGTGCGGAACTGGTTCCCACGCGCATCCTCGCCCACGCTATGAAACCCATCCTTGTCCCAGGACTCGCTGGTTACAAGCACCTGCGCGACGGTATTGTTGCAATCCTGGAAACCGCCCGGCGTGGTAGTGTGCGCACAGTCAATGCCATTACGACGGCGGCGTACTGGGAAACCGGCAGGCGAATTTCCGAATTCGAGATGCGAGGAAAGCTGCGGGCTGATTACGGCGCGCAGGTGCTGGAGAGGCTGGCGCGGGACCTGACAGCCAGGTTTGGCCGAGGTTTTTCGCGCCCCAATCTCACCCGAGCGCGCCTGTTCTACCTCGCCTACCCACCGGAGGTGATTCGTTCGACACTGTCGAACAAATCAACGCTCCCAATGCGTTCAACCGCGTCGCACCAACCCATGCTCATCCCCCAAGGTGGCCAAAACGCAGTGCGGCCTTGCCCGACCCGAATTCGACAGACACTGTCTGC
>CAIWJG010000840.1 GCA_903912925.1 uncultured Verrucomicrobia subdivision 3 bacterium | reverse complement strand
TCCTCGGGGTTTCGTCCGGCGAGCGTGGAGCGTAAGAGCGTGGAGCGTCGCAGCGCGTTCGAGGTCACCACGCTCTACGCTCAAACGCTTCACGCTCTCAGGGTGCTCGCGGGCCATAATGTTAGGATTACGCCTAAGGTTTGGAAGTTGTTCTTGCACGAGCTCTTACAGGGTTTCTGTGAATCCTCAGAGGCTTACGAACGCGCTGCTCTACCAACTGAGCTACGTTGGCGCCGAAAGTATCCTTTCACTTTTCGCGTGCAGTTGTCAAGCGCTCCTGATTTCGAGTCCGCAGGCCCAAACTCAACTTCCGGTTGCAGCTCATGGCCCCGCCTCGCGGCGAATGCCCTGCTTTACAGACCTCGGAAAAAGGCGGAGGCTCTGGGGCATGCGACGATTCGTCCTATTGGCCGCCGTTATTGCCCTGACCGCCCGTTACTGGTGTCCGTCAGCCCCATGCGCGGTTGCTCAAGCGGAACCGGCGTCGGCCACTAACTCAGCCACGCCGGGCACGGAGCTGGCCCATGCAATATCCGAGATCACGGGCGTCGCCATCTCCCCGTTGTTGGGCGTCAGCACGGTCGGCGCGTGGAAATACTTTCACGCTCAGACTCCGCAGCAACGCGCCCGCCTGCCCTGGTTTGCGCAGCCGTGGTTTTGGATTCCCGCTTTTGTCTTGGTCACCGCCTGCTTTCTCAAGGACACCGTCGGCATCGCGGCGCCCAGGCTGTTGAAGAAGCCGCTCGACGTAGCGGATGCCATCGAACACAAGATCAGCGGGCTGATCGCTACCGGAGCCTTCGTGCCGCTGGTCATCGCAGTATTTCCGCACACGGAGCCCGAGGCATCCCTGTCCGGCGCGAGCGGTTTCCTGGCGGCGATTAACCTTTCGTGGCTGGGCAATGGTCTCCTGGTGCCGGTGGGAATGCTCGCCTTCTTCATAGTGCTCCTGGCCTCTAATGCCATTAACGTCCTCATCCTGCTCAGCCCCTTCGCGATCGTGGATACTGCGCTCAAAGGCTTCCGCCTGTTGGTGCTGTTGACGGTTACGGCGACCGCGTTTGTGAATCCGTGGCTGGGTGCGGTCTGCGCGCTTATTATCATTGGCATTGCCTACTTCATCGCCGGTTGGTCATTCCGCCTGTCGCACTTCGGGTGGGTCTTCGTCTGGGAGTTTGTCACGCTGCGACGCAAGCGGTTCCACCCTGACAGCGCGGTTAATCGGTTGTTCCTGGCCCGCAAGATCAACCAGGTGCCCGCCCGCTCCTACGGCAAGCTGCTGCGCGACGAAAAGGGCAGCCTGGTCCTGAAGTACCACCCCTGGCTGGTGCTGCCCGAACGCGTGCTGGTTTTGCCCGAGGGCCAATACGCCGTGGCCAAGGGACTGTTCTATTCGCAGATTATGAGAGTTGAGGGCGAAGGGCTTAGCGCGGCAATGCTCTTGCCGCCGCGCTATCGCGGGCATGAAGAGGAGTTAGTGGCCATCTACGGCTTGTCAGGTGTGCGTGATGCGGGTTTGCGCGCCGCCTTCCGTTGGTTCAAGGACCTGCTGGGGTTCCAAGCCCAGCCGGCATGAACATTACCGCTCCGCATCGGCGGCGCGGGCCAGCAGGACCTTCTTGGTCGGCACGTAGTTGGCCACGAACTCGCGCCGGAACTCGGCAAACGTCCCCGCCGCAATCGCCGCGCGCATCTCGGCCATAGTCCGTAGATACATGCTTGTGTTGTGGACGCTTAACATTCTCAGGCCGAGGATTTCGCCCACGTTGAGCAGGTGCCGCAGATACGCTCGCGTAAAATGCCGGCACGCGAAGCAATCGCAGTCTTCCTCGATAGGCCGGAAATCCGCTTTGCACGCCCCGGCCTTGATGCTGATGCTGCCCTTGCGCGTGAAGGCCGTGCCGTTGCGCGCCACCCGCGTCGGCAGAACGCAATCAAACATATCCACGCCGCGGGCGACCAGCTCGACCATTTGCGCCGGTGTGCCGAGACCCATCGCGTAGCGCGGCTGATTGGCTGGCAGCCACGGCTCCGTCATCTCGACTGCCCGCATCATCTCGGGCTCCGGCTCGCCCACGCTCACTCCGCCGATGGCGTAGCCGTCGAATTTCAGCGCCACCAGCACCTTCGCGCACTCCTCGCGCATCGCCGCCGTGGAGCCGCCCTGCACGATGCCAAAGACCATCTGCCCCGGAGCGCGCGGCTGTTCGCGGCATTCCGCCGCCCAGCGCATGGTCCGCTCCACGGCGGCGCGCAGCTCGCGTGGCGTGCTGGTGTGCGGCGGGCAATCGTCAAACACCATCGCGATGTCCGAGCCGAGCCCGGCCTGGATGGCCATGGCTTCCTTGGGCCCGAGGAACAGCAGCGAGCCGTCCAGGTGCGAGCGGAACTCGACGCCGTGCGCCTGGATCTTGCGGATGGTTGCCAGGCTGAACACTTGAAACCCGCCGCTGTCGGTGAGGATCGGCGCCGGCCAATTGATGAACTGGTGCAGCCCGCCCGCGGCGCGGATGATGTCCATCCCGGGCCGGATATTGAGGTGATAGGTGTTGCCGAGGATGATTTGCGTGCCCATCTCGCGCAGCTCGCGCGGGTCAATCGCTTTCACGCTGCCCTGTGTGCCGACGGACATGAAGACCGGCGTGTCCACGACGCCGTGCGGCGTGGTCAACCGGCCCAGGCGCGCCTTGGAGGTTAGGTCGGTCTTGAGCAGCTCAAACATGGCGGCGAGGGTTCACTACCTGCCGGGATCGTTCAACTGGAAACTGTCACCCTCCTGACAGCGGCTCCCATTAACCCCGGTGCTTTAGCCCAGCGGCGGAACGCGCTCTTGGGGTTCGAACTGTTTCAACCGTGTGCCGCGCGGGACGGGAAGCCGTTGAAACGGCTCCACGATTGCAGCCGTGCGCACCACCGGGCTAAAGCACCGGTGTTAATGAGAGGGCAGGCAGGGGCCTCGTTACGCCTGCACCCTGGCTGGCAGCTCCACCATTGCCCCCTCGCGGGCAGCCTCGATGTGGAGGTTGCCCTTGCGGGCGGCGACGAGTTTACGGGCCTGCTCCAGCATCTGGGAGATCTTGGCGTCGTCATGGCTGGGATCGTGGTGGAAGAGGTAAAGCGTTTTCACCTCGGCCTCAAGGGCCAGAGACACCACGTCATCGGGGCAGCCGTGGCCCCAGCCGGTATGGTGCTTGTATTCGTTGGCGTCGTACTGCGTGTCCATGATCAGCACGTCGGTGCCGCGCAAGAACTCAATCATCTTCCGGTTCTCGCTTTTGGCAAAGGGCCGCGCAGACGCCTCCGCGCCGCCCGCGGCTCGCGTCGGGGGGGCAGCCTCAGGAAACGGCTCGTTGTCGGGGAAGAACGCGATCGAGCCCCCGGAGGTGAATAGACGATAGCCAACGCAAATGCCGGGATGATTGGCGAAGGTGGCCTCCACGCGGACTGGCCCGACATTGAAGCTCATCTCCTGCAGTTCCTCGATGCGGACGTTGGCGGGCACTTCGCGCAGGCCGATGGGGAAGAATGGGCTTTCCATCTGGCCCGCCAGCACGACCTCCAGGCCGTGGCGCGCACCTTCGAAGCCGAGGATACGCAGATGGTTCTGCGGCTTATAGACCGGCTGAAAGAACGGCAGGCCCTGGATATGGTCCCAATGCGTGTGCGTCAGCAACAGCGTGGCATCGATCGGCTGCGACTCAAACTCGGCCGCCAACTGCTGCCCCAACAAACGCATCCCGGTCCCGGCGTCGAGAATAATGATCTGACCGTCGGCGCGGACTTCGACACAGGAGGTATTGCCGCCGTATTGGACTGTCGTTGGACCCGGCGTCGGAATGGAACCGCGCACGCCCCAGAACCTCACATACGCCGGCCCCGGTGCGAGGGGAACAACCGGAGCGGGAGGCGCCGCGACGCTGCCAGACCGCGCGACGATGCGGGAGAGCAGGAGAACCAAACGGTCGGGATCAATCGGCTTGGTGACGTATTCGTCCGCGCCAGCCTTGAAGGCGGCCTGGCGGTCCTTCTCGACATGGCGGCCGGAGACGACGACGATCTTGGTGTGCCGCAGATCGTCGTTGCCCCGCAACTCGCGGCAGACCTGGAAACCGTTGCCGCTGGCCATCAGCAGGTCGCAGAGGACTACGTCCGGCCGGTGCAATTTCGCCAACTCGATGCCCGCGTTCCCGCTCTCGGCCTCGAGCAACTGCCAGCCCCGGTCCTTCAGGAGGCCACCCATGAACTTGCGGTAGTCGGGGTCGTCGTCGATGATTAAGACTGTGTTCATGGAGCCAAATGCCTATCTCTGGAGGTTACTGTAGCGCATTCCGGGGCATTCTTAAAGCTGAATTAGCAGAAAGTGAACCGGGCCGCGCTCAGTGCTTTCGGGGGGAGCGAGTGAGTGGCGGCGGAAATCCGAAACCCGAGGGTCGAAATCCGAAGGAAGGCCGAAGCCCGAAATCCGAGGATGCCGCTTGCCCGTCAGCCCGTCAGGAAGATCTTGCCTGGCTCGCACTTCGGCTTACCCTTCCAGCCAGCGCTGTCTCCATGCAGCCCAACGTAACCCAGGAGCAAACCGTGGTAGTGACCGGCTTGTCGAACCGGGAGTTTCTGGAACTCCACGCCCGGCCCGGGCGCATCGGGCTTTCCGGGGGCGTCACGCTTATTGACCAGGTGATCTGCCGCGCCGAACGCCACCTGGACGAACGGGCACACTGGGGCGCCTGGTCGCACGCTTTCCTGTTCCAGGGCCAGCGCCTGGACGGCCATCACTGGGTGATCGAGTCGGACCTTCAGGTGCATCACAAACATATCCAGCTCGGGGTGCAGGAGAACCGCATCTCGAAGTATTTCGATGAGGAGTATTACCTCAACCTTGCGGTCGTTGAGCTAGCGGCATGGGACATAGGTGCCCCGTGTCCGCGAATGTGCGGCCGCGCCTCAGGCCGTTGCGTCGCTGGGGGTAGTGGTCGGGGTTTCGCCTTCGGCAGTAGCTTCCTCGGCGGCTTCGAGGGACGCGTAATACACACCCAGGTTGTGTTGGGCGGTCTTGTCGCCCGCGCGCGCGGCGCGGCAGAACCATTTGACCGCCTCGCGCACATTCTTCAGCACGCCCCGGCCGGTTTCGTAACATAGCCCCAGGTTGCATTGGGCGGGTGCGCATTCCTGATCGGCGGCGGCCCGATACCACTTCACCGCCTCCTCGAAATTCTGCGGCACTACCTGGCCGGTTTCGTAAAACACGCCCAGGTTGAACTGCGCCTGGGGCTCACCCTGTTCCGCGGCGGCATGATACCACTTGACGGCATCCGCGTAATTCTTTGGCACGCCCTGGCCGGTCTCGTAGAGCACCCCCAGGTTGAACTGCGCGGCGGGATCGCCCTGCTCGGCGGCTTCGCGGAACCATTTGGCCGCCTGGCCGTATTCCTGCGGCACCCCCAGGCCGGCCTGGTAGCAGAAACCCAGGTAACACTGCGCCGCCTCATCGTTCTGGTCGGCGGCGCGACGGAACCAGCGGACAGCTTCGTCGTAGTCCTGCACCACCCCCTGGCCGGTCTGATAGCAAATGCCGAAATAACACTGCGCCGCCGCGTCGCCTCGCTCGGCGGCTTTGCGCATTTCATCAAAGGATTGCCAGGTGCGGCGGTTCGTTTGCATCAATATGGCCCACTGCTGTTCTGCAGACTGCTTGCCCCGTGAAGTCTTTCCTTTACTTCACTGGGCTTCGGACCGAACCGCCTCACGCGGCCCCGGTCCTTGCGTTTGCTGCTCCAAAATAGAATCAAATCCACCTTTTTCAAGCCGTCATTTGGGCGGCCCGGCGGGTCGGTGCGGGAATAACCTCAACCACCACTCGGCCAAACCTTGCCCCAATTCCATACCTCTGGGCTTGAATCCCCTGCCGCTATGGCACCGCGGGACTATGCCCGCTCCGGGCGCTTGCCTGGCAACCGTGGATTTTTCCCCAGCCTTGCCCCGTGAAGTCTTTCCTTTACTTCACTGGGCTTACTTCGCGATTAGCGGGTATTTCTCCGGATGCGCAATGCGGTCCAAATCCAAATCCACGTCCAGTTCGGGCCAATAGAGATGCTCACCGCGGTGGAGTTCGACCGCGAACAACTGCGAGAGCGTCGCCTTGCGGAACCACGGGAACTGCTCGAAGTCGAGAAAGTGCTCATGCCCGGCCACGCAAAGCCAAAAGCCATGAGGCGAAACGTTGAGCACCTCAACCGCCGAAGTGCCGCCGCCAATGATCTTTGATTTCATTCTGCCTTTCCTCAACAATTCGTCTCAGCTCTGTCAATTCGATGGCCTTTAGGCCCTTACTCAGCGCAAGCTCGATTCCCGGCTCCAGCCAGAACTTAGCCTCGCCGTCCGGTGATTCGACATGCACGTGCATCCGCGGTTCCTCTCGAGAGAAGAAGTAAAAGCGGTAATTCCTGTATCGAAACACCGTCGGACTCACCTTGATAAGATACTCAAGCTGACTCGGGGGCTCAACAGGCGTTTTTGGACCAAGGCTGCGGCAGGTCACGGGGACCAGCTTGGCCATGCGGCTTGCCCCGTGAAGTCTTTCCCTTACTTCACTGGGCTTTCGATTTATGCTGGTGACCTATCCCAAGCCCACCATGACGATCTCCAAGCAGAAATTGGCCTTTGTGCCTTCGCCCGGCGTTTGGCACGCTGCACGGGTAATCGTATGAATGTAATCAACCTATCCTTGAGAGCCCTTTGTATGACCATCCTGCTCGCCAGCCTGCCTGGGGTGCGAGCGTTGGCCGCCTCCAACTCGGTGCCCGACGCGCAGTTGCTGGGGGCAGCCTCCGCGCCCAGCGAGCCGTTGTGCCTTTGGTATCCGTCGCCCGCGAAAGTCTGGACGGAGGCGCTGCCGGTCGGGAACGGGCGGCTGGGCGCGATGGTGTTTGGCGGGGTGCGAGAGGAGCGGCTGCAACTGAACGAGGGCACGCTTTGGGCGGGCGGGCCTTACGATCCGGCCAGCCCGGAAGCGCTGGGCGCGCTGCCGGAAGTGCGGCGGCTGATCTTCGAGAGCAAGTATAAGCAGGCCGAGCGGTTGATCAGCGAAAAGGTGATGGCGCGACCGCTGAGGCAGATGCCTTACGAAACGCTCGGCGACTTGCTGCTGACCTTTCCCGAGGTGACGGCGGCGGAGAACTACCGGCGTGAGTTGAACCTGGATACCGCCACCGCGGCAGTCAGCTACAGTGTCGGCGGCGTTAAGTTCACGCGTGAGGTGTTTGCCAGTGCGGTGGACCAGGTCATTGTGGTTCGGCTGACGGCCGACAAGCGGGGCCAAATCAACTTCACCGCCGGCCTGCGCACTCCGCAGCAGGGAACTGTCGAGGCGCGCGGAAACACACTGATGCTGCGCGGCACCAACGGAGATGCCGAGGGGATCAAGGGTGCGTTGAAGTTCGAGGCGCAAGTGCGCGTGTTGAACGAGGGGGGTGCTGTGTCGGCGGCCGGCAACACCTTGTCAGTCACAAAGGCTGACGCCGTCACGCTGCTGGTTGCCGCAGCGACGAGTTACAAGAGCTTTCAGGACGTGAGCGGTGATCCCGGGCAGATTGTCTCGGATCAAATCGGGCGCGCGGCCAAGCGCTCCTTTCGGCAGATACGGGCGGCGCAGTTGAAGGACCATCAGAACCTGTTCCGGCGGGTGTCGCTGGACCTGGGCACCAGCGAGGCCGCGAAGCGGCCAACGGACGAGCGCATCCGGCGATTCGCGGAGGGGAACGATCCCCAGCTTGCGGCGCTTTACTTCCAGTTCGCCCGATACCTGTTGATCTCCACCTCGCGCCCCGGCGGCCAGCCAGCGCCCTTGCAGGGTATTTGGAATGAGAGCATGGATCCGCCCTGGGGCGGTAAATACACCATCAACATCAATACGGAGATGAACTATTGGCCGGCCGAGCCGTGCAATCTGGGAGAGTGCGTGGAGCCGTTGATCGGGATGGTGAAAGACCTCAGCGTCACCGGCGCGCGCACGGCGAAGACCATGTATGGCGCACGCGGCTGGGTGACCCATCATAATACCGATCTGTGGCGCGCCACGGCACCGATTGACGGGCCGTCCTGGGGAATATGGCCGTGCGGCGGCGCCTGGCTCTGCTTCCAATTGTGGGAACATTATCGGTTCAGCGGCGACCGGGCCTACCTGGCCAGCGTTTACCCGGTGCTGAAAGGGGCGTCGGAGTTCTTCCTCGACGCGCTGGTGGAGGAGCCCAAGCACAAGTGGTTGGTCACCTGTCCTTCGATCTCGCCCGAGAACCAGCATCCATACTTTTCCTCGGTGTGCGCCGGGCCGACGATGGACGAGCAGATCATTCGCGACCTGTTCTCGAACACGATTCAGGCGGCGGAGGAGTTGGGCCTGGACGAGGGCCTGCGGCAGCAGTTGGCGGCGGCCCGGGCGCGGCTGGCGCCGAACCAGGTGGGCAAGAACGGCCAGTTGCAGGAGTGGATGGATGACTGGGATGCGAGAGCGCCCGAGCAGCAGCATCGGCATATCTCCCACCTGTATGGTCTTTACCCGAGCGCGCAAATAAACCCCCGCCAGACGCCCGAACTCGCCGCCGCCGCGCGCACCTCGCTCAACAAGCGCGGCGACATCACGACGGGCTGGGCCATTGCCTGGCGCATCAACTGCTGGGCCCGCCTCCAGGACGGGGACCGCACTTACAGCATCCTGAAGCATCTGCTCGAACCCTCGCGCACGTACCCGAACATGTTCGATGCGCATCCGCCGTTCCAGATTGACGGCAACTTCGGCGGGGCGTCGGGCATCGCGGAGATGCTCTTGCAGAGCCATGCCGGGGAGATCGAGTTGTTGCCGGCGTTGCCGCAGGCGTGGCCGAAAGGGCAGGTGAAGGGGTTGCGCGCGCGGGGCGGGTTCGAAGTGGAGATCGCGTGGTCGGACGGGAAGCTGGCGCGCGCCACGGTGCGCAGCGTGACGGGAAAGAAGTGCGTCGTGCGCTATGGAGCGAAGACGCTGGAGCTTACCATGAAGCCGGGTGAAAGGCGGGCGATTCAGTTCTGATGTGGAAGCGAAACCCGATGCTGCCCCCCTCTCGGGCAGGTGATGGCGATTGTGGGGCAGCTCTCTGGAAGCTCGCAAGCTGATAGCATTGGTCGAATTGGTCGAATTGACTTTACGCGGGGCCTGGGACTTGGCAAAGGGGAGGCTGATGAAAGGAAAGGCTTCATCAGGCGCAAGGGTTTATTGGCCTATCCTCCCAAATTGGGGAGATAGACCGGTCTGGCTGATCACTTGTTCGGCGGGAAAGTAGTCGGTGAGTGCAAAATGCCCATTCTGTGGTTCAGTGATCTACAGCAGGCGCAATGTGTTGTGCGGCGTCTGCGGCCAACGTCTTCCATCTGAGTTGCTTTTTAGTGGGCTCGAGAGGGAGAGGATTGAGAAAGAATTGCGTGAGGCAAAGCGAAGGCTGCAGCAGGCAGTGGACGAGCGCCGAGCCGGGGAGGCTCGAGATAGTCATTGAGCGCGTTAGGTAGATGAAACGCCGAACAAGCATATGCACCCCACCTCCGCTACACCCTGCAGTTTTCGCGCTCTGGGTTTTACACCGTCGGATTCGCAGCCGCTGCTCGTTTCTGGCGGAGGTCGGTGATATTGGTCGTTCGACCCTTACCTACTATGGCTAAGAGAATTGGGAAAATCGAAGTAGCCATTTCGGTTGAAAGCATTGGGACAATAGTCGGGCTGGCTAAGTTTGGTTCTGTTGGCCGAGGCGGGCTCAGTGTCGCTTTGGTGCTCCAAGTATTTCCGCAGCCATTGGGCGACGTCTTGCGCCTCCTGCACCGGCAACTGCTTCAAAGTATCCCTGATTTCCGCGACTGTGCTCATGCGAGAGCATTACGTCCGGCGACCCGGTTTGCCAATCCAAATTATCCAGCCGGCGATGCTTGATTGCCAATAGCCTGTTTACTGCCAGGCCCGATACTGCTAAGAACTGACCTCGTAACATGATAACGAATTCGCAGCAAAGCCCTTGCATGAACCTCGAAGCGATCGTGGCGGCCCCCTCTCCCAGTACCTCTCCTCCACTAATGGGGAGAGGGTGCCGAAGGCAGGAGAGGGATCGCTTGCTGGTCCGGATGCGCTGCCAAAGTCGCTGGCTGCTCTCCCAGGTGCCCAGCCTGACTGCTGCTTTGGGGCTCATCCTCGCTCTTCTACCGGGGCTCCTGGCGGCCGAGCCACGCACTGCGCGTAACCCCGGCGGATTCAAATATTTCGTCGGCATCGTCGGCAACCCATCCGTCCCGGACATAAGCTGGAGCGACGAGGAGTTGGCGCAGATCAAGACCCTGGGCGTCAACATGGTCCAGCTCAGCATTGCCTGGGGAGGCCGGCCAGCCAACGAGGTCATCAACCTTGAAGACTTGGACCCCGAGCAGCGCGCCAAATTCGCCTTCCGCATCAAGCAGGCGCGCAAGCACGGCCTGCGCACCATCGCCCAGTTCGGCATCCCGAGAGTGCTCAATGCCAGCCCCGTCCAGCCCGCCTGCATCCTGGACCCGGCCGTGCAGCAGAAGTATGTGCAGTTGCTGGCGGACTTCATGACCAGCTTCCCCGAGGTGGATGATGTCCTGGTTTACACGTTCGACCAGCAGGCCTGGCTCTGCAGCGAATTCGGGCCCTGTCCCCGCTGCAGCGGCGTGCCCCTGGACGAACGGCTGCCGCAGTTCCTGAACCTCCTCAATGAGACCATGCAGAAATGTGGCCGCAACACCACGCTCTGGTGGAAGCCCTGGGAACTGTCCAAAGGCCAGGTGGTGACCATCCTGGACAAGGTCAAGCCGGCTCATTTCGGCCTCGTGCTGAATCCGTCCACCAGCAACGAGGTTTACCCCTTCAACGACCGCTCCTTCAAATCGGATCTCGGCGTCAAGCGCCTCGTGCGCATGGCTTTCGAGCGCCACATACCGGTGCTGGGCGAGTTCGATCACACCCTCTACAAGCCGCTCTACCAGATGGAGGATTTCTTCCCGCGCCTCATATACGAGCAAATGCAAGGCTGGCGCGAAATGGAGGGGGTAGTTGGGGTCAAGGAATACTACGGCTTCTCGCCCACCACTTTCTCAGTGAACGCGGCGATGCTCCAGGCCTGGATGAAATCGCCCGGTGCCCCGATGGAAAAGCTGCTGCGCAAAGTAGCCGCACCCTATGGCTCGAAGGCGGCACCGCTCATGATCGAGGCCTGGGAGTATGTGGCCCAGTCGGTGGAGGCCTTCCCGTGGGACACGACCTACATGATCGGTCGCATGGGCCTGGATCGTAATCAGGACGGCTCCCATGACTGGGAACCGGCATCCATCATCAACGCTACCTGGGACACGCCGATCTGGAAGGCCAACCGGCGGGGGAACTTCATGCTCACCCAGGACAGCAAAGCACACCCCTGGCTATTCGAGGATGCCGGCTTGCGACTGGAGGACTGCGCCGCGCTGAGTCTCAAAGCCGTCGCCATCTACGACCAGGCCCTCAAGGCGGGAGGCAGCAAGACCGTGGACATCCGCGCGCAGCGGGACGTGGTGTGGAAGACCGCCCGTTCGGTGCGGGCCAAGTCGCTGCATTTCCTTGAAACCCTGGCAGCCCAGGATGCGCGCATGGCCCAAGCGGACACGAAACAATTCGGGCTGGTCACTCAGCGCTTGGAAGCGTTGCTCAAAAAGGACGTGGAGAACCAGGAGGGCCGGGCCGCGGCCGCCCAGATGCTCGCGGAGTTTCAGCGCGATCCCAAGGCGTGGCTCGGCTCCCATCTCAACCCCCAGCTCGGCGAGCACACGCCGAAGGGCTACGAGGCCTTCTTCAACGCCACAAACGACTGGAGCAATTGGCTCCCGCGGAAGGAGTGACCGGGCGCTCAACTATCAGCAATTAACCTAAGAACGGCGTTTCAAACCACGAAATACACGAAACACACGAAAGCTGAAATTGGGAAAGCAGAAAGCAGCAATCCAAAGGCCCGCGCTTTCCATTCCGTCGTTTCTTATTTGAACGGGAATCGGGGAAGGTTAGACCCGACTGACGTCGGGTGCTACTTTCTTATTTCTGCTTTCTGCTTTCCCAATTTCAGCTTTTCCCCAGCTTACGGCGCGGGTGCGATGCGGAATGCCTCCATCTGGCCGGGTGCGAGCCAATGGCTTATTATGACGCAGCCTTCCTTCTTCACCACGCCCGCTCCCACTTCCTGCTGCTCCCAGTTCATCTGGAACGCCTGTGTCCCCGCGCCATGGAGTGTGACAACCGGATTGACGCTCTTGACCGTGCTGTTGTTGACGAGCACCAGCCAGGGCCGCCCCTGCTTGTCTTTGAACCGCGACACGATCAGCGAATGCGTTCCCGAGGAAACCTCTTTTATGAGATCGTCGGGTTCGAACAGGCGGCAGCCGGACAGCGCCTCCGGCCACTGCATGGCTTTTTCGAGCCTGAGGTCGAGGAACAGCCGCCCGTAGCGTTTGAGGAAGCCTTTGTTGGTGCGTTTGAGCGCATCGAACAGCGGCGTGCGGTCCCAGAATTCGTCCACCGGCGCCAGGCGGTAGTTGTCGTTCGGATTGCGCATGTAGAAGAAGAAGTAAAGGATGCCCTGGGCGCCGTAAGCGATGGCCGAGTTAAATTGCCAGCGGATGTCGTCTTCGCTCGGACACCGGTAGTTGTAGTGGCCGACGGACAGGATCGTGGTCCAAAAAGGCACGCCCGCGCGTCGGGCCGCCGCCTCGTACTGGGTGAGGTTGCGGAAGTACATGGACAGCCCAAGTTTCTCCGGCAGCATTTGTGAATAGCAGTCGTAACAGAGGAATTCGGCCTGTGATTTCTTGAGGAAATCGTCCAGGTAGGCGCCCCAATCGCTATATCCCACGCGGGAGTTGACGCCGATGTGCCACGGCAGCAGGTTCACGAAGGGATGGCACCGCGGCGCGGCCTTTTTGACTATGCCTACGGCGTCGCAGACTGGCTGGAAGGCCTGGGTGTCCGGCTCGTCAAGCAGATGGAATCCAAACGTGGCAGGGTGGCTCCCAAAATCGCCCGCCACCTGCGCCG
>CAIWJG010000839.1 GCA_903912925.1 uncultured Verrucomicrobia subdivision 3 bacterium | reverse complement strand
CTTGTAACCCATGTAACCCTTGTAACCCATGTAACCCTTGTAACCCATGTAACCCTTGTAACCCATGTAACCCTTGTAACCCATGTAACCCTTGTAACCCTTGTAACTCATGTAACTCATGCAACTCATGCACCCCCTCCGCCCCCCCTTGCCTGCCGGACTCGGGCCTCGGACAGGACCGTCTCCAACATCAACGCGGCTAAACCCAATACCACCATCCACCACCACCAGCGCTGTTGCAAGATGACACTGAGGCTCAGCGGACCACGCGTAGCGGCCGCGGCTTTCCCGCTACCCGCCGGTAGATTCACCTGCCACACCTTGAGGACCTCCGGCGCATCCACGTATGCCAGTTGCGATTCCTTCGGAGACGGGTTCACGCTAAAGATCTTTTCGGTCTGGGTGCTGTCGTCATACGTTAGCGTATAGACGCCCGGCTTGTCCGGCATTCGCACCTGGGCCCTCCCCTGCTCTACCGGCGCGCGTGACAGCACCTGGTGTTCGTCCCGCAACACGGCTTCCTTAGCCGTGGAACCGGCTGGCAGTTGAATTTTGCTGATCTCGGCAGGCTCGAAGGTCGTTGGGGTTGGGTCCTCTGCCCGGGCAGTCTGGAGCGTCAGGTCAAGGAACGGAATGAAGGTCTGGTCCACCGGCCAGGAAGTGTGCTCACGGTCCAGCCCAAACGCCGCCACGAACAGCTTGCCCGGGAACTTGGTCCCCTGAAAGAAAAGCCCCGCGCCCTTTTCGGAAAAGACCAGCGGCATAGCCTGGCTGCCTCTAAGCTGCACGTACTTGGTGACTTTGACATCCATCAGATCTCCATAGTCCGACGAGAGGAAGGGGTGGAAGATAGGATGATTCGAACAGACGAACTGGAACTTCTCGGCGGTGCCCTTTGGGGTGCTGATCGTCCCCTCAGCCTCGAACCCCAATTCCCGCAGGCAGCCACTGATGCCGGGTGCCAATCGATTCACCAACAGCAGGACACCGCGCCCGTTGGTCACGTAGCGCCAGAGCAGCTTGCGTGCGTCGGTTGATTGCAAGTAATTGCTCTCCACGACCAGCACGTCGGCGTCCTCACTCGCGGCCAGTTCGGCCGCGAGTTTTGTCGGCTCCAACACACGCGTCGCCCATTGGCCGCGCATCACGTCCGGCGAGAGCGCCAGGCGCAGATATTGCGATTGGGCCAGCAGCGCCAACTTGCCCTCGATCACCGGCGCGAGCGAGAAATAGACCCGGTTGTCCCCCGCCAGCGCGTCCGGCGGCCCTTCCACGATGACTTCGCCGCGCAACCATGCCGCCGGGTCGGCTTCCCACTGAGACTGGAGCAGGATCGTCTCGGGCTGGTTCACCAAATCCACCGTGCGGTTGAAAATGACCTGCTCATTGGCGCGCAACTGGATGTTCGCCGTCTTGGCTTCACCCGTATGGCCCAGCTTCACCGTGAAATTCACCAGGGACTTGTCCCCCAGGAAGATCCTTTGCACGCGCGGCTCGGCCAGCGATAGGTTGGGCAGCCCGAGAGCGCTGATCTTGGGCAGGTCGATCTGCACGTTGCGCAGGAAGGGCGGGCTGTTCGCGTTTTCGGTCCACTGGTTCTCCTGGTTGTCGCCCAGCAGGATGATCCGCTTCTGGTCGCCCAGCGAATTGCCCAACAGCGAGTTGGCCTGCCGGAACGCCGCTAGGTAGGACCCGCGCTGGAAGGACGGCTCCAACTCCTTCAGCTTCTGCCTCGCCGCCTCCCGGCTTTCCCCGAACGAAACCACCACGCGCGGCACTGAGGTCAGCTCAATGACCGCCATCTGCACATCGCCGGGCCCCTTGCTGATGTCGCTCAGAACCCGGTCACGGTCGTGCGCGAATCCATCGTTGGCCTGGTGACTCAGGGTATTATCCAGGATATAGACCCGGCTCTCCCGGATCGGGGCCGTATTCGCGCCGCGCAGATACGGCCAGGCGAACGCGGCCACCAGTGCCAGCAGCGCCAACACGCGCAGCGCGAACAGGACGAGGTCGCGCAGTCGGAGCGGGCTGCGGCGCGGCTGTGGCTGATCCTCCAGAAACCGCAGGGCCGTGAACTCGACTATATTGGTCTCCCGCCTCCGCCGCAGGTGCAGCCAAATGGGCGCCGCGATTGCCAGTGCACCCAGCCAGAACCAGGGATTGAGGAAAGAAAAGGGCATGGAGTCTCAGAGAGTCACATGAGTTAAATCAGTTACATGGGTTGCATGGTTACATGGTTGCATGGTTACATGGGTTGCATGGGTTGCATGGTTGCATGGTTGCATGGTTGCATGGTTGCATGGTTGCCTGGTTGCCTGGTTGCCTGGTTGCCTGGTTGCCTGGTTGCCTGGTTGCCTGGTTGCCTGGGACGGATGCGGAACCTATGTAACTCATGTAACCATGTAACTCATGTAACCATGTAACTCATGTAACCATGTAACCCTTGTAACCATGCAACTCATTTAACTCCTTTCCCTCATTTCAGCCTCTTCCTCTCCGCCAGAAACAGCGCCAGCGCCCGCCAGGGGTTTTCGTCTGTGCGCACCACGCAATGCGTCATTTCCAGGCTGCGGAACAGCTCGCGGTGCGCTTCCATAAAGGCGTTGAACCGTGCCAGGTAGCTCTCGCGAACTGCCTCCGGCGTCACCACACGGCGCACCCCCGTCTCCACGTCCTCGAACAGTCGGGACTCGGTGAAGGGGAACTCCGTTTCATCGCGATCCAGCACCTGGAAGATGATCACTTCGTGGCCATGAAACCGCAGTTGCTTGAAGCCCCTCGCCACTTCGTCCGACGGCTCCAGCAAGTCCGAGAAGAACAGGATGACGCTCCGGCGATGCACCAACCGAATCGTGTGCTGGATCAGGCGCGACAGGCACGCACCGCCGGTCGCACGCAGCGAATCGAGTTGGCGCAGCATCAGTCCAAATTGGTTGGGCCTTTGCGACGGTCGGATGAACTCCGGCACCTCGCTCGCGCCGTTGAGGGTGACCATGCCCGCCGCGTCATTCTGTTTGAGCAGGAACCACGTGAGCGCCGCCGCCACGACCTTCGCGCACTCCAGCTTCGAGCCCCACGCCGCCCCGCCCTGGTATTTCATGGAGGCGCTCGTATCGCACACGACATAGAAGCGCGCGTTGGTTTCCTGCATGTAGCGTTTGATGCAGAGCCGATCGCTCCGGGCGTAGAGCCGCCAATCCAAGTGCCGCAGATCATCCCCTGGCTGGTAGTTCCGGTAGTCGCTGAACTCCACACTGAACCCGTGAAACGGGCTGTCGTGCAGCCCGCTCAAAAACCCCTCCATCACATACCGCGCCTTGAAATCCAGCCCCTCCAGCGCCGCGAGCATCTTCGGATCGAACCGCTCGGACAATGTTTGCGTCGCCGTCGCCATATTAATCTTAGGCCGCGGCGCCGTTTCCCTCTCCTCCTTTGGAGGAGAGGGCCAGGGAGAGGAGGTCGTCGTTCTCAACCCGCACGCCAGATATCTTGGTGCGCCAACCTGCTGGAATCTTACCACGAGCCGCAGAATCGAGAGTGATGACGAACCTCCTCTCCCCAACCCTCTCCTCCAAAGGAGGAGAGGGAGAACCACTCGCCCGTGGCTCGCCAGATCCTTGAAAAGGGTAGCGAGGACGGGCGCACTCCGGCAGTGCGGCTAAGATGCGCCTTACGCTCCCGCACCTCATGCACCTCATGTAACTCCTGTAACTCATGTAACCCATTTAACTCCCTATTCCCTCCGCACATCCTGCAAGAGCTGTGCAATGATGTCATCGGTTGTCTTCCCCTCCGCATCCGCCTGGAAGGTGCGAATCAACCGATGCCGCAACACCAGCGGGGCGAGCGCCGCCACGTCTTCGCAGGCCACGTTAAATCGACCCTCACAAGCCGCTCGCGCCCGGCCGGCCAGGATCAGGTATTGGCTGGCGCGCGGGCTCGCGCCCCAACGAATCCAGCGCTTGATGTAATCCGGCGCCTCGCCGTTGCTTACCGGTCGCGTGGCCCGCACCAGCCGCACCGCATATTCGATCACGTTGGGCGCCGCCGGGACTTGGGCGATGGCCTGGCGGAAGCTCAGGACCTCTTCGCGTGTGAGCACCGGGTGAAGTCGCTCCAGCGGCGTGAATGAATGCTGCTCCACAACCTTGTTCTCCTCTTCCAGTGTGGGATAGTCCACCAGCACCTCGAAGAGGAACCGGTCCAATTGTGCTTCAGGCAAGGGGTAAGTCCCTTCCTGCTCAATGGGATTTTGCGTTGCCAATACCATGAAAGGCTCCTCCAGCTTGTAAGTCTTGCCGGCCACCGTCACGGTCTTCTCCTGCATCGCCTCCAGCAACGCCGCCTGGGTCTTGGGCGGGGTGCGGTTGATCTCGTCAGCCAACAGCACCTGCGTGAAGACCGGCCCTTGCCGGAACACAAACCGCCGATGCCCGGTCGCCGTGTCCTCCTCCAGGATTTCCGTTCCCGTAATATCCGACGGCATCAGGTCGGGAGTGAATTGGATGCGCGAAAACCCCAGTTCCAGCGAATGCGCCAGCGTCTGCACCAGCAGCGTCTTGGCCAGCCCGGGCACACCCACCAGCAAGCAGTGTCCCCGGGAGAAGAGCGCATACAACGCCGCTGTGATAACCGCCTCCTGCCCCACAATCACCTTGGCCATCTCGCTCTTTAACAACCGAATCCTGGGCGCGAGCTGGTCCAGCACCACCGCGGGATCCTGTTCGATTATCGGCGGCACGGCTTGTATAGGTGGGAGTGCAGCATCTTCAATCATAACCTTATTCTTGTCCCTTTCGTGTACTTCGTTGTTTCACAGCATGGTTACCGCCGGTTTCCTATGGCGCCGCCGACAATTCCGCACCCGCCGCCAATGCCGTCAGCAGCTCGCGCAGTTGCCTCTGCACCACTGGCGTCTCCGCCACCGTCAATTCGCCACACGCCAGCTCGGCCCGCAACCGCGCTACCAACCTGTCATCACCGAGCTTCGTCCATTCAACTCTCCAGCGCAACGGCGCGGTGGAATTCTCTTTAACCCCGGGCAGGTCCGTCGGTTGCGCCTTGGCCGGCAGCGCAAATTCAAACTCCTCATCCAGCGTAAGCGGGTACCCCATGTTCAGATACAGCCCGGCCTTCCGGTGATGCAGCGCCAGGTCCCACTCTTTGGGCAGCCAAAAGGGTGCCCGCAGCAACTCACTTTGGACGAGCCTCCCCATGCCAGCGCGCTGCCGAGCATTCCCCCTCTCCCCTTCCGAAGGGGAGAGGGCCGGGGTGAGGGGTCCGTTCGTTCGCAGGCGTTTCAGAGCGTCCACTTCGTTTTTGGGAAGTGTCTCTCCTGCCCCTGCAAGCAGGCCCACATACGTCCCCGCGGCGTGCCAGGTAAAATCCTCGTTGAGTGCCGCCACAGAAGTCGCACTTTGACTCTCCAGCGCGAAGGACCCTGCTGCCGGACGATACTTCACTGCGAGCAACGGCACCCCGACTGCGTGTTCCTTCGCTTCCCGCGCCGTCGTGCGCAGGTCGTAATCGGGATACCCCAGCGCTGTTGCGGTCAGCGTGACTGGCAGCCCATCCATCGGGCCGGAGCAATCCACTTCCCCGCGCACCTTGAGCACATGGTCGCGCGGATCGGGCGCCGGCAATTGCGTCAGCGCATTGGTCCCGCCATCGATTACCAGCACCTTCCGGCCCGGATCGCCCGGCGGCAGCATCCCGAACCGGCAAACGTCATCAGTCGTGTCCACCCACACCGTTTCGCCGCCCAGGGTGACCCGCGAAATGGCATGATTGAAAGATAAGCCCGGGATGCCCTCGTGCGCCTGGCTGAAGCGCGGCACCAGCACCAGGCGCGCCTCGATCCCCACCGAGCGCAGCAGGGTGTTGAACAGATTGGCCTTGTCCTTGCAATCGCCGTACTCGTTGCGCAGCACGTTCGCGGCGGCATGGGGCCGGAACGAATTGACCCCCATCGGTACCGCCACGTAGCGCAGCCGAGTCACATAGTTATAGAGCGCCAGCACCTTCTCCTGATCCCCTTTGGCGTCCTTCGTCAACTCCTTCGCCTTCGCCACAATCTCGGGGGTCGCCTCATCTGCCAGCTTGCTGATCCGCCCGTACCACTCCGCAAAGCCAGCCCAATCGGGGAAAGTCGAGATCAGCAGCCGCGATCGTTGCCCCGGTGACACGAGAATCTCGCGCTCCTGGGCGGGCAAGTTCTCGAAATGCCAGGTGTAGGTCGTCCCGTAAGTCGTCTGTTTGATGACCGGATCAGCCGCCACAATCTGGTCCGCCGCAAAGTGGAAGGCCGAATCCTTCGACACGCTCACCTGCACCGTCGCGTCGAGCGTGGCCAGGGGGTGCCCAACCGGGATCTCCAGCGACACGTGCGGCAGCGGAAACGTCTTCCAGGTCGTTCGGTAGCGGACATGCAGCACCGCGCCCGGCGCTACGCCGGGCAGGGAGAAGAACTTCCGCTGCCCCTTCTGATAATCCCCCACCGCCTGCTCGCGCACGTCGCGAATTGCGTCCGGGTCCAACCGCACCAGCTTGCCGTCCGGGCGCAGGACCTCGCAGTCCTGGAAAGTGATGTCCTCGAAGGGCGGTGAATAACTCACGTCGAAATCGCCGTAATGTTTCCCCTCAGGCGTCAGGACTTGCACGAACTCCTCCTGTTCCGTTGCAATCGCCGGGCTGCTCCCCAACGTGTAACTCAACCGCCGCCGCAGGATGACCGCATCGGCCTCCGGATACTTCCGCGCCTCGACCCGCTTGATCTCCTTCCACACCGCCGGCAAGTCGCCCGGCAACACCGCTGCCGACGGTTCGGTGTTTCGGTGGTTCGGTATTTCGGTGTTTGTCGGCCCCTCCCCCATTGGATGTTGGGCGTTCGATGTTGGATGTTGGATGTTCCGGTTCCCCCCCGCCCCCCGCCCCTCCGGCCCCTTCCCCCCTTCCTCCGCCGCCCAAAGCGTAGGCTCCTCAGTGCGTGCCAGATTCCGTTCTTTGTACCACGCCTCCGTCGCCCGTCCCAACTCCTCGGCCAGCCCCGGAAACGGCAGTTCCGCCTTCTCCTTGGCAATCTTCAGCAGCAACGGCATCCCGATAGGGTCGTCATTGAACATCGTCTCGCCTTCGGAGGAAAGGATCTGCCGCCCCTCACCCGCCAACTCACTGGCGAACGACCCGCTTCCCCGGAACATCAGCACCCAGCGCGAATCCCCCGCCGCCGTCTGGCGCGCCACCTCCTTGAAATCCGCCGCCGTGATCCGCGGCCCCCGAACATGCAGCACCGGCTGGTTGCCTTGCCTGCCCCCATGCCCCCAGGCGAACACCACCAGCGCATTAGTCCCGCCCGCCAGCTTCCCGCCAAGACTCAGAAAGCTGTTCCGGTCACCCTTGAGGACGCTGACCACCGACTGATTACTGACCACTGATGACTGATTACTGGCCCCCGAACTCCCCGGCAGCGTCACCGCTTGCGGATCATCGCACAACACGAAGACCCTTGCCGCCCGGCCACTGCCGGCCGCAAGCCCGATCCAGCCCTGCAACTGGTCCCGGTAATTCCCCTCACTTTCAACATCGCCCGGCACACCCACCAGCAGCACCACCGTTGATTGCGGCGGGAAAAGCCCCTGCCGCTGCGCGACCTCAGCCCCCGCCAAGGCAACACCCAGGAGAATACTCCCTATCGCTGCTGCGCATGTACGCCGCGCCTGCGGGTTCCCACCCATAAAACACTCTTTCTTCCCATATAGCCGTTCCTTGGACCAACCGAAACGAAAAACGTTCTGCCTTTGCCAACGAAATGAAATGCCCGCTGGGTTGGGTATAGCGCAAGGCCTGGTCTCCTGCGAGTCCGGTGATGCTCTGGCGTTGGTCTGGAGGCGGTCTGGGGGCGGTCTGACGTGGGTCGCGCAAAGCTCTTATATTGAGCGACTTATGAGATTATCAATGTGGCTTCGAGGTCGCATTGTTGGCGCATTGTTGGCGCTTTAGTGGCGCATTGTGGTGGTTCTGTAGGCGCTTTGGGGTGGCTTTGGGTGGCTTCGACGACGGCCCGACGGGATGCGTGAATTTCACGCCTTCTGCATTCTTCCTTCTTCACTCCCCCCGAGGGCGGCATCCCAAGGACCGGCATGACATCGCGCCATTGACGGCGGGTAGCCAAATGCTACCGTATGCGCATGAGTCAACCGGTGAAACTGTCCGACGCCCTGGTGCTGGATGCGCGCCTGGCAGGCGAGGCCTTGGAACGCTCCATCGCGGGGCAAGTTGAGTTCTGGGCCCGGCTCGGCCGGGCGATCGAACCCTTGCTGCAAGGCGCCCAGGCGCTGGCCTTGTGCCGCAATGCCGCCGCCCGCCCGCTTTCCGCTTGCCTCGACTCGGTGAATTCTCCCGCGGGCCGGCGCCGGGTCGCCGAGTTCCTCCGGACCCAGCCCTATCCCCACTACGAGCCGGCCCCGGACGCCCCCGGATTGCTGGTCCGCATCGAGGCCGACGGCAAACGCACGCTGGGGCGCTTCGTCAACCGGCAGTTCCAGGCCGCGAAGACCAAGTCGGCCAAGCGATGAGCCTGCCGCTGGACCAGCGCCGCGTCATCGTAGCACTGGCGGGGCCGAACGGCGCGGGCAAGACCACGTTCTACCACGCCCATCTCCAACCCGCCGGGTTGCGTTTCGTCAACACCGACGTGCTGGCGCGGGAACTCGACCTCGATCCCTACGCTGCCGCGAAAGTGGCCGACGCGCTCCGCCGCCAACTGGTGCAGCAGCACGAAAGCTTCGTGTTCGAAACCGTCTTCTCCGATCCTGTGGGCGACAAACTGGCTTTCCTCAAAGATGCGGCGAAAGCCGGCTACACCGTGGTGCTCTGCTTCATCGGGATTTCCGGGCCGTCGGTTTCCGAAGAGCGCGTCGCCATGCGCGTCTCCCAGGGTGGTCACGACGTGCCGGCTGAGAAAATGATCGCCCGTTTCCCCCGCACCCTGGCCAATCTCCAGGCCGCTCTCCGCGAACTCCCGAATGCGCTCATCTTCGACAACGACGACCTGCGAACCCCATTCCGCCAGGTTGCCGTCTTTCAGAACGGTCAGCGGGTGAGTCTGAATCCCCCAATACCCAGATGGCTCAAGCCCCTGCTGCCGTAGTGGCCTTTGGCGTTCCTTCAGCACGGACTCGCGGCTGCCCAGCACGAAGCGTTGGACGCGTTCCTCGATGAACGCCTCCATCGCCGCGTTCTCTTCGGTGAACTCGTCCGGTTTCTCCCCCGTCGTGGGGCCGAACTCCTGGTCAATGCTCTGCTTGAGATCCGCGTAAACCCGGTCGCCAAACTCCTTCAGCCCAATCAGCCGCCGGGATTGGTCATCCCATTGCGCCCGGTAGATGAACGGTTGGAGACCGGCCTTGGTGATGGCGGTCTTGAGTTCGTCCAAGGCGACAGCGCCGTGGCTGCCGGCCGGCTCGCAAAACTCTCCCGGTGTAACCTCGACCATGGCCGCGGTGGCTGACGGATCGCGGAAATAGAAGTAGGCGAAGCCACGGCTCTTGAGGTCCCGGTCCAGCACCCCGTAATGGACCTCATCGGCCGTAATGGAGCGGGTCATGCCGGGCGGCACCCAGCCATAACGTCCACCCAGCATGCACAGAAACCGGGGCCGACATTCATCCACAACTTCGCGACAAACCGAAAGCGCATCCTGTTCCGAAGTCACCCCCCACCGCAGGTCCACATCCACAAGATGGATTCGCCGCTGCAAGAGATCCTGCCGCAGCTTGGGCAACACGAACCGCACGAGCCAGTCCCGCTCGGATTGCATATCCCGAAAGGTGGAGGATATGAAGACTCGAACGGTTTTCCACGTGGCAGTCATGGGTTGGGTCGTAATTGAGGGGGGAGAGCTTCGGCTTCGGTGGACGTGTCCGCCTTCTGGCCTCTGACTTCTGACTTCTGACTTCTTCCCTTTCGAAGTAGCTCTTCCGCCTCGGCGAGGGAAATGCGGCGATTGCCGTGGTGCAGCTTCAGGATGCAGACTTGACCATTGACCTGCGTGACAACGGCGGTGCCATCGGGCAGGAGGCAACGAGCTTCCGAGTATGACTCCGCGTTCCAAGCGGCGAGTATTGAAGATTCTCTCTTATGACACAGGTGGGCCGTGCGAGTCGAGTAGTCCATAAAGAAATCGTGCGAGACGTTTCTGTGATGCCGCGCTTGCGCTTGCGCATGAATCCACTCGGGGTGACGTAGCGCAGCCCTGTGCCTTGGAATCTCTTCTAGGCATACGCCATTCTGCCCGTCCCAAAGGCGCAACGTACCGTCCCCGGACCACGAGATCAATTGGCCATCAGTCAACTCCAGTGCGTCCCAGACCCAGCAAGCGTGTCCTTCAAGGGCCATAAGACACACTCCATTTTGTCCATCCCATATCCGCAAGGTCGAGTCCGCCGACCACGACAGCAGTCGCCCATCGGCTAACGCCAGTGCGCCATTAACCTTTTCCGAGTGTCCTTCAAGGGCCATGAGAAACACTCCATTCTGACCATTCCAAATCCGCAAGGTCGCATCCGCCGACCATGACAGCAGTCGCCCATCAGCCAACGCCAGCGCGCCACGAATCATATTGGTGTGCCCTTCGAGAACGGCTAGGCATGCGCCGTTCCGGTCGTCCCACAGCCGCAGTGCATAGTCTCTGGAGTGGACACCATTCGCCCACGAGAGAAGTCGCCCATCGACCAATGCCATAGCACCCTCGACCGGCGCTGCGTGCCCTTCAAGAATGGCTAGGCACACGCCACTCTGGCCGTCCCACAAACGCAACGTCTTGTCTTCCGACCACGACAGTAGTCGCCCATTGGCCAACCCCATGGCGCGCTTGACCGCCGCTGTATGCCCTTCAAGAACCGCCAGGCACGCTCCGCTCTGGCCGTCCCACAAACGCAATGTCTCTTCATTCGCCCACGACAGAAGTCGCCCATCGGCCAATGCCAGTGCGCCCCAGACCCAAGCGCTGTGCCCTTCAAGAGTTAGCAACCACGCTCCGCTCTGGGCGTCCCACAAACGTAACGTCTTGTCTTCCGACCACGACAGCAGTCGCCCATCGGACAATTCCAGCGTGCCCCAGACCCGTTCGGTATGCCCTTCAAGAGTCTGTAAGCGCGCGCTGCTCTGGCCGTCCCACAAACGCAACGTCGAATCCCCCGCCCACGAGAGCAGTCGCCCGCCAGCCAACTCTAGTGCGCCCTCGATCCAGGCGCTGTGCCCTTCGAGAGTCTGCAAGCAAGCGCCGCTTTGCCTGTCCCACAAACGCAACGCCTTATCCTTCGACCAGGAAAGCAGTCGCCCATCGACCAACTCCAGCGCACCCTCGACTGACGCCGTATGCCCTTCAAGAATCGCCAGACACGCACCGCTTTGCCCGTCCCAAATCCGTGACGTGTTGTCCCTCGACCACGAGAGCAGCCGCCCGCCGGTCAACTCCAGAGCGCCCTCAATCGGCGCTGTGTGGCCCTCAAGGGTCTGCAAGCCCGCGCCGCTCTGGCCGTCCCACAAGCGCAAAGTCATGTCAGCCGACAAGCGCAACGTCTTGTCCTGCGCCCACGAAAGCAGTCGCCCATTGGCCAACGCCAGTGCGCCCTGGACCGGCGCTGTGTGTCCTTCAAGGGCCTGCAAGCACACGCCACTCTGGCCGTCCCACAAACGTAGCGTCTTGTCTTCCGACCACGACAGCAGTCGCCCATTGGCCAACGCCATTGCACCGTTGACTGGCGCTATATGTCCTTTTAGAACTGCCAGGCAGGCGCCGCTCTGGCCGTCCCACAAACGCAACGTGTTCTCCTCTCCCGACCACGAGAGTAGTCGCCCATCGACCAGCTCCAGAGCGCGCAAAACTCTGGCGTTGTGTCCTTCCAGAACCGCTACGCATGCACCGCTCCGGCCATCCCATAACCGCAGCGTCTCGTCCTGCGCCCACGAGAGCAGCCGCCCATCGGCCAACTCCAGAGCGCCCGTGACCCAAGAGGTGTGCCCTTCAAGGACCGTCAGGCAGGCGCCGCTCCGAGCGTCCCACACCCGCAACATCTTCTCCCCACCGGACCACGAAAGCAGTCGCCCGTTGGCCAACTCCTGGACGTCCCAGACCCAGGAGGTATGTCCTTCAAGGACCTCGAGGCACGCGCCGCTCAGGCCGTCCCACACCCTCATTGTATCGTCCCCCCAAGAGAGGAGCCTCCCGTCGGCCAAGACGAGCACACTGCGGACGCCCACAGTGTGCCCTTCGAGCACCGCCAGGCATGGGTTTTTCTGGGCATGCGGCAGCCGTGGGACTCGGCACAGCCAAAGCCAACCGCAGCGGCCCTCCGTGAGGCATTGTTCGGCTCTGACCGTGAGCGGGCTATCATCGGCGTGTTCGACGGCCAGTTGGAGGAGAATCTTGTGCGCCGGCCATTCCTCATTGCCGCGTCGGAGGATGTTCGCCTTTTCGTGGAAGAATGTAGCCCACATCTCCAGCCGCCTTGCCGCCTCGGCCGGTGCTTCCCGTCGGAGCATATCGTAATCCTCGAACACGCCTTCGAGCAGGCCGACACGCAGTTTGTGCAGAAGGAAAGGGAAGTTGGTAAGAAGCCCTGCGGCATCGTCGTGTCGCACGGCCTTGGCGAGATGAAACACGCACTCGGCGAAGCCGCGGACGCTGTTCGTTTCCCATTCCTTGGCGGGGTTGCTGCCCTTGGCGCAAGCCGTGAAGTAGTCTGCCAGTTCGTGATGCACTGCGGTTGGCTCTGCCCGCGAGACGTATTGCTCCAGCACGGCTTGTCGGAGTTGACCGTGAAAGAAGTCGAGTTGCGTGCCTCGGCGTTGCAAGTAACGGCGCAGACCGCGCTCGATGAGCAGCGCGGTGGCTGCGGCGTTCGCGCCGAGCTTGCGGGCGAGCAAGTCGGCCAGTTCGTGGCTGGCCATCCCAACGCGGCCATGCGCCAGATACAGGCACCACCACTGCACGGCCTCCGTACCGAACACCTCCAGCCGTTGCAGTACCCACCGGAACAATCTTACGGTATCCGGGTAATCGTGCGGCAGCGCGGCGATGCGATCGCCCACAATGCGGTTCATGTCGTTGCCGCCAAGCGTGCGGAGTTCGCCCAGCATCACCAGCAGGTAGAGCGGATTCCTTGCCTGCTCCATGTGGCAAATAGCACCCACGTGCTCCCGGTCGAGTTCCTTGCAGTACTCCTTGAGGTACTCGACGACGATGGTGCGCACGTCGTTTTCCGTCAGCGGCCCCAGCGGCACTCGCAACGGAGCCGGTTGGCGCGAAGTGAGTGCTTGCAGGACTCGTTGCTCAAGAGTGCTGCCCTCACCCCCAGCCCCTCTCCCATCGGATGGGAGAGGGTGGCCGCCAGGCCGGGTGAGGGAATCATCGACGCAACTGACGACCACGCGCACACTTGAGCCAAGGCGGACCGGTAGCCAATGCAAATCGTGCCCGTCGGTAAGCTGGTTGAGCGCGTCGAGCAGAATTACAACCCGAGATTCACCCGCGTAATCGCCGAGACGTTTCCGGAGTCGCTCGCACAGGCTGTTGAAATCCCGCTTCGGTTCCTCGCCCTCCTTCTGCTCGTCCGCCGGCCATTGGATGGCGCTGCGGTCGAGTTCGCCCAGTAGCCGTTCGACCAACGCGTGCGCCATCGCCGAACGCTCCGTGGCGCCAACGAAATGCGTAATCAGGAAAAGAGATTGGCCGCGAAGAGGCGCAGAAGGCGCAGAAGTTTTTGTGCTTTTTGTGCCTTCTTGCGGCAACTCCGAAAGCTGTTGATGTAGCCTGGCAATCAGCGCGGATTTGCCTTGGCCGGGCACTGCAGCCACGACGGCGAGGCGCGGGGCGTCCGCAGCGGTGGACTGAATAAAGTCAGTGAGCTGCTGCAGTTCGCACGTCCGGCCCTGGAACCAGCGCAACCGCGAGGCTGCGAAAGCGTCCATCTGTTGCCGCTCGGCGTCCAGCGGCGATACCGGTGCGGGTCGGGCAAGGGCAACGATCTTCTCCCAAAGCTCACGGGGAACTGGCTCGGATTCGTCAGTGTACCGCGGATCGCTGTCGGGGTCACCACCGAGCACCTGCCGCCAGACGTCCTTGCTCACGTAGCGTTCGTCGCGCAACACGCCCGACCATAGGTCTTCCAGCACCATTGGACCGAATTTCTTCTCCGCTTTGTCCAGGTCGGCAAATTCCTTCCCGGTCCAGCGGCACTCGTAGCCGCGCGCGGGACGCTTGCATTGCTTGACGTCGTTCTTTAGCGCTGTGAGTTTCCCGGCTTCAGGCTCCGGGTCCACGAACTCGGCGTAGAGCTTGCATTCTTCAACCGTCGCGTTGGGCGGCAATTCGGGCACCAGCGTCTCGCGCAGGTAGAAGTAACTGCGCCGTTTCCGTCGGTCATTGAGCACAGCGTGGCGGACCTCCAAATCGGTGATGGATCGGGGCTCGGCAGTCTGCCGCGCCTTTTCCTCAGCGCTCTTGAAGTCCTCAACCTTCGGCACCCAGCCGTAGCGTTGGCCGAGGATGCAGACGAAGAACGGCTCGACGCGGTCGATCCATTGCCGGCAGTATTCCCAAGAGTTGGCCGTCTCGCCATCAAGCGTCTTGGCCGGCACCCCCCAGCGCAGGTCCACGTCGAAGAACTCCAGCCCCAACTGTTCCACCCGCTCGCGCAACTCCGGGAAGACGACGGTGACCAGATGGTCCCGCTCCGCGTGCATATCGCGGAAGGTGGAGGAAATGAAGACGCGGACTTGGCGGTCTTTCCCCGAAACGCCCTGCGACTCAGACTTGTCCCTTGCAGGCATGACTGTTTCTACCGCAGTTGCCCCCGCTGCCGCAAGAAATAATACGCCGGCCATGCCGAGTTGGTGGACAACCGGACGGCCACACAAGTGTTGCGTCGGCTCCGCAACCCGAGGCGGAACCGCTCGTGGAAGCCACGTTCCTCGGCCAGCTCATCGCGCGCCCCCGTGCGGACGGCAGCGAGGTGCTCTTGGTTCTCCGGCGCGTTGAGAATGGCCCGCTCCAGCTTGTCGAGTATCCAGTTCCGGCAAGGCGTCAGACCGTAGATTGGTTTGGTACCCTGAGGCGCGCTTCTGGGAAAGGAAATTGGGACCCGCCAAAGTACGCTACCTGTAGGGGGTGGCCGATTTACGAGTACCCCACATATAGTGCTTTCTGGAGCGTTTTGGGCGTTAGGTGCCTCAGAATGCAACGGTTGCCTCGGCGATGGGCTTCGGGACAACGGCGCGATTGGGACCCACGAAGAACCTGCCGTATTCCGGCGTAACACCAGAGCCTTGAGCGTGTTACGCTACTCCAGCCAAGTTACACTTCCACGGCACCCGCACGGTAGCCGCTTTTGGCGATTACCTCATGCAGCTCGGGAATGTTGGTCCGCGTCCGGTCGAACGTGACTTTCGCCAGGCCCGCGGTGCCATCCACATGCACTTCTTTGACGCCATCTTTGGCGCGCAGCGCCTTTTCGAGCTTACGCACGCAGTTGTCGCACCCCATTCCCGCGATCTTGATCTCGCGGGTCTCCAGCGCGTCAGTGCCCTTGCTAGTTTCAAATTCATCCATAATCAGCCGTTGTCTTGTGTTCACCCTCGCACAAAGCCGGCCAGAAGCAACGTGATCGGGGCTCGGCATTGGGTTTGGCCAAAGGATAATGATCGAACTCACGTTCGATGCTACTGGAAGCAACGTGATCGGGGCTCGGCGTTGGGTTAGGCAGTAAAGGCGCATAAGCCACTTGGCTGCGCAAGAGAGCGTGTTTTCTCTGGCTCGACAGAATCCTCGCCATGTGGATAAAATGCGCGCAGAAAGAATCGACGTGGCCGTCGGCAGTCGGGTGAAAGGCATGGTGAGGCTTTCACCGACGGCATGGTGAGCATTATGAAGACAAACAAACGGGAGAGGCTGCTCCGGAATTCACACGGAATCCCTCTGATCAGCTTCCTCCTCCTGCAGGCCTTCTATCTGACAACTGTTTTGCGGATTGACGCGGCGGATCAGCCCCAAGGCAGCAGCGCTACCTCCCAGCAATCCGGTTCGAGCGAGGTTGTCGGCACGCCTTGGACCGGTCTGCCGGGCATTACCGAATCGGTGGCCGACATTCAGGCCCGGCAGAAGCAGGCGAACCGCGCGCCGCAACGCCCGGTCGGCCTGATGCGGGCGCGGCTGCGGGCGGCCGCGCCCCTGGCCGCGCCTTCCGTGACGGAACTACGCGTGGCCTCGTCATCGGGCGGCAATGTCCCCAAGACCGCCCCTGCCCCGCGCATCGCGCAAACCACGGGGGTGAACTTCCAGGCCTCGTCATCTTCCGTCGGGCCCTGGCCACCCGACACCATGGGCGACGTGGGGCCAGCCCAAATCCTGGTGTGCCTGAACAACCAGTTCATTTCCTTCAACAAGAACGGCGCGGCCGACGGCGCCCTCAACGTGACCCCGGATAGCTTCTTCGCCTCAGTCCGCGGCACCTACGGCACGTCCGACCCGCGGGTGCGTTACGACCGGCTCTCGCAGCGCTGGTTCATTACCATCATCACGGTCAACACGCCCAACTACGTGTTGATCGCGGTGAGTTCGGGGCCGCAGGTGACTTCGACGAGCAGCTTCACGTTCTACAGGTTTCAGCACGATCTGGTGGGGACGACGCCGAACTCCGACACCGGCGGGTTCGCGGATTATGATACGCTAGGGGTGGACGCGAATGCGCTTTACATCGGCGCAAACATCTTCAATGCGGCGGGTACCATTTGGCTGGGTTCCACCGGTTATGTGGTGAACAAGGCCAACCTGCTCGCTGGCACGCTCACAGTCACGGCCTTCCGGCAGATGGGCACTGGCAGTGTCTCTGGGCCTTCCGCGCCCCAAGGGGTGCATAACGACGACCCTGCCGCGACAGAGGGCTACTTCATCGGCCGGGACTCGCGTTACTATAGCGAGCTCTCCGTGCGTCGCATCACCAACCCCGGCGGCACGCCATCCATCTCCGCCAACATGAGTGTGACCGTGTCCCCCACGGTCGCCTCGCTCGGGGGCGTGCCGTGTTTAGGCAGCACCTCCCCTTTAGATGACGTGGATGACCGACTGTTTTGCGCGAATATGCACAACGGCCGCCTCTGGACCGTACACAACATACAGGTTAATTCCAGCGGCGCCGCCAATTCCTCGGGCGGACGTGATGGCGCGCGCTGGTACGAGTTGAAGAACATGACGACCACGCCAGTCACGAACCAGTCGGGCACCATCTTCAGTTCCGCCTCCTCCAATCCGACCAATTACTTCATCCCAACCATCGCCGTCTCCGGTCAGGGTCACGCTCTACTGAGCTGCACCGTGGCCGGCGCGAATGAGCACGCGGAAATCGCCGTGACCAGCCGGCTGGCAACTGACACAACCGGCACCATGCAGACGCCGGTCGTCCTCGTCACCAGTTCCAGCACCTACAACGTCGGCCTCCAGAACGGCGCCTACCGCTGGGGTGACTATTCGCGCGTCACGGTCGATCCAAATGACGACATGACCTTTTGGACCTTCCAGGAGTATTGCAGTGCCAGCAATACCTATGCGGTGCGCGTTATCCAATTGCGTGCCCCACTGCCCGCAACGCCGGTGAGTTGCAGTCCGTCCGCTGTCCTCCAGGGCGCCAGCAATGTCAGCATCGTCGTGACCGGCACCCAGACGAGCGGTTCGGGGTTCTTTGACCCGGGGGTGAACTACTCCAATCACATCTCGGCCGCCATCAATGGCAGTGGCGCGGTTGTTAATCGTGTAACCTACAGCAGCCCAACCAGCATTACGATCAACCTCACGGTCGCCGGCAGCGCAGCGGTAGGCTCTCGCACCATCACGGTCACCAATCCTGATGCTCAAACCGCAACGAGCGCCACCGGCATTCTAACGATCAGCGCGCCACCGACCTCGCTGGTCAGTGGCAGTGGCACGATTTGCAATGGCAGTTCGAAGACGATCCAGGCGGTGCTGACAGGCACTCAGCCTTGGACTTTGACTTGGTCGGATGGGGTCGTCCAGAGCGGCGTGACGGCCAGTCCGGCCACCCGTAGTGTCAACCCGACCAGCACTACCAACTATACGGTCACGGCCCTGTCAGATGCCAACGGCTCGGCCCAACCCAGCGATATGACCGGCAGCGCGCTGGTGGCGGCAGACGCGCGCCCGACCTCGGTGGTTAGTGGCAGTGCGGCCATCTGCAACGGCGGCTCGACGGCAATAGCGGCGGCGCTGACCGGCACGGGTCCGTGGAACGTGAGCTGGTCCGACGGCACCAATCAGAACGGGGTGGTGGCCAGTCCGGCCACGCGCAACGTCAGTCCATCGGCGACCACCACCTACACGGTGACCAATCTGACGGATGCCAACTGCACGGCACAGGCCGCGGATCGGACCGGCAGCGCGGTGGTGACGGTCAACGCGCACCCGACCTCGGTGGTCAACGGCAGCGCGGCCATCTGCAACGACGGCTCGACGACGATAGCGGCGGTGCTGACCGGCACGGGTCCGTGGAACGTGAGCTGGTCCGACGGCACCAATCAGAACGGGGTGGTGGCCAGCCCGGCCACGCG
>CAIWJG010000838.1 GCA_903912925.1 uncultured Verrucomicrobia subdivision 3 bacterium | reverse complement strand
GGGCCCTTCTCATATTGTTCTGGAGCGCGTACTTTCTTGTCCGCGGGTGGGTTTGCGGTTTGACCATCACGAAATGGCGGACATGATTGTCCGCGCTCCAGTCGCCCGTGCCAACAACGTTGGCACAATGCGAGATCCGCACTTTGAGGGTTCGCTTGACTTGCGGGGCGCGGGGCTTATCTAATGGCCGCTGTTTACTGGAATGGTAGCTGAATCAGAACTCATGAATGCACCGCTAATTCCCGCAACGTCAGCCAAAACCGCCGGCTGCTCTGGCAGTGTCGCGCTCATGCTCATGGCGGTGCTTCTCCCATTTGCGCCAGTGTGCGGGGCGGCGGCAAATGACACTGACGTGAAGGTGGTTTCGACGCCCGCTGCTTCGTCGTCGCAACCGTTCTACGCAGGGAACCGGGAGCCGCTGTTGCCGAGCCCGTTCGTTAAGCTGCCGATCGGCAGTATTACGCCCAAGGGCTGGTTGCGGCATCAGCTTGAACTGGAGGCGCAAGGCATGACGGGGCGCCTGCCGGAGATTTCCAAGTGGTGCAAGTTCGAGGGCAATGCCTGGACGGACCCGCAAGGCCAGGGCCACAGCGGCTGGGAGGAATTACCGTATTGGCTCAAAGGCTATGGCGACCTGGGCTACGTGCTGAACGACGCGGAGATTATCAAGAGCGCGCGCAAGTGGGTCGATGCGGTGCTCGCCAGCCAGCAGGCAGACGGCTGGTTCGGCCCGCGCGCCAATAAGACCGGGCTGGAGGGCAAGCCGGATCTGTGGCCGCACATGGTGATGTGCAACGTGCTGCAGTCGTTCTATGAGTTCAGTGGCGACGAGCGGGTGATCCCTTTCCTGACGAAGTATTTCAAGTGGCTGAGCACGCAACCGGATAAGAACTTCGGGGCAGGTTACTGGCCCAAGATCCGGTTCGGTGACAACGTCGAGACGCTCTATTGGCTCTACAACCGGACCGGAGAAGCTTGGATGCTGGAGTTGGCCAAGCGCATCCATGACAACATGGAGCCGTGGGTCACCGGCGTGCACAACTGGCATAACGTGAACCTGGCACAGGGTTTCCGCGAGCCGGGGGTGTATTACCAAGCGGCGAAGGAGGAGAAATTCCTAGGTGCGGCGGAGAATAATTACCAAACCATCATGGGCCTTTACGGCCAGTTCCCTGGCGGGGGATTTGCCGGGGACGAGAATTGTCGCCCCGGTTTTACGGACCCCCGGCAGGGCTTTGAGACGTGCGGAATTATCGAGTTCATGCACAGCTTCGAGATGCTCACGAAGATTTCGGGCAACCCGCTCTGGGCCGACCGTTGCGAGGATATCGCGGTCAACTCGCTTCCCGCCGCCCTGACGCCCGATTGGAAGGGACTGCACTACCTGACCTGCGCCAACCAAGTTCAGCTCGACAAGGGGAACAAGTCTCCGGCGATACAGAACGGTGGGACGATGTTCTCCTACAGCCCGTTCGAGCGATACCGCTGCTGCCAGCACAATGTGTCGCACGGCTGGCCCTATTACGCGGAGGAACTTTGGCTGGCGACGGCGGACCGTGGCTTGTGCGCTTCCCTTTATGCCGCCAGCGAAGTGAGCGCGAAGGTTGGAGCGGGCACGAGCGTCAAGGTGGTGGAGGAAACGGACTATCCGTTCGGCGACACGGTCACGCTCAAGATCTCAGCGGTGCAGCCGGTGAAGTTCCCGCTCTATCTGCGCATCCCCCGCTGGTGCACCGGCGCGTCAGTGACGGTTAACGGCGAGCCGGTTCCTTGCGCCGCCAAGCCTCTGACATATGTCGTGCTGGAGCGCGAGTGGAAGGACGGCGACCGGGTGAACCTGCGGCTGCCAATGGAGGTGCGCGTCCAGAAATGGGAGAAGAATCAGAATGCAGTCTCGGTATCTTATGGCGTGCTGACCTTTTCTTTGAAGATCGGCGAGCGGTGGCAGCGCTGCGGCGGAACGGATGCCTGGCCGGAACTGGAGGTTTTCCCCACGACACCGTGGAACTACGGGCTGGTGCTTGATGAGAAGAACCCGGCGAAGTCATGCAAGATGGTCAACCGGGCCGGCGGGACGTTGCCCGCGCAGCCGTTCACACCCCAGACCGCGCCAATCGAACTGCGCGTCCCGGCGAAACGCATTCCCGCATGGAAGCAGGATTCGCTCGGCCTGGTGGGCAAACTGCAACCCAGCCCGGTGAAATCCGACGAGCCTACGGAGACCGTCACACTGATTCCCATGGGCGCCGCCCGGCTGCGCATCACGGCCTTCCCGGTGGTCGGCCAGGGGCCAGACGCGCACGCATGGGCCGCCGCCAAGCCGCTGCCGGTCTCGGCTTCTCACTGCTTTGAAAACGACACCGTGGAAGCGCTGATAAACGTCAGGCAGCCCAAGAACTCCAATGATCAGAACATCCCGCGCTTCACCTGGTGGGACCATCGCGGCACCGCGGAATGGGTGGAGTATAACTTCGACAAGCCACGGAAGGTCTCGGCAGTAGAAGTCTATTGGTTTGACGACACGGGCGTCGGAGGCTGCCGGGTGCCGCAGTCGTGGAAGGTGAGGTACAAGCAGGGCGGGAATTGGAGGCCTGCCGAGGGCGCTTCAGGATTTGAGACGAAGCCGGACACCTATAATCGAGCGGCTTTCAAGCCCGCCGAGGTGCTCGGATTGAGGATCGAGGCGCAGCTTCAGCCTGATTTCTCCGGCGGCATCCTGAGCCTAAAGATCATCGAGTGAACGCAATTATGAGAACAACCCTGAATAGTCTGATTATCGCGAGTCTCTGCTGCACCAGTGCCTGGGCGGCAGGCGATTCATGGCAACCGGCTCAAGGCCCATTGAAGACACGCTGGGCCAAGGAGGTCTCCCCGGC
Source organism: uncultured Verrucomicrobia subdivision 3 bacterium (assembly GCA_903912925.1). Taxonomy (GTDB): domain Bacteria; phylum Verrucomicrobiota; class Verrucomicrobiia; order Limisphaerales; family UBA8199; genus PALSA-1440. The sequence continues at coordinate 11,053 of CAIWJG010000838.1, read as the reverse complement.
CAATGCCCACCCGGAATACCCGCGACCGCAAATGGTTCGCGAGGAGTGGCTCAACCTGAATGGCATCTGGGACCTTGCGATCAGCAGCAAGGATGCGACGCGCGCTACATTCGACACGCAAATCCTCGTGCCGTTCCCCGTCGAGTCGGCGTTGTCAGGCGTCATGCGCAAGGTGAGCGAGAATGACCGCATTTGGTACCGGCGCCTCTTTGACGTACCCGCCAAGTGGCGCGGCAAGCGCGTATTGCTGCACTTTGGCGCGGTGGATTTTGAGACGTCGGTCTGGGTGAACAGCAAGCAAGTCGGTCAGCACCGGGGAGGTTACGACGGCTTCACGATCGATATCACCGATACGATGAATCTACTCGGGGAGAACGAGTTGGTGGTAGCGGTCTGGGACCCGACCGACGCCGGGACGCAGCCGCGGGGCAAGCAGGTGCGCAAACCCAAGGGCATTTGGTACACCCCCACCAGCGGTATCTGGCAGACGGTGTGGCTGGAGCCGGTCAACGCCGCCTACATCACGGACCTGAAGATCACGCCGGATGTTGACGCCGGCACAGTGACGATTTCGGCCAGCACGCCCCCGGCGCTCGGCGTTTGCACGGTCGAGGCGACTATTCACAGTGGGCACAAGGCGATTTACACCGGCTCCGCAACCGCCGGAGGACGCGTTACTCTGTCGCTTAATAAAGCCCGGCTCTGGTCGCCGGAGGACCCGTACCTGTACAACCTGACCGTCACCCTTAAGCTGGGCAACACCACCCTGGACAAGGTCGAGAGCTACTTTGGCATGCGCAAGATATCCCTCGGCAAGGATGCGAAAGGCTTCACCCGCATGATGCTCAACAACAAGCCGTATTTCCAACTTGGCCCGCTGGACCAGGGGTTCTGGCCGGACGGCATTTACACCGCGCCCACGGACGAGGCGCTACGCTATGACATTGAGATGACGAAGAAGCTCGGCATGAACATGGCGCGCAAGCACGTCAAGATCGAGCCCGACCGCTGGTACTACTGGTGCGATAAACTGGGCCTGCTGGTTTGGCAGGACATGCCCAGCGGCGACAAATACATTGGCACGAAGGGCTCGGACATTACCCGCACGTCGGAATCGGCCAAAGAGTTCGAGCAGGAACTCACGGCGTTGGTGCAGGGGCGGGGTAACCACCCGAGCATCGTGATGTGGGTGCCTTATAATGAAGGCTGGGGTCAGTGGGACACCGCTCGCGTGACGGAGATGATCAAGAAGCTCGACCCGACGCGGCTGGTGGACAACACGAGCGGTTGGGCCGACCGCGGCGTTGGCGATGTGAACGACATGCACAAGTATCCCGGCCCTGGGGCGCCAGAGCCGGAGACGGCGCGGGCGACTGTGCTGGGGGAATTCGGCGGCTTGGGCTTGCCTGTGGGTGGCCATACGTGGCAGAGCGAGAAGAACTGGGGCTATCGCAGTTTTACGAACGCCCCGGCGTTGACGACGGCTTACATCGACCTGATCGCCAAGCTGCTTCCGCTCATTGACGAGAAGGGGCTATCCGCTGCCGTCTATACACAGACTACTGACGTGGAGGTCGAGGTCAATGGCCTGATGACTTATGACCGGGAGTTGGTGAAGATGGACTTAAAGAAGGTGGCCGCGGCCAATCGCGGCCATTTTCCGCGCCCGCCCAAGGCGACCCAGGCGGTGCCGACAGGCTCCGCTAAGTAAGTCACCGGCGGCCAATACACTAATACCGGCATCGTCAGAGTGGTGATGCCACAGAAGGAAACCCAATTGAAAACCCTTATATTCTTACTGAGGAGTTCGCAGCATACACAACACCCAAAGCTGTCGAGGCGACTCCCTCTCCCCTTCCGAAGGGGAGGGGGCTGGGGTGAGGGGTTGTTCGGTGTCGTCTATCTCGCGGTCTTAGCACTACTGTGGGCGGCGGGGCTGGCTTGCGCCGCGCCGATACCTGACACCTATTCGGTCCGCGATTTCGGGGCCAAGGGTGATGGGAAGACCGACGACACCGCGGCTTTTCAAAAGACGCTCGACACGGCGGGACAGGGGGGTGGCGGCGTAGTGTATGCCCCGCGCGGCAATTACTTCTTCGCTGGCCACCTGAACGTGCCCAACGCTGTCACTCTTAAAGGGCTTTGGGAATCAGTTCCATCCCACACGGGGGTTCGAGATGCTGGCTCGATCAAACCGACGGACGACGGCACCACGTTTCTCGTCACCGAGAGTGCTGGCAAGGAGGATGGAGCCGCCTTTATCACCCTGAATAACAACAGCACGCTGAAGGGCGTCGTTATTTATTATCCCGAGCAGGACACAGCCGAGGAGCCGAAGCCATATCCCTGGGCGATCGCGATGCGCGGCAAGAACCCGGCGGTGCTCGCAGTGGAGCTGCTCAACCCCTACAACGGCATTGACGCCAGCCAAAACGAGCGGCACCTGATCCGGGATGTCCACGGCCAGCCGCTGCGGCGGGGTGTTTACGTGGACAGCATCTACGACATCGGGCGGATCGAGAACGTGCACTTCAATCCGTGGTGGAGCATGAAGCCGAAGCTGTTCGAATGGCAGCAGAAGCACGGAGAGGCGTTTATCTTCGGTCGCACTGACTGGCAGTATGTCTATAACACGTTCTGCTTCGGCTACAACGTGGGCTATAAGTTCGTGCAGACGAAAAGCGGCGTCTGCAACGGCAACTTCCTGGGCATCGGCGCGGACGACTGCTACACGGCTCTGGTGGTCGAGAACTGTGCCCCCATGGCGCTGCTGATTTCCAACGGTGAGTTCGTCTCCTTCCACGGCCCGGACCCGACGATGGTGCGGGTGGAGGGGACCAACTCGGGCAGCGTGCGGTTTGTGAACTGTGCGTTCTGGGGGCCGTGCAACCAGATCGCGAAGATCGCGGGCAAGGGCACGGTGGGCTTCAGCGATTGCAGCTTCGTGCAGTGGGATCAACACAAGGAGGGGCGGTATGCGCTGCAGGTGACTGGCGGGACCGTGCTGGTCCGGGGCTGCGAGTTTCAGGCCGACAGGCCGCAAATCGAGCTTGGCGAGAAGGTGCGGCGCGCGGTGATTTCGGATAATGTCATCACCGGCAAACCGCGCATCGAGAATCACAGCAAGGCGACGGTGAATATCAGCAATAACGCGAGCGATTAAGGAAAGGCTAAATGCTGAATGCTAAATGCTGAAATGCTTCAGTGGCAGCCTTAAACGAAACACCACCACCCAAGCAATGAACAGACTGTATTTGTGCCTTGTGGCTGCGATTACGCTAGCCGGTTGCGCCAAACCGCAACCCCAAACTACTACCTCCATCCCTGCGCCCAAGCCGGGCCCTGGGGTGTTCTTTGTCGCCACCAATGGCAATGACCAATGGTCCGGGCGTCTGCTTAAGCCCAACCGGACAGGGACTGACGGCCCATTCGCCACGCTCCCCGGCGCGCTCAAGACCGTCCGGGGATTAAGACAACAGCACGACAGCGCGGTCGGGCAGTCGCCGACGGTGTTCGTCGGTGGCGGCCATTACTTTCTCGCAGCTCCGGTTGTGCTGACACCGGAGGATTCCGGTCTTGTGCTCACTGCTTTGCCGGCCGCGCGGCCCGTCTTGAGTGGCGGGCGGCCTATTGCTGGCTGGAAGGAAGTGACTGTCCAAGGCAAGAAGCTGTGGGCCGCTGATATTCCTTCGGTCAGCGACGGCAAGTGGTATTTCCGGGAACTCTGGGTCAATGGCCAGCGTGCCGCCCGCGCCCGACATCCCAACCGGGGCTACCTCGCTATCGGCGATCTCCCTGATAAGGCAGCCGACTGGACCCAGGGCCAGACCCGCTTTCGCTTCCGCCAGGGTGATCTGAAAGCGTGGGATACGATCACTAATGCCGAAGTGCTTGTGATGTGTAAGTGGGTCGAGTCGCGGCTGCCAGTCATTGGCGTGGATGAGAAGGAGGGTATCGTTAGCTTCAGCAAGCGCGCGGTCTTCGGGCTGGAGAAGGGTGACCTCTATTACGCGGAAGGCGCTTTTGAATTCCTGGACGAGCCGGGTGAGTGGTATCTCGACGACGCCACCGGCACGCTCTACTACATGCCACGCGCGGGCGAGCAGCTTGCCAAGGTGCAGGCCATTGCGCCCTTGCTCGTGCAGGTGCTCCGCTTCGAGGGGCGGCCCCAGGCTGGCCAATATGTCGAGCACGTGGTGCTGCGCGGCCTTGCCTTTGCGCACACGGAATGGTGTTTCCCGGAGGGTTTTCACAGTGGGAAGAACAAGCCGAGTATCCCGCCGGCGGCGAAGCCTGAGGCTGGTGGTTTCAGCCAGGCGGCGGCGGGGGTGCCCGGGGCGGTGTGGGGGGAAGGCCTGCGTGACTGTGCGTTCGAGGATTGCCGGTTCTCGAACCTGGGCAACTATGGTCTCGAGTTGACGCGGGGCTGCCAGGGAAACCGCATTCTGCGGTGCGAGTTCTCGGATCTTGGCGCGGGCGGCATGAAGATTGGCGAGGGCAGTATTCGCGACCAGGCCGCGGAGCAAACGGGCGGCAATGAAATCAGCGGCTGCCGCGTCTGCGACGGTGGCAAGATGTTTCCCAGCGCGATCGGCGTTTGGATCGGGCAGTCGCCCAGCAATCGCCTTCTGCATAATCTCATCCACGACTTCTATTACACGGGCATCTCCATTGGCTGGACCTGGGGCTACGGGCCGGCGCTGGCTACCAACAACACCGTGGCGTTCAATCACGTGCATCACATTGGCGTGAAGTCGGGCGGTGACGGCCCCATCCTGAGTGACATGGCTGGGATTTACACGTTAGGCAAGCAGCCGGGCACGACCATTCGCAACAACCTTTGGCACGACATCGCGGCCACCCGCTACGGCGGTTGGGGCATCTACTTCGACGAAGGCAGCAGCGGCATTGTGGCCGAGAGCAACGTCGTGTATCGAACCACGCACGGCGGGTTTCATCAGCACTACGGCGAGACCAATGTCGTCCGCAATAACATCTTCGCGTTCGCGCGCGACCAGCAGATTCAGCGTTCCCGCAATGAGCCGCACATCAGCTTCACCTTCGTCACGAACATTGTCTATTTCGACACCGGCAAGCTGCTGGGAAGCGAATGGAAGGGCGAAACGAACTACCTGATGGATTGGAATGTCTATTTCGATGCCCGTCCGGACGCTAAGCCAGAAGAATTGCGCCTGGGGCCCTGCTCCTGGCAGAAATGGCAGGAGCGCGGTCATGACCGCAATTCGCTCGTGGCCGACCCGCTCTTCGTCGCGCCACAGAAGAATGATTTCCATCTAAGGGCCAACTCACCTGCTCTGACGATTGGCTTCCAGCCAATCGACCTGAGTCACGTGGGCCCCTAATAACTGCTTGAGGGCCACGCCAGATGTGGAATGCTCGAATCGCCATGAAAGAGTATCTGACCGTTTGCGTAGCCGCCGGCTTGCTTGTGTTCTCCAGCCAGGGCCAGGAGTCCACTAATGCGCCGGGTGCGGCAGCGCCAGAGGTGGAGGCGGCGAAGCTCGCGATCGCCGGTCTTGGCGATCAGGCGTATGTCGTACTATTGAGGAGTGAGCTGGAGTTCAGCACGCAATTCAAGATTTTGAGCAGTCTGGCGCAGGAGCATCGCAAGCGCGCCGAAGACGCCGCCGCAGCCAGTCAAGCCCAGAGGACCCTGTGGGAGAATGAACTGGTCAAGGAATTGGGCGATAAGAGTGAGGCCCTGCTGAAGCAGCTCAACGAGGCGACCAGGCAACGACAGGCGTTTGAGCAAGCTCATACGAATGCCGCCTCTTCGAGCGGTAGCGTCAATGCCGCCGCGGCAGCCAACCGGGTCAGTCCGCAGGAAGTCGAGTTCATGAGCAAGCTTGGCGAAAGGATGGACCGGGTCCATCAGGATCTCCTCACCGTTCGCCAGTATTCAAATGACTACGCCGATCGGATGCGTACCAACACGCTGACCTATGATTTCCAGAAGGCCGCGGCTGAATTCGAGATGAACGCGCGCAAGATCCAGCAATTGGAGCGCGAGCTGTCCGACCTGGAATTAAGGAAGCTCGAGTTCCAGGCGCTGCGGAGGCCCTGAATTTACTCCTCGAAACCCCCAGCCCTCCCGGGGATTGGTGAACTTCCACTCCTGTCCGCTGCGGGCCTTGGGCTGGGAGAGATTCGCAGCTTGCTGACAAGGTTGTCGAGCCGCCGGGCGCCCGCGAACGAGCCGGGCGCGGCTCCGCCGGTCACCTCCCGGGTGTTCGCGCCGGACGCCAGCGCCTTCCAAACGTAAATGCTTGACGCCGGCTTCATTTCGGGGTTGATTGTTCTTGTGATTGCCGCCAAACCCAGACCTGCGCCCGCGACCTGGAAGAATCGCCGGTGGACCTTTGACGAACTGGTCGCCGAACTGCCCGAGAGCAACCTGCCCACGGAGCTCTGGGACGGAGAACTCATTATGTCCCCAGCTCCTTCGTTTCTTCACCAGAAGATCGTCACCCGATTGTACAAAGCCCTGGATGCCTGGGTCGAGCGGCACCACTTGGGAGATACGGCCCTCGCCCCGATTGACATGGTCCTGAGCACCCGCCGCGCCACCCAGCCCGACGTGGTATTCATCTCCAACGAACGCCTGGGTATTATCAAGGAGCGGATCATGGGGGCCGCCGATTTGGTCGCTGAAGTCATCTCCCCGGGTTCGCGCCGGCGCGACCGCATTGACAAGCGCGACCTCTACGAGCAGCACGGCGTGCGCGAATACTGGCTCATTGACCCCGAGGCGAAGACGGTCGAAGTTCTCTGCTTGGAATCCGGCACCTACCAACTGGCCGGCCGCTGGCTGCCCGGCGAGCGTGCCCGCTCGCGGCTGCTCCAGGGTTTTGAGGTGCCCGTCTCTCCCCTCTTCGGCGAGGTCTGAGGCGTATTTGCAATTGTTCTCAGAAGAGTCTCGCGGGCCATCAATTCTTTGGCGCCCGTAGTGGCGTCCCTGACCTCTGGAATCTACGCCAAGGGGTCCACCAGTTGCACGCCGGCGGGTTCAAAGTGCCGTTTGTTGTGGGTAGCGACGGTGTGGCCGTGAAACAATGCCGTGGCTGCAATCAAAGAATCCTCGCACGTCATGGTGCGGTTTCTGATCTTCAGGTCCGCGAGCAGCGCCTTCCAGCGAACGAGCACGGGTTCCGTCAGCTCTTCGGTGGCGGGCGCCAGCTTCCGCCGGATGTCGGTGAGCCAGGCGGCCAGGCTCGCTCTGTGCGTGGCCGGCGCCTGGTCCAAGCCGAACTGCAATTCGGCAAAGGAGACCACACTCAGGAAGATGTCCGCTTCATGGCTTCGAACCCAGGCCGCCAGTTTGGGAGGCACCTGCTTCCGCTCCAGCAGGGAGAGCAGATCCGTGTCAATGAGAAAGCTCACTTGAAGGTCAGGGGATGCCGCGTCGGCGGGGAAATGGGAGCGGGGCAACGGGAGAACAACTTCAGCAGCCCGGTAGCCCCCCGGCGTTTAGCGGGTTTGGGAGTGAGCACGATGCTGTTCTTGCCGTCGCGCATGGGGCGAACCTCGACCAGGCCGCCCGCCGATAAACCGGAGGCGTCCCGCCACCATTTGGGCAGCGTGCCCTGCCCGACTCTTGAAACCGTCATGGTGTCCGAATCTTTCATGATTTAAGGATTCCTTAACCTGGCCCTGCTGTCAACTGAGCCCTTTCGTCAAGGGTGCCACCCAAAGCGCCAGCCCATGGTTAGCTGCACCAGCTCGCTCTTTTCCCACGAGGAACGAGTGGGGAGAGAGGTGGAGGGCGGGGAATCGCAACAAAACGCGCCACCTCTCTCCAGCCCTCTCCTCCTGCCTGCGTCAGGAGCAGAGGGGGGAATGCTCCGCAATTGGGCATTTCTCGATTTGTGTAGATACCAATGGTGCCAGCCCGAGGACACAGGCGTCGGCAATATCCGGTCGCACGCGCGGGAGCGGACCGGTGATCAGCGCTCCGGGCTTGGCTGACCGCGCACTTTGGAGCAGAATCCAGATGCCGCGCTTTACGGGCGGCAGTATGTTGAACGCGATGAGACTCGAGTCTTCCACCAGTGCAATCGTCAGGGCTGGAATCCTTCGGACCAGCCTGGTAATGCTCCTGCAAGGCTGCCTGTTTCTGGCGGCACTGCGAGGCGAAGCCGCGCCCCCTGGGAGCCAAACGCCTGAAGAGAGCACGGTGCTGCAGACAGGAATGTCCGCGCTCCGGCCGAACATCCTTTGGCTGGTGAGCGAGGACAACGGTACGTTTCTCGGGTGCTACGGCGATCCGCTGGCGCATACGCCGACGCTCGATCGCCTGGCCAGCCAGGGCGTGCTGTTCGAGCGCTGTTTCGCGCAGCCGGTTTGCGCTCCCTCACGGTTCACGCTCATCACTGGGATCTACTCCGTCACTTGCGGGCCGGCGGAACACATGCGGGCCCAGGGGAAGATACCGTCGTGGCTGAAGGGCTTTCCCGCCTACCTGCGCAAGGCCGGCTATTACACCTCGAACAACGCCAAGACGGACTACAACTCGCCCATCAACATGAAGGAGGCGTGGGACGCGTCGAATCGGGAGGCCCACTGGCGCAAGCGGCCCGACCCGAAGCAGCCGTTCTTCAGCGTGTTCAACCACGAAGTCACCCACGAGAGCTGCTTGTTTCCCGCAGCGGAGAGCAAACTCGATTTCCCGCCCCTGGACCCTGCCAGGGTGCGCATCCCGCCCTATCAGCCGGACACGCCCGAGATGCGCGCTGATTGGGCGCGGTATTACAATCATATGACGCTCATGGACGGGCAGATTGCCGCCAAGCTCAAGCAGCTCGAGGTGGACGGCCTGGCGGATAACACCATCGTGTTCTACTATTCGGACAACGGCGGAGTGCTGCCCCGCAGCAAGCGGTTCCTTCAGCGCAGCGGCACGCATGTTCCGCTGATCGTCTATTTCCCGCCCAAGTGGCGGCACCTGGCGCCGGCAGCGCCGGGCTCGCGCATCAAGGACCCGGTGGGCTTTGTGGACTTTGCGCCGACCAGCCTGTCGCTGGCTGGTGTGGATGTCCCCGACTACATGACGGGCCACGCGTTTGCCGGTCTGGCCAGGGGGCGGACGAACGAGTATGCCTTCTGCTCGCGCGACCGTATGGACGAGCGTTATGACATGATGCGGTCGCTCATGAACTACCGCTACCTGTACATTCACAACTACCGCCCGGAGCTGCCTTACGTGCAGCGGCTGACCTACCAGTTTCAGGCTCGCGGCTACCAATCCTGGGCCCGGGAAGCCGCCGCCGGACATCTGACCCCAGCCACTGCCCAATTCTGGGGCGAGAAGCCAACCGAGGAGCTTTATGACCTGGAGGCGGACCCAGACAATGTGCGCAACCTTGTGAACGATCCGGCTGCGCGCGAAGCGTTGGAGCAGATGCGCGCCGGACTAAAGCGGTGGGTGCTGGAGATCAAGGATAACGGTTTCATTCCGGAAGGCTCGCCGATCGAGGGTTATGATGCTTCGCGGGTGCCGGGTGCGGTGCCGTTTGAACGGGTGGTGGACCTCGCCAACCTGGCTTCGGAGCGCAAGGCGGAGAATCTGCCGAGACTGGTGGCCGCGTTGGATGACCCGAACGAGGCCATCCGGTGGTGGGGTGCGCTGGGCTGTGCGATGCTGCGCAACCAGTCTGGGACGGCAGAGGCTGCCCTGCGCAAGCGATTGGAGGACCCTTCGGGGGCGGTGCAGTCGGCTGCCGCCGAGGCTCTGGTACACCTGGGGCACCCCGACCTGGCGCTGCCCGTGCTCGAACGTTGGATAACCAACACCAGCGGGACATTCTATACCGTGCACGCAGCCAACGTGCTCATACGGATGGGGGAGGCTGGCCGGCCGCTGCTGCCGGTTATGAAGCAGATGTGCGCGGCCACGCAGGATGCAGCCAGCAACACAGCACCCTATTACCTGAACCGGCTGCTTGAGCGGAATATTGCCTTGCTGGAAGGCCGTGAGCCGGCGCTGGTGTATCCGAAGTTCGTGACGGGAAGGTGAAGGGGGAGCAAGCCGTTCATCCTGCCAGACCGCTCGATTATCCTCTCATTAACACCGGGGCTTCAGCCCGGTGATGCGTGAAGCCACCAGCGCCGAGCCGTTTCAAAGGCTTATCCGCCCGGGCGGCAAACTGTTGTAACAGTTGAACCCCAAGTCCACGTCCTTCCACCGGGCTAAAGCCACGGTGTTAATGAGAGCATTCGGGGGGGGGGCGGTTTGGCCGTTCGTGGCCTTCTTGGCTACCCTTTACCGCTGAATTTGGCGAGCATCCTGCTGTCATCGGCCTTATGGAACAGCGCGAATGGGAACCGGTGACCGGGGCCAGGCTGATCGGCTTTGCCGTCGGCTTTGGGCTATTGCTGCTGCTGATCTTCCGTTCGGAACCGGGGTTTGTGTTCATGCTGGACCACGCCAACCTGCTCTTCCATGAGGCGGGCCATCCAATGATTGGCTTGTTCAGCTCACGGCTCGAAACTTATGGCGGCACGATCGGCCAACTGGTGTTTCCGTGCGTGCTGGCGGTGTCCTTTTGGCGCAAGGGGCAAACTGTGGGTTTTGCCGCCGGTTGTATCTGGTTCTTCGAGAGCTGGTTCAATATCGCCCGCTACCTGGCAGACGCCAGGGCGCTGGAACTGCCGTTGCTGGGTGGCGGCGATCATGACTGGAATACCATCCTGACTCGCTGGGGCCTGCTGCAATACGACACCCGCATCGCGGCTGCCCTGAGGCTCATCGCCTGGCTTGGAATCGCGACGACTTGCGCCTGGGTGGTTTGGCGCGCTTGGCAAGACCGGCGGCGCCCGACCGCAGAGCCCGATTTTGTGACTGCCAGGTCTTCCCGCTAAACACGCTAAATGCCCCAAACTATGGCAACGGGAGCGGAAGGACCGCATGAAGTCGGGTCTTCCGATAGTTGAGCCGAAAGCCCAGTTCCGCTTGGCCTTTTTAACGTCTGTTCGCGTGTTTACAGGGCGTATGCATGAAGCGCCGGAAGGAGCGCGGACATTCCTGTCCGCCTCG
>CAIWJG010000837.1 GCA_903912925.1 uncultured Verrucomicrobia subdivision 3 bacterium | reverse complement strand
TGGGTGTTGGATGTTGGATGTTGGGTGTTGGATGTTGGATGTTGGGTGTTGGATGTTGGATGTTGGATGTTGGGTGTTGGATGTTGGATGTTGGGTGTTGGGGTCCCGTCCTGAAATAGGTTGGTACTTGGTAATGAAAAAAGTCCAAGTATCTATGCAACAAATTCGATATAGCAAAGCCTTCAAACTGCAGTGCGTGCGGGAAGCGGAAACAGGAACATGCTGTGCCCACGAGGTGCAGCACAAATACAAGATCAAAGGGTCTGCCACCGTGATGCGCTGGGTCCGGCAACTGGGCAGTGGTCAATATGGTAACATCATCCGTGTGGAAAAAGCTAATGAAGTGAACTTAACGACCCAACTCCGCAGCGAGTTGCGACGGGTCAAAGAAGCGTTGGCCGATACGCATCTGGCCTTGGCGCTGGAGCAGGCGTTTCTGGGGGCGGCCTGTGAGGAACTGAACCAGAGCCTGGAGAGCTTTAAAAAAAAGCACGCTGGTGGGCGGCGCACCAGGCGGTAGCGGCCGACTCCGCGCTGAAAGTGACTAGGCTGTGCGCGATGGCCCACATGACCCCGCAAAACTATTATGCACGCCGGACCGTTTGGCGCCGGCAGGAAGTGGATGTGCAACTAGTGCTGGAACTGGCGCGGGCCGAACGTCGGCATCAGCCGCGGTTGGGGGTTAGAAAGCTCTACCATCTGATGCGCGTGGAGTTGAAGGCCGCAGGGGTAAAAATGGGCCGGGATCGGCTATTTGAGGAACTGCGCAAAGCGGGGCTGCTGGTGCAACGAAAGCCCTCGGAGTGGCCCAAAACCACGAACTTCGACCCGGCGTTGCCGGTCTTCCAGAACCTGATTCGGCGTTACCCATTGACCGGACGCAACCAGGTCTGGGTGTCGGACATCACCTACCTCCGGACCCGGGAAGCCTTCATGTATCTGGGCCTGATCACCGATAAGTGGTCGCGCAAGATCGTCGGCTTTTATTTAGCGGAAACGTTGGAGACGGAGGGCGTCTTAATAGCCCTGGCGATGGCGTTGTGCGGGCTTAAGCCGGGCGAGCACCCTATCCACCACTCAGACCGTGGGTGCCAATATGCCTCGCACGCCTACGTCCAGGCGGTGCAGCAAGCCGGCTTGACCATGAGCATGACCGAGACCAATCACGGCGCCGAGAATGCCCTCGCCGAAAGGGTCAATGGGATCTTGAAACAGGAGTACTGGTTGGATGCGACCTTCGAATCCAAGCTGGTGGCCAGGAAGGCCGCCGTGGACGGCATCCAGCTGTACAACTATCGTCGGCCGCACACGGCGCTGGGGCTGAGAGTGCCCGGGATAGTTCATGATGAGGATAAGCCAGTTCGAAGACACGGCAGCGCCTCACTCAGACCAACCCCACGGCGCCCCAAAACCCATTGTGAATAACTTTGACATCACGGCCTCCCCCCAGACCCCCCTCCATGGGAGCGCGTCCGTACTCGACCGCAGGGGGGCGCGTGCTAAGGAGCACGCCGCCCGCCCCCCTGCTCGTTTTAGCTCGCTGCTGAGCCAAGAATTCAACAACCAAAAACAAACCCCGTGCCGTTGGCACGGCCAGAAAAAAGTACCAAATCAATTTCAGGACTTGACCATGTTGGGTGTTGGATGTTGGATGTTGGATGTTGGATGTTTTCCTTTTTCGGTTCAGGGCCTCTGGTAGAAGATCACCGCTGAACCAGGCTGGGACTTGATGTCCATCAGCAGCCCTCGCTCCATGAGGTCTCTGCCGCTCATGGTTTTCGGTGCTCCACCGTCGAGGTCGGTCACTTCATACTTCGCGGACGGGGCGAGGCCGGTGAGGCGCAGCACCTGCATGGGCGACTCATTCTGGTCGCGGCGGAAGGCCTGGATCACGCCACCGCCGAGGTCGGGGCGGTCGAATTGCCAGGCAATCCAGTCGTTGGGCTGGATGCTGTAGGGCGTGAGCGGGTAATAATCGCCGAGCATGAAGGGGGCGACGCTGCGGCACTCGTCGTAGGCGAGCCTGGTGGCGGCGTTGGTGCCGCCATAGCCGGAGCAGGGCATGATGTAGCTGCGGGCGCTGTAGGGGTCGGTGAAGGCACAGCCGGAGCCGTAGTAGGGGATCCAGCTTGAAATGCCGTAGGTGTGGCCCTGGTTCGGCATGGTGGCTTCGTGGCCGAATTGGTAATCGCTGCGCAGGAGTGGGACGGACCGGCGCAGAGTCTCCAGGTCGTTGCGGCGGCCCCCGGAGGCGCAGGAATCTATGAGCAGGCCGGGATGGCGGCGGCGCAGTTCATCCCAGAACGCTAGGTAGCCCATGACGTGCTTCATCTCGGTCATACCCCGGCGATCCGGCGTGTCGTTGGCGCGCCAATTCGGCAGGGGGTCCATGTTGAAATCCTGCCGGTAGTAGTCAATGCCCTGCTCGCGCAGCAGGGTGTCAATGTGCTCCACGAGCCAATGCCAGGCGTCGGGGTTGCCGAGGTTGAGCAGCGTGCCGCTGAGGAGCCAGTCAGGGTGGTTCTTGGCCAGCCAGCTCGCTTTGTCGCCGACCCGCTCCGGCTCGAACCAGACGATGAGCTTCTTGCCCTGCGCATGGAGCCAATCACTGAAGGGGCGGAAACCATGTGGGTAGCGAGTCGCGTCAAGCTCCCAGGTGCCGGTGTTGGGCCAACTGCCCTTGCACGGATACCAGCCGGCGTCGCGCCAGCACAAGTCGAAGGGGATGCCGTTTTGGTTAAACTCCTCCACCGTGTCGTAGAGGTCCTTCTCCCCGCCCTGCTCGAAGGTGCGGTAGCACTGCATCTGCAGCATGGTCGGGGGCGGGCGGCCATTCAGGCGGGGGATATTGTGGGCCAGGAACCAGCGGCGCCACAGGTTCTGCGCGCGCACAGTGTCGGTGCCCTTCCAGAAGAGCGCGGCAATGAGCGGGGTGCGGATTTCCTCGCCGGGCTTGAGGAACAGATGGGTCACTTGCTGGCCCGCGACCACGCGCAGGCTGCGCTGGTCGTCGCGGATGAAGGAGCACGCCCATTGCCCGGGCCAGCCGATGGCGAAGATGAGGCCGCCACCGGGCGTCTGCAGATTGAAGTAGGGCCAGCCCCGGGGGCCGTTGGTCGGGCGGCCACCGTCGGGCGCAAACGATTCGCGGGAGTTGGGGCCGAGCGTGCGGTGATACGGCTCATAGCTTTGCGGGACGCACCAGTCGCCTTTGTTGCCGTGGAGCGTGAACTCGCCCTCCGCGCCGCGCTCGAACCTCGCGTCCAGCGACTGGAGGTTCTCCAGGATCGGGGTGTCAACTTGGCCGGTGTTCTTGAAGAAGACGGTCCACTCTGCTACCGGGAAGTCAGCGTATTCAACCGCGACGCACCGGACTTCCAGGCCCGTGCGGGGATCGGTCCAGGTGAGCGTGTGCTGGGTGCGGGAGGAATCCAGTTTCTTCCGGACAGCCTTCTTCGGCCACACCGCCAGCAATTCATCGGAGGAGTGCCCGTCATAGACGAAGGAAAAGGGCAGCGCGCTGGTCCGCTGGATGGGGGGCGGGGCCTGCTCCGTGCGGCGATCTCGCAGGGGCATATCACCGAGCCAGAGCTCTTTCCCGTCCGCCAGCGTCACCTTGGCGTCGGCCCAATCGGACTGGTCCCAGCCAATGCCGTCGCCGGCATCGCCGATCTCCAGCGTGAATGTGTCCGCACCGGCCAGATCAACGACCACCTCGCGCCCCGGAGTGCCATAGCGCATTACCTCGGATTGGAACGTCACCTTGTCACCCACCTTGACCGTGAAGCTTACGCTTCCCTTGCCGTGTGCTGTGTCGTCGTTGTGATCGAGGCCGACCACAGCGGTGAAGCGTTTGCCGGGGGTGGGAAGCCGCGCTTCCACTTTGCTGACGGCATGGCAGTAGAGGCCGCGCGAGTATTCCTTGTCGCCGATGCGCATCCGTTTATCTCCACGGCCGTTCTGGGAGACCGCGTCATGGTTCGCGAAGACATCCAGGCCCGGTTCCGGAGGGAGTGGCGCCGCCTCGACCGGTTTGGCTGGTGACGGCTTGAGCTTGCAGTCGAGGAGGCGTTCCTTCAGCCACGCCTTTTCCGCATGTAGCTCCTGGCTCGTCGGCTTGATTTCATGGGCCGCCACCCGGCGGTCAGCGACGAGGGTCGCTATGACTGCGATTGCCACCATTAGGCTTCCCGATTGTGCTCTCATAATCTCGCTAATCCCACACTGCATGTGAACTGGAGACGGCGGGAAACGCCACCTGCCAGACGGCTCTATTTACAGCAGCGGGCTCCCGTTTGTCGCGCCTGAAACTACGGTGACCCGGATGATTGTGGGGCCGCGCGTGAGCCAAGCGCCCAATGACAAACAGGAGTTGGTGCCGACGGTGGCGGCGATTGCCCAGCCGGTGGCGTCGGTTGCGGCGGTGCTGATTGGTAGCGGCTTTTACAGCGCGGCCGCCATCCAAGCCAGCAGTTCTCATTTTGGCTGGTCTGGGAGGTTTGGTGTCCACCCTTTAGGGTGTCCGAGGCCACATGGGATCATCCGCCATCCGTCCCATTCGTCCCATTCGTCCCATAATGAGAATTGCTGCATCCAAGC
>CAIWJG010000836.1 GCA_903912925.1 uncultured Verrucomicrobia subdivision 3 bacterium | reverse complement strand
GCGATGGCGGAAATCAACATCTGCGGCGACGGGAACCATCGCAGGAATCCCGGCATGTCAAATTTACCCCGCTCGTCCGCAATCAGCAGCGAGGTGTCGAGCATCAATCCCATGCGGATTTGAGCGGGGGCAAGCTGCGGCGAGCGGCTTCGATGTCGTCGGCGAAAGCATTGGCTTCGTCCGACGGGAGCTTGTCCAGCTTGGACCAACGTTCCGCCAACTCCGCGCTGGTGAGCGCCGGGCTCGGCAACGGGCAGAGGGTCGCGACCGGCTTGCCCTCCCTCACGAGAATCGCGGACTCGCGCCGGCGCTCGACACGATCGAGCACCCGCAGAAAGTCCTTAGCAGCTTCAGCCACGGAAATGGCAGTTTCGCTCATGGACCATAACATACCCGTAACTTCCCCTCCGGTAAAGGCCATTTAGCGCGTAGGCACCTGAATAAACGCAAAGGCAGAGCGCGGCAAAGCCGCAACCAAAACGCTGTGCCCAACAAACCGCAGAGGCGCGATAAACACAGAGAAGTAAGACCCCTTACGGCTCAAGAAAGCTTGCCAAAAGTGCCCGATTCTCGGGTATAGCACTGCAAGAGAGTTCTTTTTCTCTGCGTTCCTCCGCGTTCCTCTGCACTGCTATCTGTGAGGATTTGCGCAGCCCGCGCAAATTCTCTTGGCCCCATGTAACCTTTGCAACTCATGTAACCCATTTAACTTTTTGGTTGCGGCTTGGCCGCGCTGTGTCTTTGCACCTTTGTTGTTCACATCCAATTGCGGAGTTTAGGATCATACGAATTCGCCAGGTGCAGGTTCCCCCTGCGCAGGACGCTTTTGGCTGCGGTGATGAGTTGCCGAGGTAATCAGGCCGCGGCGTTCAGGATCGCCTTCCTGACCAGCGCCTTTACCACCTCGACCTTGAGCTTATTGCGGGCGAGCGGCTGCGCGTCACGGACCGCCAGGTTGGCGGCCGCTTGCGCCAGGGCCTCGCTCGGCGCCTTACCCTCCAGCAGGGCTTCGACCGCACGCGCGGCCAACGGCACGGGCGCGACCGCCCCGAGCACGACCCGCGCATCATGGAATTTGCCCTCCCGCATTTCCGCGCAGAAGGCGAGGCCGACGATGGGGAAATCAATCGCGTTGCGGATGCGGAACTTGTAATAGGCCTGGTGGCTTCCTGGCGGCTGCGCGGGGATCTCGATCGCCTCGATCAGCTCGTCCGACTGCAGGACGGTCGTCTTGCTCTCTGCCGCGGTGAAGAGAGTCTCGGCCGGCAGTCGCCGCTGGGTGGTTTTCACGGTCGCGCGGAGCGCGATGAGGGCTGGCGCGAGGTCCGAGGCGCTGACCGCCACGCAGCCGCAGTTGGCGCAGCGGGTCGCCTCGCATCCCAGCAGGTCGCTCGGTAAAACGCCGCAGTCTTCGGCAAGGAGGGTCCGCTGGTCCACCGGCAGGCGCGGGCCGTGGGCGCGCGGGCTGGCCGGCAGCGCAACTTCATTGATGATGAGGGAGACGTGGTTCGGACGGGCAGGTTCGGGCTGCACGCCCGCGAAGTAAGCCGCGATGGACGCTGCCACTCTTTGCCCCGAGGCCATCGCTTGCACCATCGTCGCGGAGCTGCCGGTGACGTCGCCGCCCGCAAATAAACCCGGTACGGCCGTCGCGCCGGTCACCTTGTCTGCCGCGAGCAGCCCGCGCTCCGTTTTGAGCCCGGGTTGCGCATACGACAGATCGGCCGCCTGACCGATAGCGATCAGGATCTGATCCGCCTCGACCACGCTTTTGACCGCAGCATCAAATGCCGGCGCGAAGCGTCCGTCTTTGTCAAACACTGTGGTGCAGCGAACCAGCTCCATGCCCGCGAGCTTGCCATCCTTCTCGATGACGCGATGGGGCCCCCATGAGGGCAGGATGGTGATCCCTTCCTCCAACGCCTGCTCGACATCCTCGAGGATGGCCGGCATGGTCTCCTGGCTCTCCAGGCAGGCCATGGATACCTCGGTCGCGCCGAGGCGCCGCGCGGTGAGCGCAACGTCCACCGCGACGCTGCCGCCGCCGATCACCAGCACTCGCTTGCCTACCTTTGGCTGCGCGCTGCCGCCCACCTGGACACCGATCAGGAATTTCAGACCGGAGTCGAGCAACTCGTCCTTCTCCAGCCTGAGCGATTTCCCGTTCCAGAGGCCGGTCGCCAGAAACAAGGCTTCGAAGCGTTTCCTAAGATCCTCCAACGATGCGCCATCGCTGCCGAGTGCCGCTCCCAACTCGAAGCGGATGCCCATGCCTTCGAGCGCACGGACTTGGGCGGCCATGACGTCCTTGGGCATGCGGTAGGACGGGATGCTGTAGGTCAACATGCCGCCGGCCTCAGGCATCTGATCCAGAACCGTCACGTCGTGTCCGGCCTGCCGCAGGAAGTAGGCCGCGGTCAGCCCGGTCGGACCCGCGCCTACGATCCCCACCCGCTTGCCTGACTCCGCCGCGGGCGGCCGGTAGAGCTCTCCGGCGTGTTCCAGCGCGTAGTCGCCCAGGAACCGCTCAACCTCACGGATGGACACCGGCTCGTCGTAGCCGAATCGGTTGCAGTCCGTCTCGCAGGTGTGGGGACAGATCCGCCCCGTCACCGAAGGCAGCGGGTTGGTTCGCAGCAGGATCACCACCGCTTCATGGATTTCGCCGGCCCGGATCCGGGTCATGTAACCGGGGATGTCATTGTGGATGGGGCAGCCGCCGACGCACGGTGCGGCGTCCACGCACATGCCGCCGAAGATGGAGTGGAAGCGATTCTCAGCGAACAATGCGTCGCAGGTCTTGCCGCCCTTGCGCAGGCAATCGAAGGTATTGTCGGGGTTGCGGTAGTACCAGCAGCGGGGCTCCTGGCAAAGGTTACCCGCAATGGTCGCCACGTTGCGAATCTGCGGCGAGGCCACGCTGCGAGCTGCCTCGGCGAGGAGCGAATAAGTCTGCCGGATGACCGGGTGTCGCGCGATTTCGGCGAGCGTGGTGAGGCTGCCGATGCGCACCCCCTGGGTGTCGGCGTTCACATACCGCAGCGCCGCCAGCGGCTTGAGGCCGATCAGTAGCTCCGGAGGGGTGTCGTGGATGGCGTCCTTAAATGCGCCGAGCAGATCGGTGCCGCCCGCGATCACCGCGGCCCCTTCTCCGTGTTTCTTGAGCAGCGACTCCGCCGCTTGCAGCGAATCCGCGGGGACGTAATTGAATGGCTGGCGTGTCATGGCATTTCCTCAATCGTGAAGCGTCAAATCTTGCCCAGGGCCCGGAGCACTTTCTCCGGCGTCAGGGGGAGTTCATCAACTCTGGCGCCGATCGCATTGTACACCGCGTTGGCGATGGCCCGGGGCGAGCAGGTCAGGGTGCCTTCGCCGATGCCGCACGCGCCATATTCGCCCGCGCCGCGCCACACCTCCAGGAGCACCGGATCGATCGCCGGCATGTCGAGGATGGTGGGCATTTTGTAATCAATGAAGTTGAAGTTCAGCGGCACGCCGCGCACCGGGTCGTAGATCAGCTCCTCGGTCAACGCCTCGCCCATCGCCATGACCTGACCGCCGATCTGTTGGGACTCCGCGCCCGAGGCATACATCACCGTCCCACAGTCGTTGATGATCACCAGTTTGAGCACCTGCGTGCGGCCGGTCCCGGTGTCCACCTCTACCTCGGCGAAGCTGGCAATATACGGCACTCCCGTCTTCGTCCCCGAAGGTCGCCGGCTCACCATCACCGACAGGGGCACCAGATCCCCCTTCCAGAGCAACTCCTTCACACTGAGGCTGCGCCCCGGCGCGTGGATCTGGCCGCCGGTCACGGTCAACTGGTCTGCCGGGACACCGAGCACAGGGGCCGCGAGATCGAGCAGCTTCTGTTTGAGCTGCTGGGCCGCAACGACCAGCACCTCCGACTGCAAAAAGGAAACGGCGCTGTCCGTCTGCACGCAGTCGCGCATGCCGTTATCCGTATCCACGGTCGAAACCCACCGGATGTCCTCCGGTCGGACGCCCAGGAAACCGAGCGCCTCCGCGCAGCCGAGTACGTTGCAGGTGTTCGAGCCGGTGCCGGTCTCCACGGTCGGCGCGTCCAGCGTGACCGTGCCGTCCGGGTGGAGGGTGATCTTGGCCTGGACCTGCCCGCGGCGTTCTTCCTGCCACTCCGCATGCCAGCCCGGGTGCATGGAGAAGCCCACGCCGCGCTTTATGGCACCCTCATAGAGGGGACCTTGCCCGGGCTTGTGCCGTTTCTCGGCCCACCCGATGCGCGCCGCGCCCGTCTCCAGCACCGCCGTAAGGCTCTTGTCCGGGCAGACACCCCAGGCATGACCGAAGTTCTTAAGCGCCAGCTCGATCGGGTCCATCCCCAGCCGCTCGGCCAGGCCATCAATCATCCGGCCGAAGATAAAGTTGAACTGGGAGTTGCCCACCCCGCGCATCATGCAGCCGGGGATGCGGTCCGTGTAAACGGCGTAGGACTCCATCTTGATGTTGGGAATCGGGGCCAGTGCGGCGTCCGAGACCTCCGCCGGGGCGAATTTCAGCGCGAACACCGAGTGGTCGGCATGGGCGCCAATGTCGCCGATGGATTTGAAATGCAGCGCGGTGATCTTGCCATCGGCCGTAGCCCCCACCTTGCAGTGGTAGAGCGCCCCCTGGCGGGTGTCGTGGAAGCTGTCCCGCCGTGTGTGCTTGAACTTGACGGGCCGCCCCGCCTTCTTCGCCAGCAGCGCGGTGAAGATAAAGAATGGCTGATCGCCCGTGTCGCCCCGGCCAAACTGCCCGCCCACGTATTTGCTGATGACCCGCACCTTGTGGATGGGCATCTCCAGCATCTGGCTGACATGCATGCGGGTCTGATCTGCCGCGTAGGAATTGGAGAAAACGGTCAGGCGGCCTTCTTCCCAGTCGGCGACGCAGCACCAGGGGTCGAGCGAGCCTTGGGTCGGGTTGTGGTGGCTCGTGTCCATTTCGATCACGACATCCGCCGCGGCGAAGCCCTGCTCGACATCGCCCTTGCTCAGGAAAACATCCGGACCGCCGACCGGATCGGGAGGTAAAACATTGTGTTCGGCGATCTGCGGGTGCAGGACCGGCGCGCCGGGTTTCATCGCGTCGAGCGGATCGAGCACGAAGGGCAACGGCTCCCACTGAACCTCGAGCAACCGCAGCGCCTGCTCCGCGATCATTTCGCTCTCCGCCGCGACCACCACGCCCAGCTCGTCGCCGGCCCAGGTCCCGTAGTCGCCCAGCACACGGCGATCGCGGAATTTGGTCCACATCATCTTGTCGTAGCTGACCGTGTCCACTGCATCGGTCCAGCCGGCATTGGTCGGTCTGAGGCGCACGACCTCCGGGTCCTGATAGGTCAGGATGGCCTTGACGCCCGGCAGCGCCGCGGCTTTGGTGGTGTCGAGGTGCTTGATCCTGGCGCGGGGATAAGGGCAGCGCAGCACACGCGCATGGAGCAGACCGGGGTAGTTGCGCTCGGAAATCTCGTCATCAGCGTAGGGGGCGCGCCCGTGCGCCTTTTCGACCCCATCTATGCGCGGGCGATAACCGCCGATGAACTGGCGTGGAACTCGGGGTTTGAAATCAGTGCTCATGAGCGCCCTCCTCTCGCGACTGTCTTTTCGGCCGCATGTCCGACCGCCTTAACAATGCCCGCATAGCAGCCGCAACGACAGAGGTTGCCGGAGAGCGCTTCCTTCACCTCATCGAGGGTCGGCGAGGGATTCTCGTTGAGCAGCGCGCGGACGGTCATGACAAAGCCGGGGGTGCAGTAGCCGCATTGGAGCGCGGTGCCGTGGCCCGGCTCGCACTGTTCGGCGAAGGCCTCGATCACCGGATCGTCCTCCGGCAGGCCCTCGATGGTGAGCAAGTCGTGGCCGTCAGCTTCCACGGCCAGCAACATGCACGAGAGGACCGCTTTGCCATCCATGAGGATCGTACACGCACCGCAAGCACCCTCGTCACAACTGATCTTCAAGCCGGTGCAGCCAACCTGCTCCCGCAAGAACGCCGAGAGCGTCGTCGTGGGCAGCAGATCGCGTCCGATCTCGAACTCCCGCTGTTCACCGTTTATGCGCATGGTCACACTCATAATGGCGCAATGCTCCCAGAGAGCTGCGGCGCTGCCAAGCGTGAAACGTGGGGCGGGGGACGGGGGACGTGAAACGTGAAACGTGAAACGTGAAACGGGGCGGGTGTTGCGTGTTGCCTGCTGCGATTTCGGATTCCCTTCACGTTTCACGTTTCACGTTTCGCGCTTCACGCCCCGGAAGTGTGAATAGTGAGCACCCCACACCGGCTCACCGGTCCCGATCAGGGCTCAAGTTGCAACCGGTAAAAAGTGCCGCTCGCGCCCGCAGGCAGGGTATTTGTGATGCTGTTTATCGGGGGCGTGGCTGACAGGTTCGTTTGGACGAGCGTGCCAAAGCCGTTCGCCAGGTTGGTGCCACGGAGCAGCCGGTAGTAACGGCCGGGGGCGGAAGGCCAATGGAGCGTCACCCGGTTGGTGCCGGGAACCGGTAGGGCGGAAAGTCGGAGAGCCGAGTTGAAGTTGGTGGGGACGGTGCCGGCGAGGAATTCGGCGAGGTTGCTGGCGCCATCGCGGTCGGGATCAGCGCTCGGGTCAGTGCCCATGAGGTGGCCGAAATACTGGAGTTCCCACCAATCCGGCAGGCCGTTCTGATCCGTGTCCACGATGCGCGCCAGGTTGAGCCGCCCCCCGGTGACGACCTTGCCGGCCAGCGCGGGCACGGGGGTGACGTTGGCCAGGATGCGCTGGATACGTTGCGCGACGGTTTCCGCAGGAAAATTCATCGCCGCGAAGGCGACAGCGCCGGACACGTGCGGGGTCGCCATGGAGGTGCCGTCCAGATATTGGTAGATTTGTGCGGGGTCGAGCGCGTTGACCACGGTGCCGATGGCCGGCAGCGCGTTGCTGAGGGCGAGGCCGTCACTCTGGGAGAGCGACACGGCAGGAAGCCAGTTGCCGGGTGTCGTGAGGGTGCCGTTGAAGTTACCGGCGACATTGTTGAAAACGATCGCCGCTACAGCCCCGGCAGCCTTGGCGTTGGTAACTTTGTCCGAGAAAAACAGCGTGCCGCGTTGGATGAGTGCGATGTTGTTGCTGACGGCGGTGGGGAAGTTCGTGGGATAGCCCAGGCCGCAATAATAGATTGCTCTGGTGATACCGGAAAGGGAAGTGGTGCCCCCGTAAGTGAGTTGGTTGGCGGAGAAGTTGTTGGTGCCCTGCTGCACGGAGGTGTTATAACCCGGTTCATTGGTGGGCCGGCAGGATAGGATGTTCACGCCAGGCGCGGCGAGATCAACCGTGGTGGCTCCGTAATCGGAGAAGTTGGCCAGGGTGTCGTTCTGATCGGTGGCGGCCACGACGATCATGTTTGGCAGCCGATAGGAGGCAGGGTAGTGCGACGTGACGTCGTTATTATTGGTGCTGTTGCCTGCGGCAGCGCAGAACACAATCCCGGCATTACCCGCCGCCTGCATGGCGGACACCTCAATGGAGCTGTAGCTGGCCCCGCCATAGGAGGCATTAATCGCGACTACGTTCACGCCGCGGGTCTTCATCATCGTCGCATACTGAATTGCCTCGATAACGGCGGATGTCACGAAGTTGGACCCATTGGGGTCGAGAACTTTGAGCGCCATGAGGTGCGCCTGGAAGTCCACCCCGATGACGCCGAGGCCGTTGTTGCCGGTGGCGGCGATGGTGCCGGCGACGTGCGTTCCGTGCATGTTAGTGTCCACCAAAGCACCGGTGCCATATACGAAGTCATAGCCATGAACGTCGTCCACGTAGCCGTTGCCGTCGTCATCGAGAGAGTTGCTGGGAATTTCGCCGGGGTTTGTCCAGAGGTTGTTGACGAGATCGGGGTGGGTGGGATCAATGCCGGAATCAATCACGGCCACGACTATTTCGTTGGTGGCGGACACGGCGAGTCCCCACGCTTTGAGGAAACTGATATCGGCGTTCGGCGTGCCGTTAAGACCATTGATGGCCTGGCCGGTATTCCGCAAACCGTAGAGGAGGTCGAACTTGGGGTCGTTCGGAGGGCGCAGGTCATCCGGGGAGCGGAAGAAATTCGGTTCCGCGAAAGCGACTGCTGGCTCCGCCTTCAGCTCTGCCAGCAGCGCCGCGGTGGACAAGGTTGTCGAACGCACCAACCCGATGACCTGACCCTCGTGCTCTGACAGCCAGCCAAAACGCCGCGCCAGCGTTAGACCGTGCCGCGCCGCCACTTCCTGCGCGCCAGACAGCGTCTTGGCCGGGTTGAAACGCACCAGTGCCTCGCCTTCGACATAATCACCTGGGGGCAGACCCGCCTGCGCGCTGATGCCAGTTGCCAGCATTAGCATCACCAGCCAACTGACGGCGATTTGCTTTTTGCGCGGTCGCGGGCACTGAGCGCGGCGCGGATGAGGGCTCATTGATTCTCGGATCTCATGGACCATAGGGCGACCTTGCGAAATATGGGTGAGGGTGTCAATCGCCTAGTTTTGCCCGTTGTAACCGGCCTTGGCCATCAACCTAAAAACAGCAGTTGAACAACAAAGAAACAAAGACGCAAAGGCTGAAAGACACGGAAGACACTGAGGTTTGGCTTGCTCAAGAACCTTCACCCAGCAGGTGAATCCAAATCAGCCTCCGTTTCCTGCTTCGCGCCGGATCTTTGTTTCTTCGTTGCTTCGTTGTTCATTTCTTAACCGCCGAATTTAGGATCAAGCGTCTCAAATGCTAATTAACGGGATTCCAGCGAGCTGGCCGTAGGCCTGGGACAGTCGGCCTCAGTTAAGGTTTGATCCGCAGCTCCACCGTTTCGTTTGGTGCAATGCTCCAGTTCACTGTCCCGGTCAACCGGCCGCCGGCGATTGCCATTACCTCGCGAGTTGCTTTCGAGGTCTTTAGGATATACCGCCCGGCCGGAAGGCCGGTAAACTGTAATTGAGTTTCATGGGGTTGAACGGCACGGTTTTCCAACGCGAAGGTGAAAGACCTGAAATCGCGGCTCATCCGCAGCGGTTGCCCGGCCGCAAAACCATCACGGTCCAGCTCGAGGTGCAGGCGGCGTCCGTCGAGCAGCGCGCTGAATCGCTGGCGCACCCCGTCGCGGGGAATTACGGCAATCCGCTTGCCTGGTGCGGTCACCTCTCCGCCAAAAGCGATGAGGCCGAAGATCGGATCATCCAAGAGCACCGTGCGCGCGGCTTCGATGCCGGCAACGAGACCGTGGTCCGCTTCGCCGCAGACGGGCCAGGCGCCACGGGCCAGGTCTTTGGTTGCGGGGTTCCACTCGGTGCCGATTTGCCGCGGCTGGAATCCCCAGCCCAGGGCTCCGTCTTGCTTCGGCCCCGGGGTCCAAAAGCCGTAGTTGGATGCGACGTCGCCTGCGTTCATCAGAGCCCAGGTGCTTAGCAGGGAAGCGTATCCCAGGCGCAGGTTGGCGGCAGGGCTTGGGTCGTGTCGCAAGGCGTAATCCAGGACGGACCAGCCGCCCATTTGTGACATGTAGCTCAGCGTGTAGCTGGCGCTGCCGCAGCCGCGGAAGTCGCTGCCCAGCGACGGGTAGTTCGCTTCGAGCACTCCGCGGCAGGCGAGGTTGGCCTGGTGCTGCCGCACCAGAAACTCCTGGTGACGTTTCGGCTCAATGGCCGGGTGAGAAAACCATTGGTTCAGGTTGCGGTCATGCCAGAGATTTGTGTCCGGCCGCAGCGGGACCTCCAGGGCATAATGCGCGGCCGCGTAAGTGGATTCGTAAGCGGTCGAATCAATCGGCATTTCCGAGGCGAAGGGCCAGGGGTTGTCGTAGATGAAATACTTCACCTTCTTCTCCCATTCGGCGCGGAGGAAGTCGGCCTGGGTCCGGCGGCCCTCGGCATCGAGCGCGGCGATCAGCGGGACCAGATACTTCTCATGGAAATTGCCGGTGGTGTATTGCCAGTACCCCCAGCCCTGATGGGTCCAGCCGCCTTCCATGCGAATGTTGGCCGGCACTTCGAAGTAGGCGCGGGCGGTCCCATAGGCGCGCTCCAGATAACCGGCAGCATCCAGCTCATGCACCAAATCGGGACGCTGGCGGGCGATGCGGTAGAGATCGAAGTAGAGCGCAAAGTAGGTCGGGTAATCGAAGCTGCGCCACATCCGGCACGCGCTGGGTCCGCCGGGGCGGCTGACGCCTCCCGCCAACGGATCGCGCTCGGCGAAGCGGTTCTGCTTCCATGAATCCGCGCCGTAGATGCCGTAGGGATACGGCTTTTCCTGGTCTGTCCGCTGGTGCTTGCCCCAGACGAAGTTCCTGATGAAATACTCCAGCGACTCGACTTCGGCGGCGTCCGGGAAAGCAACATTCTTCTCCGCGAGCAACAGCGCTTTGCCGTTCGACGGATCATCCGAGCCTGAGACCGCGTAGGGATACTGCCCGCCGAGGTGGTTGGGCCCGAGCAGGTTCTTTCCTTCCGGCAACCGCTGGTCCCATAGGCTGAACAGGCCATCATACCATTTGGCAGGGTCGCGGTATTGCTGGTTCCTGGCGATGAACGAGGCGCGCTTCCTGATCAACGTTTCCAGCGGTTGGGTGACGAAGTATTCGAGCGGCATGGTGCCGCCATCCTTGAAGTGAACGGTGAGCCGGTTCTCTCCCAGCCGACAGAACTTCACGCGAAAAGCGAGCGTATGCGGTGCGCGCGTGCGCTGCGGCTCGATCGTTGTCTGCTCGGGGAATTCGGCTTCGATGCGTTTGACCTGGCGCTCGGTCCGCAAGGCAAACCGCGCCTCCAGGTCTTGCGGAATTACCATGCCGGGAGCGACGCAGACATCCACGCCGCCGTTGTGAAAGAGGACGTCGCGCACGCCCTCGTAACTGTCGGCCCAGTGGAAACTGAGGGCATAACGCGCTTCCTCGCCGGGCTGGAGCACGCGGCTGGTGCGCGGCTGCCGCCACGTGCCGCGGTGTTCGGAATCCGCTGCGGCCTGGGAGTGAATGAACACGGAGTACTCTTCGCCCCCGTGAGCGTAGTCCATGCCGCGGGCCGCAAAGAATTCCAGATGCGTGCCGGGCTGCGGCAGCAGAACGAGGAAGCTGCCGCTTCCCTTTACCGGCAGCCAATACAGAAAGGACCCATCCCCGGCGATGAGTGCATGTTTGAAGACCCTGCGCACGAAAGTCTCCTGGTGGTCCCACACGTAACTCGTGTTCATCGGTAACGGCAGCTCCAGGTCGCCGATTTCCAAGGGTGATCCGCTGGTGTTCTTTATGGCAATTCCCCAGCGCAGGGCGTCGGCGTGAGGAATGAACTGTGAACGCAGGAGGAGGGTTTCATCGCTGCGGGTTGCCTCGCGCCAGCGATCTCCGCCAGCACGGACCCGCAGAATGACGCGACCCAGCACGGCGTTGCTGCGGATGAATTCGAGGCCGGTGGCGTCCCCGGCTCTTCTCAAGCTGGAAAGGCCTTCTTCGCCGCGGGCCATTTCAAACGGGAATGGTGCCGGCGCGGCAGCACGCGCATCCAGCAAACCCGCCCACCACCCCAAAATCAGGGCAACCCAAACCGCGCTGCACTGCAACCGTCCAACCTGCTTGCAAACTGAGGAGACCGCGGGATAGACGACGCCGAACAATCCCTCACCCCAGCCCTCTCCCCTTCGGAAGGGGCGAGGGAGAAGCCTCGGCAGCTTTGGGGGTAGAGTATGCTGCGGTCTCAGCAGTAACATCGGTTGCGGCTTCGCCGCGGCCGGACTACTGCGCGCTCACCAGAGCTTTTTCAGGCCGGCCAGGGACATCTCGGTGCATTCCATCGGCGACTTGCCGGGGAGATACGCTTCCTGTTCGATCGTGACCCATTCCGTGCCGCCAAACTCGCGGCAGGCGGCCAGCACGGACTTCCAATCGACCGAATCTTCGCCCAGGATCGGCTTCTTGCCTGTGTCGCCTTTCAATACCGTTGGTTTGAAGTGCGTGATCCTGGTTCGCCCGGGGAACAGTTTGATCAGGTCCGCCGGGTTGTAACCAGCCGCGGCCGACCATCCGCAATCCTGCTGCAGCACCACATCCTTGCTGGTGCGCTCGGCAAACAGATGCCAGTAGGTGGTGTTGTCCACCTTGGTAAACTCGTGGGTGTGGTTGTGGTAGCCGCAATACATGTTGAGCGGTTTCAGGGCCACGGCGGTCTGGTTGAACGTCTCCGCCAGCGCTTTGCTCTTCTCGGGGTTGGTGAAGTCGCGGTCGCCCGCCACGCAGAGGTACTTGCAGCCGATAGCCTGGTGGAACTCGATGGTCCGCTTGAGTTCGTCGCCCTTGAAACTGCCGGTGCCGATGTGGGTGCCGGCGGCGATCAGGTTCAAATCGTCAAGTGCCTTGCGCAGCTCCTTGGG
The DNA here is from genome assembly GCA_903912925.1 of uncultured Verrucomicrobia subdivision 3 bacterium. Taxonomy (GTDB): domain Bacteria; phylum Verrucomicrobiota; class Verrucomicrobiia; order Limisphaerales; family UBA8199; genus PALSA-1440. The sequence goes on along the minus strand of CAIWJG010000836.1, from coordinate 1,937 downwards.
TTTGCCGCTGTATTTGTGATAGCCGGCAAACTCCACGCCGGCGAAACCCATCTTGGCCACCTGGGCCAGGGCGGCATCGAAGTCCTTCGCGCAATCATCCCGCACCGAGTAGAGCTGGACGGAAATGCGCGGGGATGCGGCGCCTTCAGCCCAGAGCCGAGGGCTCAGGCCGAGAGCGGTGGCGGTGATAAGTGAGGTTCTTACAAAGTCGCGGCGGGAAATCAATGAGTTCATATTGGCCGAAACGGTTAACCTCGACTGGCCCGCTTGTCCAGAAAGTAATTCACGGGTTCTTCGGCCTCACCTGGCCGTGCTCATCAAATTCAATGGGTAGCACGCCGGCTCGTTCCTGCCACAGGGCAGTGCTGTCGCTTCCAAAGTAGGTGGACCACCATTGGCCGCGGCCGTCCTGGAAGAAGGTGTTGTGGCCCGCGTGGGGAATCGCCTCGTAGCGTTCCCCGTAGGGGCCGAACAGGTTCGTCGCGGTGGCAATCGTGCAACTGTAGCGGCCTTCGAAGTTCTCGGAACAAGAGAGATAGTAACGGCCCTCGCGCTTGAACAGGAACATGCCCTCGTAGCCGACATGGTCGAATGAGCTCTTGCCGAATATCCCCGCGCACAGGCCGGAGTGGTGCTTTGGATTCGGATCGGACGTCGTCGTCTTCAGCCAGCGATACGGCTCCGCCAGGCCACTCATGTCCGCCTTCAGCCGCGCGAGCTTGCCGCTGTGCCAGAGGAAATAGACCGTGCCGTCGTCTTCTGCGAAGAGCGAGGCGTCAATTTCGTCGCCCAGGCGCTCGGCGGGCTGCATGTCGGCGTAGGGGCCTTCGGGCTTGCTGGTCGTGCTTTTGAGCAGACCGCTGCCCGAGGTCTTGGCGGTGCCGTCCCAGCCGGGCATCGAGTAAGTCAGCCAGAATGTCCCCTTGAGGTAGTGAACCTCCGGCGCCCAGAGCGGCTTCTTCGCGTCGAGGAACTTCTTGTGCCACGGGCTGTCGCCGTATTTCCAGACGAAGCCCATCGCCGTCCAGTTGGTCAGGTCCGGGGACTTCCAGAGCTTGATGCCCTGGTTGAAACCCCAGAAAGGCTCGACGGTGGCGGTCAAATACCACGTGCCATCCGGCCCGCGACAGATCGAAGGGTCGCGCAGCGGCGTGTCCATGAGCTTGCGCAGTGCGCCGAGGTCGGGTTTGAGGCGGGGCTGTGGGCCGGATGCGCCTGGCGGGCTATTGGCAATTCCGGCAGCCGACCCAGAAGTCGCTGTTTCCACCGCTTGCGCTGGCTTCGTCAGGAAGCCTGCTGCCAACAATGCCAGGCAGGTCCGAGCGAATAGCGGCAACTGGTCGTATAGCGTCACAGAGCGGGAAGGCAGGAAGCCGGCAGGGCTGGCAGAGGGAAACCCGTTTCTCAACCTTTCCGGTCGCGTTTCGACTTGTCCGCCTTGACCGCCAACCGGACGGTCGGACCTCGTTTACGCGAAATGATCGGACGGTTGCTTTTTTCACGCCGCCGCCGCGCCTGTGCTTCGGGGCTGAAGTGGCCGCGCGCCAGCAACCCGAGGGCCGCGAGTATGCTGGCGCCGAGAAGCCAAACCATTGGATTTCTGATGTCGAGCATAGTCAAATTATCAACCGGTGTTGCCCTGAGTCTTGCACGTTCAAGCTGGATGGCAAGACCTTCAATTGCCCAGTCCTGCTCGACGACCGCATCCTGATACCACCCCCGGAACGCCGGATTTATCCGGCAGGTCGGCGAGCGGCACTGGGGCTGCCGGATGAATCCGGCGTTCCGATTGGCATAGCCGCCCGGAACGCCGGATTTATCCGGCAGGCCGGCGAGCGGCACTGGGCGGGCGCATCCTGATACCACCCCCGGAACGCCGGATTTATCCGGCAGGTCGGCGAGCGGCACTGGGGCTGCCGGATGAATCCGGCGTTCCG
>CAIWJG010000835.1 GCA_903912925.1 uncultured Verrucomicrobia subdivision 3 bacterium | reverse complement strand
GGGGTGGGAGGGGTTTCGGGAGGCGCGCCCGAACGCGACGCACGACGCCATCGCGCGGCTGGAACGGGCCGGCAAGGTGCAGGCGGTGGTCACGCAGAACATTGACGCCCTCCACGCGCGTGCCGGCACGTCGGCGGAACGGCTGATCGAGCTGCACGGCACCAACAGCTTCATCGAATGCCAGACCTGCGGGCGGCTTACCGACCCCGAGGCGCATTTCGAGCAGTTCCGCCAGACGCGGCGGCCGCCGGTCTGTGAATGCGGCGGCTTCCTGAAGCCGGCGACGATCAGCTTTGGTCAGAACCTGCGGAACGAGGATCTGGAACAGGCCGAGGCCGCCGCGAAAGCCGCCGACCTCGTGGTGGCCTTGGGCTCGACGCTGTCCGTCCATCCGGCGGCGGACATCCCGCGGCTGGCCGCGAGCCGGGGCGCGCCCTACGTGATCATCAATCGCGGTCCAACCGAGCACGATGACTTGCCCGAGGTCACCCTGCGGCTGGAAGGCGACGTGGAGGCGATCTTCCCGCCGGCGGTGGCCGCGGCACTGCAGGGGTAGGCTTGAGCCGTGTGTGCCGATGGCGTCGGGATCAGCCCCATCCGGAACCAGCTTTGCTGCCCAGGCGCAGAGCAGGGCTGCATCAAACCCGTTAGCGTAGGCCGACGCAGAGCGGCTGTGGACGATTTATCGGGACATTTGCTTTTGCCTCCTATTTCATTGGCGGATGCCGAAACCGCTACGACTGCCGAATATCGACGAACCGAGCCTGCTGGAGCAACTCCAGGTCCGCTTGATCCTGCCTGCCGAACGCCGGCGATGGGACCGAATGGTTCGCCAGCATCATTACCTGAAGAATGCCCGCCTGGTCGGCGAGCAACTCCGCTATGGGGTCATGGACGCCGCCGGGACTTGGCTCGCCTTGATCGGCTGGAGCGCCGCCGCGCTGCACCTCAAAGCCCGCGACCGGTCCATCGAATGGACCGACCGCCAGCGGGAAGCCCGGCTGCATCTACTGGTCCAAAACAGCCGCTTGGTGATCCTGGCTCCACGCCAGCAGTATCCCAATCTGGCCTCGCGGGCCTTAAGCATGTGTCTGCAACGACTCTCCGCGGATTGGCAAGCGCGCTATCACCACCCCATCGTCATGGTGGAAACGTTCGTGGACCGGGAATCTTACCAAGCCACGGCGTACAAGGCCTCGGGCTGGCAACCGCTGGGCTACAGTTCCGGATTCAAGCGTGTGGCGCAGGATTTCTACCAGCGGCACGACCGGCCCAAAGAACTGTGGGTTAAAGAGTTGGACCGGCAGGCTTGGCGCTGGCTGCGGGCCAAGCACCTGCCCCCGCATCTGGTGCGCTACGAAAAATCAACGCCGCCGGTTTGCGCTCTGAAAACCGAGCAGATGCCCAGTCTGTGGCAGCGCTTTGAGCAAGTGTCCGAGTGGCGTCAACCCATCGGCAAGCGCCACAAACTGCCGACGGTGCTAGCCATGGTCGCCTTGGCTTGTCTCTCGGGTGTGGGTCAGGGTTACCGCGCCGTGAGCCGCTTCGCCAACCGACTGACCAAACTCCAACGCCGGGCGCTACGCTGCTGGATTCACCCCGACACGGCCGAGTCGCACGTTCCCAGCGAGGCGGTCTTCCAGCGTGTGCTCGCGGAGGTGCCGCTCGACCAGATTGAGCGCCTGATCCTGGAATGGCAGAATGAACTGCTCGGCCCGGTTCCCGCCACCGACGCCGTGGTCATCGACGGCAAGGAAGTGCGGGGGGGCAAGGTGATGCTGGTCAACGCCCTGGCGCAACCCAGCCAGCGGCTCCTGGGCGTTGAAGCCGTGCATAAAAAGACCAACGAGATCCCGACGGCCCGGACCCTGATTGACCGTTTGGAACTTACCGGCAAAATGACGCAACTCGACGGTATGCATACCCAGCATGAAACCGTTCATAAAATCCTCTATGAGAAAGGTGCCGATTACAGCTTAATCCTGCGGAAGAATCAACCGACCCTGCTCAAAACCGCCCAGCAACTCCTGCCGGCGGACCTGCCCTCTGTACTGGTACGCAATGGGGCCCGTGGGGGACGCTGGGAATACCGGGCCATCGTCACCAGGACCATTGAACCTAAGCAACTGGGTTTGGCGGGGGCACGGCAAATCGCCCGCATCGACCGCCGCATCGGGGCCAACGCCAAACTCCATCAGACCTGGCTGGTAACTTCTTGCTCGGAGCGCCAGTTAACCCGCAAGCAATGGCTGGATCTCGAACAACAGCGCTGGGGCATCGAGAATCGAACCCATTACACGCTGGACGTAACTCACCGCGAAGACGAGAGTCGGGTGCGTCAGCCCAACGCCGCCTCGGTCCTGGGGATTTTTCGGCGCCTCTCCAACGCCTTCAAACAACTGTGGGCCAAAGGGCGACCCAAGCGGGAGGCGACCTCGCGAGATTGGGTGGAAGAGAATCACTTCAACCGCTGGAAAGGTATCCATCTTATCACTCAGACCACTTGATCTAATCCTAAAGTGCCCCTGAACCGTAAATCCCCGCGCTGGCAGGGCCTGAACCGAGCTTGATGCAGCCCTGCGAATCCGCCAAGGAGCACATTTCATCCTTTTCAACCGGCGGCAATAGCTGTTGTATCATCAGCTTCAATTAAGACATTTGAGCTGTAATATATATGGGCAAAGAATTTAGCATTACGCCGCGCGCGGTCCCGCACGTGGAAACCAAGTACCGCCGGATCGCCTCCAAACTGCCGCATCCGGATTCGGTAGCTACCCTGAAGAAGCTGCGCCGGTTTGAACCGCTGGCCATGCAAGGCCAGCCGCCGCTGGTGTGGGATCGCGCCGAAGACATATTCGTCTATGACAAATACGGCAACCGCTGGCTGGACTGGAGCAGCGGCGTGCTGGTGACCAATGCCGGGCACG
>CAIWJG010000834.1 GCA_903912925.1 uncultured Verrucomicrobia subdivision 3 bacterium | reverse complement strand
TGCCCACCGTCGTCGTCCGTGGCAGCCACGCTACCGCAGGACTGGGAAAGGAAATGTCACCAATGGCCGCGTCATACTCCCAGTAATTGTAAAAGTTAGCCATCCCACCATGTATCCCACTCCCAAAGTTGAACGCCGTCGTTGTCCCAGCCCGACACGCATACTCCCGCTCCGACTCCGTCGGCAACCGATATACCCACCCCGTCGGCAACCGCCCTGCCGCCTGCTCCTGTGCTGTCAGTTGAGTACAGTAGGCTGTCGCATCATACCAACTCACCTGCTCGACTGGCCGATTCAGGTCCGGGGGGATCGGGTTGCCGTTCCAATCCTGCGTGGTGAAGTAGCTCGGGTTGCTCCCCATCAACGCCAAATACTCCCCTTGCGTCACCGCATACTTGCCCATGTAAAATCCCTTCGTCAACGTCACCGTATGCTGCGTCTCATCCGGCCACCGCAGCGCCTCGCTCTCCGGGCTGCCCATCACAAATGTGCCTGGCGGAATCCAGACCAGGCGCGGCGAGGGCGATGGCGGTTGGGGCGTCGGAACCGTCAACACCGCGCTCCCGCTGTTCACGGACCCGGCCTGGTTGCTGATACGCACGGTGTAACTGGCCGCGTCGCTGGCCTGCACATTGGCGATTTGCAACGTGCTGCTGGCCGAACCGGTAATCCGGATGTCCTCGGTAAGATACAGCCCATTCTTATACCAGCGGTAGCTTAACGGCGCGCTTCCCTTGGCCTCAACGGAGAATGATGCCGTGGAGCCTAAAGACGCAGTCTGGCTTTGGGGTTGCACGGTGATCTGCGGTGGAGTGGGCGAACTGCTCGGACCGGAGTCATGCCAGAGTGTCTGCTTCGGGATGATGGTGAGCGTCTTGCTTGGTAGATCGCCCCAACTCGCGTCCCACGCTTTCAGGTCGAGTCCGACGTTGCTGTCCATGCCGGCGTAAAGTCCCAGATCCCATTGATACGGGTTCGCCTGTACGCTGCCTTCCAGTTCCAGGTAAGGGTCAAGATCCACCTTGACGCCAGCCGCGCTATAGACAAGAACCGTCACCATCGGCTGCAAGGTGGCGACGACATCGGCCGCCCCCTGCACCTGCCAGGTGGGCGTAGAGAAACCGAAGTCCGCTGGCGGGTTGTCGAAGATCCAAGCCCAGCTATTAACAGCGTCCCACTTCCTGCCCACGGAGATAGTCTTGCTGGCGTGGACGCCTGCGGTTGCATCGGCAGCAGCCTCGAAGGTGGCGCTATAAACCAGGTTCACCTCGAACTTCACGTCAACCCAAACCGGCCACCAGCCCCCAGCCAGCAAGTAGTAGGTTTTGGTGATGGCTGGCGTAAGCAAAGGAACGGTGCCTGTGAGAACTTTGGACCCGGCCGCTTGCGCATGCACATCCAGATCGAAAGTCGCGTTCCCGATGACCTGGGCTTGAAAAGCGCTCAGCTTGCCATCCTGAAAGTTGCCGGCTAGTTCCAGCGTTGCGCTGAGGACCAGTTCGCTGCTGGGCGTGGTTTCGAGCAGAAACCCATTGGCGTCCTCATACAGCACCTTGTCGAGCGGCACTGTGAACTGCAATGGAAAGTCCTTTTTCAAGGCGGAATCCTTTAGTTGAGCCGCCCCACCGGCTGAGTTAGTCAACTCAAGCAGGGTGCTGGAAGAAAGCGTTCCTGCCTCCAACGCTTCGGCCAGCAGCGTTGGCCGGGTCAGCGCCACAACCGTGTTGCTGGCGGGATAGTTGGTGAAACTAACGACTGTGCGGGTGTAGCCAGCGTAGGGGTCAGCATTCATAAGAACCGTGCCATTGGTCAGGCAGCAGGAACCGGAGTAGGTCAGAGTGAAGTAGTCTCCGTTTGTGGAAACGAGGCTCAGACTGCACGAATTGGCGTCCTTCGGAATTGGCCCATTGGGAAATGGGCCCTTCTGCGCCGCGGACCCCAGGGACACAATATTGCTGGAGAAAACCGGGGCGAGTTCGAGCTGGAATGACCAGGTGAAGTCGGTGGTCTGGTTGCCCAGGGTGTCGTTGGCCGAGAGCTTGACCGCCACCACCTCACCGTTGGTGCCGAGGAATTGATTGGTGCCAGGCGTGTAGGTCAACACGCCGCCGACGTAGGAAAGCCGTGAGTCGCTCAGCGAAACCGGCGCGTTGGTGCCGACCGTTAACGCGATGGTGTTGGGGTTCACCCCGCTGTCG
>CAIWJG010000833.1 GCA_903912925.1 uncultured Verrucomicrobia subdivision 3 bacterium | reverse complement strand
GGGACTTCGGAGGCGGGTTCCCAACGTTGAAACGTTGGGCTATTGTCGCCTGTCCCTCCGGGACAATGCCTTGGTCCGGTTTTGCTGGGCTTGTCTGGCAGCAAACCCTAGAGTTTCGATGTCAACAGGGACACGGAGTCGGAGACTCCGTGAACCGGCAGACCGGAGGTCTGCCCCACACCTGAACCGTTACAATGAAGACTATCTTGAGACCGGTCCTTGTCTTGTGCGCCGCCGTGATCTGTGGCGTCGTCGTGTTTGCTCTCTGGGGGAAGGCTGCGGTCGAGCATTCATCCGGTCAGGCGCGGAAGGTCCTCTACTACCAGGACTCGATGCATCCCTGGATCAAGTCGGATCAGCCCGGCAAATGCACGGTCTGCGGCATGGAGCTCACCCCGATCCTGGCAGGCCAATCAGGTTTTGGGTTGGGGGACGGCATGGTTGGGCTGAGCTCCAACAGCATCACGGTGCTTAACGTGCAGACCGAGCTGGTTCGACGCCAGCCGCTTTCCCGTGGGTTGCGCGTGGCGGGAACGCTGGAGCCAAACGAGGCGCGCAAGACCATCATCGCGACGCCCAGCCCGGGCCGCATCCAAGCCTCCTTCGTCGAGTTTGCCGGCATGGAGGTCGAGCAAGGTCAAATGCTGGTCACCCTGTTCAGTCCTGAGCTGATCCAACGGCGCGCGTTTCTGCGCACGGTCGGGGGCGACCAGTCGAGCCTTGGCAAAGGGCTGATACACGCGTCCGCCGACTCCAATCCGTATCTCGGCGACATCGTGGCGCCGCAGTCGGGCATCGTGGTCGAGCGTAACGTTTATCCGGGGCAATACGTCGTGGAAGGCGAGAAACTCTTCACCATTGTGGATGCGTCGGTCCTGTGGTTCCGGTGCGATGTCTATGAGCAGCAGTTGCCGTGGCTGAAGCCGGGACAGGCCATTGAGGTGACGGTGCCGGCGGTTCCGGGGAAGAAATTCCCGGCGGTCATCTCGTTCATCGAGCCGACCTTGAACGACGCGACGCGCACGGTGAAGGTGCGCGCGGACATCATGAATCCGGTAGTGGCCACCAATGGCGGCCCGCAACGGCTGCTGCGGTTTGGCCAGTATGCCGAGGGCCGTGTGCGCACGGAAATCCGCGACGTGCTGGCGGTCCCGCGCACGGCCATTCTCTTCCCGGGCGGGGCCGCTTATGCCTATGTCTCCAAAGGCGAGGGGGTCTATGAGCGGCGGCGAGTCCAACTCGGCCGCCAGGGCGACGACCGGTGGGAAGTCCTGCACGGGCTGGAAGTTGGCGATCGCGTGGTCACTTCGGGGAATGTCCTGATAGACGCGCAGGCCCAGTTCAACCAGGGGAGTGACGCCGGCGATACGGCCGCGGCGGAGCCGGGAGAAGGGCCGATGGACACAGCCATGAGACCGGCGGCTTCCGCCGACAGCCCTCACTCGATGGCCGCTGCCAGCGCAGCGCTGCAGCCAGCCCAGCGCCGGGCGCTGGCCGAGTTTCTGGCGGTGGCGGACGGCATCAGCCGGGCGCTGGCGGCGGACAGCCTCGGCCAACTGAAAACGAACACCGGCGCGCTGCCCGGGGCCGTTGCCTCGCTGGTTAAAGCGTTGGGCGACAACCATCCCTGGCACCCGCTGCTCAAACACATTCAAGAGTTCGCCACCTGGCCGGCGCCGGCGGATCTGGCGGCGGCCCGGCAGACGTTCCTGCCGTTCAGCACCAACGTGGTCGCGTTGGTGCAGCTTGTGCGGGAGACGGAGGAGACATTCCGTTCGCTCAAAGTCTATCACTGTCCCATGGCCCCCAAGCCGGGACTGTGGTTCCAGGCAAAAGGCCCCTTGCGAAATCCCTATTACGGAGCGGAGATGCTGACGTGCGGGAAAGAAGTCCCGACGGCGGCCGGCGCGCCGGGCGGAGCTCGCGCAAATGCGTCCGCGCTCGCCCGAACCAAGCCCGAGACTGATTCTCCTGCCGGCATGAGCGACAAACCGCCGACCGTGGCGGCAACCGCGCAAGCTCCCATGGCGGGAGTGGGGACCAATGCTCCGTCCCGCGGAGAAGTTGCGCCGCACCCCAGCGTGGACCACACCCGAGTTATGAGCGATCTCATGTCCCCGGGGGCGGAGCGGCAGATGCTGCGGCGGGCCACCATTCTCAAGGGGATGGAAGCGGACGCGGCGGCGGCAGGAACCCCGGCCGCGGTGGCGCCGGAAGTCGCGCGCGCCGCCCGGCGGCAGGAGGCGCTCGGAGTTTTCGTGGACGTGGCCGACGGCATCGGCCAGGCGTTGGCGGGCGACGATCTTGCGCTCTACTACGAGCGCATCACGGCGCTGCCCACGGTGTTCACTCTGCTGCGCCAGGAGTTTGGCACGAACCAGCCCTTGAATAGTTTGGTCCAGCAGGCGGTGAACGCGGGACTGCCGCTCTCCTCCGCGGGGCAGTGGCGGACCACGAAAAACCTGGCCGAGGCGCGGGCGCTGTTTCTGCCGTTCAGCACGGCAACGGTGGACCTGGCGAAGGCGCTCAAGAAGGAGGGCGAGCCCTTCACCGGCCTGAAAATCTACCATTGCCCAACGGCGACCAGGCCGGAGCTGTGGATGCAGGCCAAAGGCCCCCCGCGCAACCCGTTCCAGGGCCCCAAAGAGCCGGTGTGCGGCGAGGAGGTTAAGCCGTGAGGGAGGGGCAGGGCTGCTTTAAAGGCCGGTCAGGTGAGGGAAGATCAGGTGCTGCAGCCCTGAAATCCGAAGACCGAAGGCCGAAATCCGAAGGCCGAAGGATCTCAACAGCGAACAGCGAACAGCGAACAGCGAACAGCGAACAGCGAACAGCGAACATCCAACATCCAACATCCAACATCCAACATCGAACATCGAACATCCAACATCCAATGGCGGTGGCGGCTGCCTTTCAGGTATTGGATGTTCGATGTTGGATGTTGGATGTTCGATGTTTCCTTCTTCGCCCTTCTTCGGTCTTCGGGTCTCGGGTTTGGAAT
>CAIWJG010000832.1 GCA_903912925.1 uncultured Verrucomicrobia subdivision 3 bacterium | reverse complement strand
GTTGGATGTTGGATGTTGGATGTTGGATGTTGGATGTTGGATGTTGGATGTTGGATGTTACCTGGGCTCATGCAACTCGGCATCACTCCTGTTCCCCATATACCTTCGGGGTTGTGTAGCCCGGCGCTCTGGGCAGGTTGCCGGGCTTGGCGGCCTGTTTGGCGAAGGCGTCATAGCGGGCGCGGAGTTCCTTTACCTTGTCCGGGTTCTCGGCGGCGAGGTCGTGCTTCTCAGAGAGGTCTTGCGCCAGGTTGAACAGCTCCACCTTGGGCGGCTGGTTGCGCCGGGCGGCTTGCTTGCCTCGTGCGGGCGACGGGCTCTCGTCGTCTTCTTCGCTGCTGCCGACCGATCCGTTCAGGACCAGCTTCCAGTCGCCGACGCGGATCGCGCCCGCGCGTGGCGAGGTGTTCAGGAGGATCTCCTCGTGGGGCGAGGGCTTCCCCTGGGTGAGCACGGGCAGAATGTCGCGGCCGTCGAGCGGGAGCTTCTGGTCGAGCGAAGCACCGGCCAGTTTGAGCAAGGTCGGATACCAATCCACCATGTGCATCGGTTGCGCGATTGCGCTGCCCGGCTGGATGCGCCCCTGCCAGGCCACGCAGGCGCAAACGCGCGTGCCGCCTTCATACACCGTGCCCTTGCCTGCGCGCAGCGGGCCGTTGCTGGTAACGCGGCCTGGCTGCGGGCCGCCGTTGTCGCTGGAGAAGAAGATCAGCGTGTTCGTGCGGAAGCCGCGCTCATCGAGCGCTGCCAGGATCTGGCCGATTGCCTCGTCCATCGCCGCAACCATGCCGGCGTAGGTGCGGCGCGGTTCGGGCAGGCTGGCGTAAGGCGCGCAGTATTTCTCGGGCACCTCGTGTGGCGCATGCACTGCGTTGAAAGGGACGTAGAGAAAGAATGGCTTGTCAGCCGGTTGCTCGCGCAGCAGGCGCCCGGCTTCGCGAGCGATCAGGTGTGTGCTGTAGCCTTCGTCGCGGCAGACCCGGTCATCGCGATGCCAGTCGAAGCCCCCATCGCGCTGGTGCGTGAAATAGTCAATGGCCCCGGAGTAGTGCCCGTACTGGTGATCGAACCCCCGGGAAGTCGGCAAATAGGCCCGCTGATAACAGCCCAGGTGCCACTTGCCAACAATGGCGGTGGCGTAGCCCGCCTCCTTGAGGACCTGCGGCAGTATTCGTTCCTCCAGCGACAGCCCCCGGTCTTCCCACGGGCGGATCACGCCCGCCTGCAAGCCGTAACGCATCGGATAGCGCCCCGTCATGAAAGACGCCCGCGTCGGCGAGCATACCGGCTGCACGTAGAACGCCTCCAACCGTGCGCCAGCCGCCGCCAGCTTGTCAATCTGTGGCGTCTGGATGTCCTTCCCGCCGGTGAAGCCTACGTCGGCGTAGCCCAGGTCATCGGCCAGAATGAAAAGGATGTTCGGCCGAGCGCTCGCAGCCGCCGACGCCCGAGCAACGGGGAAGCTTAGGAAGCTTAGACCGAGAAAGCCGAGCAGGAGTATTCGTTTCACAGCCAGCGCTAGACGTAAAGCGCCGCCTGGAGTTCCCTGAACATCATCCCGATGAACGGATACCGGCGGCTGGGATCGCGTTCGAGGCAGCGGAGGATGACCTTCTCCAGGGCGAGCGGCATATCGGCATTATACTGGCGCGGCGTCACGAAGCCGGAGCGGTCCAACTGTTTCGCCAGTATCTCCCCCGGCGTGTCGCCCGGGAACGGTTTCTGGTTGGTTAGCAGCTCATACGCCGCGACGCCGTAAGCGAACATATCCACCGGATGGCTAATCGGCTCACCTCGCAATTGCTCGGGCGCCATGTAAGCGGGCGTGCCCGGGTTCTTCTTGGTCGCCTTCCGCGGCTTCTCGGGAATCGGCTCGGCCAGGTCGAAGTCCACCAGGCGGACCTTGGCGTTGCGAGTGACCAGGACGTTCTCGGGCTTATAATCCAAGTGCATGTAGCCGTTGTCATGCATGTGCTCCAGGCCGGCGGCCATATCGAGGAGGATCTGCGCCACGTTCTCCAGCAGCACGGGGTCGTGCTGGGAGTAAAGTTCCTTGAGGTTCGAGGCCTCGACGTAATCCATCAGCAGATAAAGCTGCCCCTTGATCTTGCCGTGCTCGACGTAGCCAACGATGTTCTCGTGGTCGCCGATCCTGGAGAGGATCTCGGCTCCGCGCACGAAGCGACGCCGCGCCATAAAACTAAAGCGCAAGCGTTCGTGCATCCGGCGAAGGGCATAGGGCTTATGGCGCTCGTCGGTCGCCAGCCAGATATCGGCCATACCGCCGCTGTTGATGAGTTCCTGCAAGTAAAAGCGGCCGAACGGCCCTGGCGTGGGCGTATGATCGGCACTTGGTTTCTTCAGGCTCGTAAACACTGTTTTTGTTTATCACGCTTGCGCGGCCATTGCTACTCCGAAAGCGAGCCTGCTGGGAGACGGTTCGATGTGGATCGCGGCACGCCTGCAAATGGGCACGACGGGCGTGCTCGGTCCATGTTGCATTGCTGGGCACAACACCCAGATGAATCACCATGCGCACAAGTCCAGTTCCAACCTATGGGTCATCCCTGATTAGTCCGCTGTTGCCAGCCGCGGGCAAAGGCGGCAGGATTCGCGGCATGGGCACGCTTTACTACGGCGACAATCTCGACATCCTGCGGCGCTATATCAAAGACGAGACCGTGGACCTGAGTTATCTGGACCCGCCGTTCAACTCAGCGCAAAACTATAACGCGTTCTTCCACGAGAAGGACGGCACGGATGCGGCGAGCCAGATTCGCGCGTTTGAGGACACGTGGAGTTGGAATCAGGAAAGCCAGAAGGTGTATGAGGAACTGATACTCAAGCCGGGAAAGGTCAGCGAGGTCATGCAAGCGTTTCACACCTTCCTGGGCACCAATGACATGATGGCCTACCTCGCCATGATGGCCCCCCGGCTGGTGGAACTGCGCCGTGTGCTCAAGCCGACCGGTTCGCTCTACCTGCATTGCGACCCGACGGCATCGCACTATCTGAAGCTGTTGCTGGATGCGGTGTTCGGGCCTGACAACTTCCGCAATGAAATAACGTGGAAGCGCAGTAGTAGCCATGCAGACACGAAGCAAGGAATGCGCCGATGCGGGCGCATCCACGACATCATTCTCCTTTACACAAAGAGTGGAGACTACATGTGGAACCCTGTCTTCACTTCCTACGACGATAGTTACGTGCAGTCCACCTACCGGTTTGTTGACGAGGAGGGGCGCCGCTATGCCGAAGACAATCTCACCGCGGCGCGACCAGGGGGTGATGTCAGTTACGAATGGCGTGTTAAGCGCCGAGCCGGCTCCGGGGAGCGCTGGACCGCTGACTTGGACGACGAGCACATCAAACCGCGGGAGGGATGGGAATACCTCGGCGTGCGCCCGTACAAGGGCAGGTTCTGGGCCTACTCCAAGGGGAACCTGGTGAGGATGTGGACGGCTGGAGAAATCATCCACCGGAGCACTGGCTTTCCGAGGTTCAAGCGCTTTCTTGATCAGCAGCCGGGCGTTCCGCTGCAGGACATCTGGTTAGACATTAACCCACTTTCCGGAAGCGAGAAGGAACGCCTCGGCTACCCGACGCAGAAGCCGGTTGCTCTTCTTGAGCGCATCATTTCTTCCAGCAGTAAACCTAGCGGTCTCGTGCTCGACCCGTTCAGTGGCTGCGGCACGACGATTGACGCGGCGGAGAAGCTGGGCCGGAAGTGGATTGGCATCGACATTACGCAGCTTGCCACGTCGCTGATCAAGAACCGGCTGCGGGACACTTACGGGGACAAGGTTGAGATCGTCACCATCGGCGAGCCGACTACGGCCAATGAAGCGTCCGTGCTGGCGGAGCAGGACAAGTATCAGTTCCAGTGGTGGGCGCTGGGGCTTGTGGGGGCGCGGCCCGTAGAGCAGAAGAAAGGGGCGGACCATGGGATTGACGGGAAGATTCTTTTCCGCGATGACCTGAAGGCGGCCAAGGCGGAGCAAGTCATCATCCAGGTCAAAGGGGGCAAGACGGGGGTCAAGGACGTGCGGGACTTGCGCGGGGTGTTGGAGCGGGAGAAGGCGGCAATGGGGGTGCTGATTTCCCTCCAACCGCCGACCGGGCCGATGGAAGCTGAGGCGGCGAGCGCGGGGTTCTACGCGCACAAGATGAACGGGCAGCAGTATCCGCGGCTGCAATTGCGGACGGTGAAGGAGCTGATGGACGGCAAGGGGATCGAGCGGCCGTCCAACGTGGCGGCGGTAGATGAGACGTTCAAGAAGGCGCCGGAGTCGAAGAAGAAACACGGGCAGCAGAAGGAGTTTGGGTTGTGAGCGGGATGGGCGTGCGCAGGGGAGATGAGGGATGGCTGACGCTGTTTCATGGCTCCGGGCGGAGCGCGACAGGCAGGGCTGGCGAACCTCCGGATATTGAAGGGGCGGGCTGCCCACCGAGCCCAAAGCAACAACAGGTTGTGTGGCACTTCGCTTGCGACACTACCTGTTGCACTCGACTGATAGAACACCGGAGGAGGCAAAGTTGTGTGTGAAATTTGCGAGGCGGGCTTGAGGCGTCAGAAGAGGTTGGGCGGGGTGGAGGGGCAGGAGCGCAAAAAGCACTACTTGTTTCATCAGGATGGAACCTCAGCTCTATTTGGTTAATTCAATTAAACCTGCTTCTAAGCGCCGAACCTCCTCCTCTTCTTGCTTCGTATGAGCGGACAAGTCATCCAGACGGCGCTGGAGCAACATACGTATCTGAGCGCTCAGCGTCTTGCCGCTCAAGTCGTTCGTGTTAAACTGCTTTCCGATCGGGATGACCCGGTATTCCTCGTAAGCATGATAGGATTCGGGATACTGGGCGAAAAGCAGATAGTATTCGCCTGGTTTCGTTTCATACCAGGTGAGCAATCGAGAGATTCCTGGCTTGGTACCGCCCTTGAGCACTGACACGACGTCAATGCTGACCCGGTTGAGGGAGTCGGTCGTCGGCATTGGCTTGTTCGTCGTGACATTCACCGTCGGAATACACTTGGCAATGACGATTTCCGGAGAATACTCGACGAGGGGCTTCCACCCCAGAAACTCCTGGAATATTGTTGCCGATGCCGCAAGCCCGATAACGAGTATGGCGAGCGTGAGATTGGATTTGTTTGCGGCTCCAAACCGACCGCTTCCTTCGTCTTTCATGCGATTTTGTTCCATAAAGTCATTGGACGTTAATAACGTCGTTTGTCGTGCGTGTTGCGCTATGTCCAAACTTTTGAACGGTTGCGGTTCCTGACGCATCAACCGAGAAGACTTGATTCGAGGTCGCCATGTCGTTGGTGAACGCGCTCCCCGTAATTTGCCATTTGGCAGGAATGACCCACGTAAACTGGCCGGTGGACCAGTGCGGTGGATCGGGATTGGTTCCATTGGCCTGGTCTTGCCACTGATTCTGACTGTTTATCTGCGCCCAAACGCCAGCCGAGTGATGAAGCTGCTGGGGCGTCCAGTTTGTGAAATATCCCGAAATATTGGTCGCATCCAGCCCCACTTCCATGATGGATACACGAGAAAAAGAGACCCCGGTTGGGGCGAGAGTAAGAAGGAGTGTCATGCCGGATCCTGATACGCCTGCTGAATAGTGATTCGTGCCTGTTACAGTAGCTTGGCCAATACCGCTGGGTTTCACCACATTGAATGAAATTGGAGGCAGCGATTTCCCGGCACACGAAGCTGTGACCGTGGCCGTCATGGCGTTACTGGGCGCAGTAAACGTGGTTGACCATCCGCTGGTGGCTGATAGTCCTCCCGCCGAGGCTTTCCAGGTGGCATTAGTGGGCATCCCAGAAAAAGTGACTTGTTCGCCGACGCCAATCGTGGTTCTGGTCCTGTCCGGATTTGTGGGCGCGACATTCACTGTGAAATGATGCAACGTATATTTTGTGCCGTTGACCGTGAATGTATATTTGTTTTTGCCAGCATCGATGGGTGTAACGATGTCGGGGTCATTGTCCGGCAGAACCGCATACAGAACGCCGTTCGAGTTCAGATTGCCCAGAGCCCCAATGGAAATCTGCTCCGGGGGGATTGGTTCGCCTGTTATGGCATCGGTTGCGCTGGCTGAGATTTCCCAGAAATTCTGTTGCGTTGAGCCCGGCGGGCCACCGGTTACGAGTTTCATGGTCGCTTCAGCGGTCCGGTGTTCGCTAAACGGGTAACCGCCGTCGTTTCCGCAGATGCCAATGTCGCAGTGCTCTTGTTTCAATAGGGGCGGGCCAAGCTCATTGGTCTCCGTGTAGCCGTCCCAATACAAGACCGTTTCAGTCGTGCCGGGCAAAGGTTGGGGCCAACTGGTCGGGGGACAGGCCGACTCAACAGTTATCGGGAACACAATAATTCCCCAGAAATACGTTAAGTAATCGCCGTCCGCTCCCTGTGCGTCCTGCCAGTTGAACCGCGAATATTGAGTGGCGGCAGTGGTAATCATGTTTGTCCCATCCTGGTTGGAAACCTCGATCTGACCATTCCATTCGTCGTCCACATGGTATTCAGAGAGGAATACCCCCGCGGGTGCGGCAACCTCTTGTTGGACTGCCTGGGCCGACGTATCCCCAGGACTCGGAGTAGGATTGCCAGAGGCACTATGGGCGCTCGAACCCGCGCCGCCATTGTCGGAATTGGGAATGGCCATTGCCTCCACCGTGCCGCCACCGACTCCAATGGAGGCAATCTGTGCTGTCCACGTCCCGTTGCCGTTATTCGTGGCTCGGGAGCCGTTCACCCAAACCGTGTAACCGCCGGCAGTGATTCCTCCAGTGGCGGTTGTTTGCCCCGCCGAAACCGGATCAATGGAAATGATGCCGATGCCTTGTCCAGACATGCTTGCCTGCGTCACCGTGAGATTCGTGGTCGCGACGTTGCCAGCGGCGTCGGTTGCAGTCAGCGTCAGAAGACTTGTGGCGTTCAGAGGGAAAGTTGGGGACCAGAATTTGCCGTCCCGCCCCACTGCCGCATTGAGCTCGGAATAACCGCCATTGGTATCTGTTGCCCGGACGACGATGCTGGCCGTTGGATCGCTTACCCAGCCGTTACAGGCGAAACCAGCGCCGCAAACCGCGACTCCGTTCAGCGGCCAATACACTTGCACCGCTGGCGGATTGGTCTTGGAGGAATAGTCCACTGTAATGTTGAAATTGGTGGCTGTGACATTGCCTGCCAGGTCAGTGGCGTAGAGGGTAAACGTATTCAGACCATTGGTCAGGGACACGTCGAATGCCTGGAAACGAGTAACTGTAAATTCGCAGGTGCTGGTGCTGTAGGCTTGGTCAACCACCAAGACCTGTTGGTTTGTCCGCAGGCCAGCGGCATTGCTCAAGTTGCAACTGATCCTGGCTAGGGACTCCGGGCAGTAACCTTGCAGTTGAATGATGGGCACATCAACTGTACTGGTAACAGGATTGGTAATAATTAACGACGGGGGCGTAAGATCGAGCTTGATTCGTTGCTGCTGCCACGTCTGCGTGGCGAAAGCGGGAAATCCTCGCAGCCCAATTCGGATGTCATGCCAGCCTTCATTTGGACCGACATCTGCCGTTAGGCTGGTGCCGCCGAAGCGCTGCCAATTGGCATTGGCGGTGTAATTGGTGTCATCCACCGATATTGCCACGTAGAACGGCGTGCCAGCGGTGAGGTTTAATTGCACGGGCACGCTGAGAGCCTGGACGAAGACATTGGTCACCGAGATGGAAAAACTGATAATATTCGGATCTGTTCCGTTCTGGTAGTCCGACAATAGGGTGTTGCCCTGGCTGTCGAGGTTGGTGTCGGACAAACCGAGCGTGCCGAAGTACTGCCAGAACCACCACTCGGGGACGGTATTGCCGTTGGCGGTGACGCCGGTCCAATCCTGCGCGAACGCAAACAGAGCATCTTGACCCGAGGCCGGCAGGGTAAAAGGCGCAACCTCGCCATTGGTTGGCCACACCTCTGTTTCCACAGTCCAAGGACCAAGCGGATTGGGCGCAGCCCAGATGGCATAGACCTGGTTGGTCCCATTCCACAGATTGAAGTACGCCAGGCCGTCAGCCACATTCGTGATCTCCAGCCACAGGTCAATGCTGGGGTCGTAGCTGGACTGTGTATTCTGCGTCTGGAAGTTCTGAGCCAGAGAGAGCCGCCCGCTGGCTACTTGTACAGCCAGGGTCAGCACCTCGTTCTCGGCAGCCCGCTGGGCGTAGTCAATATCCTCGTCCCCGACCCAAATGGCGTTGGTGCCTGTGGAGGGGGAGACGTAGAGCAGGATGTTCGTTTCATCCGCCAGCCAGTTAAAGGGCAGCGGCGGGCGCCATGGTTGCAGGGAATAGTAGTTGCAAACGGTATCCGGCACGTCCGCAACGGCGACGGGCACCAGATCATTCGGGGGTGGAGTTAGTTGGGCCTGGATCGTCGAGGCAAGGCCGAGGAAGAGTGCAGCGAGGACAATTCGAGGCACAAAGACACCCGCCGATTTGATATTCTTCATAAGCTAGTTTAAAGGTTCTTAACTGCTTTCCCATGAAGACATGATGCTCCCATTGCCTGCCACTGCAAGCACAAAATAGAGGTTTCTACACGGAGCGTGTGTGGTGACATATTCTAGTTTCTGTTTTCGTAGCCCATGTGCCTAAAACGGAATGGGACATCATTGGGGAAGCGGTCCTCAGATATCGCAAGCGAGCGGGGCTGAGCCAGGAGGCCCTCGCCGAGAAAGCGGATATTCATCCCAATTACGTGGGGAGGATTGAGCGCGGGGAATGCTCTGCGACTGTCAGAATTCTGCTCAGGCTGGCCAAGGCGCTCGGGATTCGGCCTCACAAGCTGTTCTTGAGGCTTTGAACCCAGAGATGGACTGGGGGAACTCGTTGCCCTCAGCGGCCGCTAATGAGTGCGCTCTTAGACTTTGCTAAATGCTGGCTGAACGCCGGGCTGGGGCTGCTCTATCCGGAGGTCTGCCAGCTTTGCCGCGAGGCGCGGGCGACCCCGGCGGAAGGTTACGTATGCGGCGGCTGCCGGGCCAAGGTACGGTTCATCCAGGAGCCGTTCTGCCAGCGTTGCGGCCGGCCCTTTGAAGGCGCGATCACTACCCAGTTCGAATGCGCGAGTTGCCAGGAGATGGGGTGGCACTTTCAAACCGCGCGCTCGGCGGTGGTGGCGCGCGACCCGGTAATGGAGGTAATCCACCGTTACAAGTATCAGCGAGCCCTGTGGTTCGAGCCGTTCCTGGCCGATTTGCTCATACGCGCGGCGGGGCCGGTGTTGGACCAGCAGAAACCGAGCATGATTGTGCCGGTTCCGCTGTACCCGACCAAGCAGCGGGAGCGCGAATTCAACCAGGCCGACCGCCTCGCCCGGCGTCTGGGCGCGGCCATGCAGATTCCGGTGAACAACCGGCTGTTGCGGCGGGTCGTGCCGACGCGCACGCAGACGCAATTGAGCCGCCAGGAACGCCTGGCGAACGTCCACAACGCCTTTGCGATGCGGGGCAGCCAGCGGCTGAACGGGGAGCGCATTGTCCTGGTGGATGACGTTCTCACCACGGGCGCCACGACCAGCGCGTGCGCCCGGGTGCTGAGGGCTGCCGGGGCGGGTGACGTTTGCGTCTGGACAGTCGCCCGGGGAGTTTAACCACCGATGAACACAGATGGACACGGATTTGCAGCGTATTGCCGAGCAACCCCGCCTCACCCCTGCAAGGGAAACGTGAGGCGTGAGGCGTGAAACGTGAAACGTGAAACGTGAAGGAAATCCGAATGAAATGGCCCGTTCCCCAGCTCACGTTTCACGTTTCACGCCTCACGTTTCATCGTTTCAACTGCCGTTTTTAGGGTTATCAGCCTCTGTGCCAAGCCACAAATGCATAGTCCATCGTATGCCCCTCCTGAGCCCCTCGTATCCCCCTCGTATCCCCCTCGTATTATAAATACGAGGGGGATACGATGGGCTTAGGAGGGGTATAGCAGGGGTACTTGAGTGGATACCCAATCGGGCTGGCGCATGGGCCAGCAGGATACTTCGCCACAGCCGGTGAGGAACGACGTGCAGAAGAACCTGGAAGCCAGCACCCGGCGCTATCCGCGGGGTCTGGCGCGCAGGCACACCGACCTCAGAGTGTCGGGCCGGTTGCCCCCGCACGGTTCCGTTTGCCCCCGTCCGCTCCCTTCCCTAATAACGAAGCGCTTTGTTCAAGTTGGGATTGCGCTCGACTGAGGACGGGCATATAAACGGGGTATGAAATGCAAAGTGGGTTTTCAGATGGGGCCGGCGTTTCTTCTCGCCGCCAGTTTTCTATGCCTGGGCTTCCTGGTTTCGGCCACTGCCGCGCCGCCGGTGGTTTCCAATGTTCGCGCCTCGCAGCGCGTGGGCACAGGCCTGGTGGATATTCTCTATGACGTGTCCGATGCCGATGGCGATCACGTGGCGGTGACCGCCGCCGTCTCGCTGGACGGCGGGGCGACCTACTCCGCCGCACCTCACAGTTTCTCCGGCGCGGGCTACGGCGCGAATATCACGCCCGGGGCGAACCGCGCAATTGTCTGGGACGCGGGCGCGGACCTGGACCCGCTGGTCTGGGCGCGCGTCAAGGTGAAGGTGACGGCGGATGACGGCTATTGGAACGCGCCAGCGGAAATGGCCTATGTCCCGCCCGGCAGCTACTGGATGGGCGACAGCATGAATGACGGCGACACGGGGGGGACGCCGCGGCACTACGTGTATGTGAGCGCGTTCTACATGGACAAATTCGAAATCACGGGCACGCTGTGGGTCGAGGTTAAGTCCTGGGCGGTGGCCAACGGATACGACTTCAACAATGTGGGTAGCGCCAAGGGCACCAACCACCCTGTCCAAACGATTAGTTGGTATGACATGGTTAAGTGGTGCAATGCGCGATCCGAGATGCGGGGGCGTGCTCCGGTTTATTTTACCAGCGCGGCGCAGACCACGGTTTATCGGACGGGGCAGGTCAACCTGGACAATGGCTGTGTGAAGTGGACGGCTAATGGCTACCGATTGCCCACGGAGGCCGAATGGGAGAAGGCGGCGCGGGGCGGGCTGGGAGGCAGACGGTTCCCGTGGGGGGATACGATTTCCGAAAGCCAGGCGAACTACTACGGGCAGACAGGTAGTTATGGCTACGATTTGGGACCGAACGGCTACAATTCAATCGGCAGTATTGGCGGAACCTCCCCGGCTACAAGTCCGACGGGCTCTTTTGCGGCCAATGGCTATGGGCTTTACGACATGGCCGGAAACGTGTGGGAGTGGTGCTGGGACTGGTATGATGGCAGTTGGTACTCAAACGCTGGTGCCACACAGAATGATACGCGGGGACCAAGCGGAGTTTTGAGCCTCCGTGTTCTGCGCGGCGGCGATTGGGTCAACCGCGCGAGCTGCGCGCGGTGTGCCTATCGCAACAGCGGCTACACCGCGCCGTCGTGCGCCAACGTCAATTTTGGGTTCCGGTGTGTGAGGGGGCTTTAGATTCTGTTCTTTTACTCTTTAACCCTTTTGAAGAAGCGAGCGCAGGGGAATGGAATGGCATTGTGACAGCGAAAGGGAAGCCCGCGCAGCGGTCGCGATTTTTGGCGGGATTAAGCGCGAGGAATGAATGGCTGAGAGCGACAACATCCTAACGAAGATGCAAGACATTTTGGTCTATTTGCGGGCCGGTCTGCTGGCGGCGATTTTTTTCCTGGCGGGGCTGGTGTCGGCGTTCGCCGAGGTGGGCGAAGGGGAGTCGTCCGAGTTCGGGCTGGATTTGCGGATGGGGCGCGGCATGGAGGGGGTGGGCATTGGAGAGGCGGTGCAGGGTTCCACCTTTACGCTGGATTTGCGTGGGGTGAGTGGACCTACTTTGTTCGGGCGTTCGGCGGAGTCGGGACTGCTCACGGTGAATTTGCTCGGCGCGCAGGGCGGCCTGAGCGTTTCCGGGAGGGTGTCAGACAGCGGCAGCGGGGCCGGGTTGGCGGGAGCGCTGGCGACTTTAGGCGCATACAGCGCGGCGAGCGACGCGCTGGGCAATTATGGGTTCTCCAGCGTCGCGGTCGGCACGTACCCACTCACGGTCAGCAAGAGCGGCTACAATAATTACAACGGCTCGGTGGCGGTTTCCGGCGGGGCCAGCATTCGGCGGGACGCGAGCCTGACCACCGTGGCGGTCAGCGGTGCGCCGCGCGTGGCGGGCATCACCTGTCCGTATCCAGGATTCCTGCATTTTCTCGACGGGCCGAGTTTCAACGTGCCGTTTACCGCCACGGTGGATTGGGCGGGGCACCCGCCGTCGAAGGTCGAGTTCCGCACGCCGCGCGGGATGTATGAGGTGGCGACCTCCGGCACCACGGCGAAGCGGACGTTCGACATGGGGAACGACTTTGGGGCCAGCGGCAAGCTGCGGGTGGTGGCGGTGAGCAGTGACGGGACGCGCTCGGCGGAGCGGTTGGCGGACTTGATCGTGGTGCCGCCGCCCCTCGGGGCGCTGGGGAGCATCGGTATGGCGGTCTCCTACAATCTGAGCGGGAGCGGCTACAAGTATGGCTCGGATTTGGGCTTCGATATGCCGTTCTTCGATGAGGCGATAGGCGCGGGGGTGATACCCGAGGACATCCCGGTCTTTGGCAAGGATGGGGTGAACTTGCAGTTTATCCCGCAGATGTCGTGCGAGATCAGCAGCGGGGGTGTGGCGGACTTCAAGCTCAAGTGGAGTGACTTTCAAACCGGCAAAGACGTGGACAAGGAATGGGGTCGCGATCATAACCTGAAGAAGATTATTGAACTGTTGGAGGACCGGACGGCCAAGGGGCTGGTGGATCAGCGGCGGCTGCCCAAGATGGGCGTCGCCGGGATGGAACTGCACTGGTATCCGGTCGCGGGCGGCCAATTCAATTTCAATCGGACGACGGAGCAGTGGCAGGCGGCTGAGTTTGGGGCGGGAGTCGCTGGGGCGTTTGAGGTGTCCAAGAGTTGGCCGTTTGTGGTGATGGCCGGGCCGGTGCCGGTGCCCATGTATGTCAAGGTGGGGCTGGAAGTGGAGGCTGAGGTGCAACTGCAAGTGCTCTCGATTGATCCGCTGAGCCTGAATGGGGCCTTCGAGGTTGCGCCTTATGTGCGTGGTTCTTTGGGCGCGGGGGTGGACCAGGTGCTGGCGATCGAGGGCTGGATTGGCGGCGGACTGAACTTGGATCTGCAGTACCCGGCAGAACCGAGCATGACGGCGAAGCTGTATCTGAATGGCGGCGTGACGGTGTATGCGTTCTTGTGGTCATGGGAGAATGAGTTGTTGTATTGGCAATGGCCAGATACGGCCAAGGGCATGAAACTATTCTCGCCGCTGGAGCTGACGGCGAACGAACCGGCGCCAGTGGCACGGGGCTACCTCAGCCGGCCCGGCTACGCGGAGTTTCATGCCTCACCGTTAGCGGGAGCGGCGGCAAAGCTCGCGCCCGGAGCGTCGGCGAAGCCGCCCGTGCTGCGGCCAATGAGTGGCCCACTGCAAACGGTGATCTTCCCCCACTCCGAGCCGGATTGCTCGTCCAGTGGCACCAATCTTCACCTGGTGTGGCTCTATGACCAGCCCAGCCGCGGGACGAATAACCGGACGATGGTGGTAGCCTCACGCTACAGCGGGACGAACTGGACCACGCCGGTGCCGGTGGCGGACGATGGCACGGCGGACTTCCATCCGCAGGTGCTGGCGTTTGCGGATGGCTGGTCGGTGTGCGCGTGGGAGAATGAGCGCGTGGCGCTGCCGGACAATGCGGCGTTTGAGGCGATGAAGACGAATCTGGAGGTGGCGGTGGCGTGGTTCAATGGGGCGACGGCGACCTGGTTGCCGATGCACAGCTTCACCACCAACAATTGGCTGGACCGCAGCCCGAAGCTGGCCGGCATCTCGCGCAGCAATGTGCTGATGATCTGGACGGAGAACACCGCCAGCCACCTGACGGGCAACGCGACGGCCACGAATAATCTTTGGTTCACCCGTTGGGATGGGGAGAACTGGGCCGACCCGCAGCTATTCGCCACGCTGACCAACGCGCTGGTGAAGTATGACCTGGGCTACGACGGCACCAATGGGAACCTGGTGATGAGCCTGGACTTGAACAACAACGCGACGAATGTGACGGGGCGGGAGTTGTTCCGCATCGCGTACCAGGCCGGGGCGTGGAGCGCGATGGAGCAGCTAACCTCGGACGACCTGCCGGATGAGAACCCGCTGCTGGCGCGGGACCAGAATGGAAATGATGTGCTGGTCTGGCTGAAAGGCGACGAGTATTCCAGCGTGGTGGGGTTTGCGCTGACCAACCGGCAGGTGGTGCAGACCAATCTCTACACCAGCAACCTCGGCGACGCGAAGCTGGCGCAGAGCAGCGATGGCAAGCTGTCGCTGATGTGGGCCGAGCCGTCGGATTACAGTTCCGATCTCAAGGCCGCGCTGTATGACCCTGTCTTTAAGCTCTGGGGCAAACCCAAGGCGATGACGGCGGACCCGGAGACGGAGCGGAGTTTGACGACGGGGTTCTGGGGGCAGAACCGGCTGTTGGCGATTTACAACCGGGTGTTAATCGGGCCGACCAATAGTGGGGCGGGCACGGACCTGTATGTGATGGAATACAATCTGGGCGAAGACTTGGCGCTGTATGATCTCAAGTGTTCGCCGCTGAATCCCGGGCCAGGCGAAACGGCGACTTTGGTGGCCATGGTGCTGAACCAGGGGGATAAGGTGGCGGCGAATGTCCCCGTGGCCTTCTACCTCGGGCTGCCAGGCGCGGGCGGAGTGGAGATCGGGCGGATGCTTCTGGCGCAGCCGCTCGCGCCGGGCGAGCGGCAGGAGGTGACGTATGCCTGGGCGCTGCCGCAGACCAGCCAGGCGATTGCGATTTATGCGGTGGTGGACCCCGAACAGGTGATCACCGATCTCGTGCGCAGCAACAATATCCTGGGGTTGGAACTTAACAAGGCCGATGCGGCCATCCAGTCGGTCACCTGGAGTCAGGTCGCGAGCAACCTGCTTTCGGTCGCGGCGCGCATCGCGAATCAAGGCGTCATTACCAACCTGCTGGCGGGGGTGGAGTTCCGGCTCGGCTCGACCAACGGGACGGTGCTCTACAGCCAAAGCATCACAAACCTGGCCCCGGGAGAGTCGCTCGATGTTTCGTTCCTGTGGGACGCCACCGGCACGACCAACAACACCCAAATCTTCGTCGTGCTCACAGGGTTGAGCGCGGCAAATGATTTCGACAGTGGCAATAACACCGTCGGGCTGGTGGTTGAACGGGTAGCGGCACAAGGTAGCCTGGAGCTACTGTCGCCCTCGGCATTGGCTGATGGAGGGTTTCAGATTTGGGTGCTCAATGAGCCGGGTCGGAGCTATCGCGTGGAAGCCTCCACAAACTTGCTGAACTGGGAGCCGTTGACGGGATTCTACAGCACGAACGCGGTCATGCCGGTGCTCGATCCGGGCGCAACGAACTGGCCGCGGCGGTTCTATCGGGCGGTGCCGGAATGAGGCGGGTGTGGGGCAGACCTCCGGTCTGCCGGTTCACGGAGTCTCTGACTCCGTGCCCATCGGGTCGCTGGAACACCGGGCCAGAGACCCGGCTAACCGGCAGACCGGAGGTCTGCCCCACGCTACGGCTTGGGCAGATGCCAGGGGAGTCAGATTGGCGCATCCGTCCGCAGTGGCAAGGCGGGCACCGGCGGGCGCATTCGCGAGTTCCTGGTAAAGTGATGTAATCGTGTGGGGGGAGGATGGAGCACAGCTTCATTTTGTTCGGGACTACCATCGCGGCCTCTAGTACAAGGTGCGGATGGAAAGCAACTTTATCTGTCAGGGTCGAAGCGTTAGCGTTGCGGAGCTGGACTGGTTGCGCCACGTCATGGCGGCTCACCCGACCTGGAGTCGGAAGCGGTTGGCGTTGGAGAT
>CAIWJG010000831.1 GCA_903912925.1 uncultured Verrucomicrobia subdivision 3 bacterium | reverse complement strand
TCGCTCTTGCGCGCGCGCGTAAGACGCAATAACACCTGACATGTTCATTTCGCAAGAATATCGAAATCCCTTGGAAATTAGAGGCTATGTCAGGAGGTCTGGAATTGGGTCGTTTGCGCGCCCGCTTGTACTTGACGCTGCGCGGGTGAAAGGCTTGGCCTGGCTCTGCGGGTCTGCCCCGGAAGCAAATCCTGGCGGGATTGGACGGCAAGTCTGCGTTACGACGCGGCGGCTCCGAATACGCCACTGGATTTATGTCCCGATGTACTTAGCCAGGCACTGAGGGAGCGCGGACACTCGGGTGGAGTTTAAACCGGTTGAAGACGATATTGGGCTGGGGCACCACCACCGGTTTAGCTACCCCACCGTTGAGGCTGATGCCGAAAGCGAGCAACCCCAGAAAAGTGCGCATTTCCAAATAAAACTGGCCGTAAACCGCGAAGAAGTAAATGGCGTTGACGATGAAGGAGGCGAACAAAAGGGTGTTGATGTTGTGCAAGGCCGGATCGCCGAACCGGTAATTCTGGTAAAGCACGCGCAGGCTGGCGACCAAGAGCCAGATGAATGCCAGCAAGCCAAAGATCCCGAAGGGCAGGATGACGGACAAGGGGCCATTGTGATAGTTAGCAACCATTTCCGTATCTCGGTAACCCCCGCTCATCGCTAGCTGCGCCTGTTCGGTCCGGCTAAACGCGTAGCCTTTGCCCAGGAGGAAGTACTTGGGGATTTGCGGCAAAAGATCACCCCACATTTGTACCCGCCATTCGCTCGAAGCCTCGGCATCCATTCTCGCCATGGGGTCGATGGGGATGAACGGCACAACCGCAAGCGAACGCTGAATGGAGAGCGGCATACTGGGCGCAAAGAGAACCGTCAGGCTCCCGCCCGCCAGAAGCATAATGATCACGGGCAGCAGCCACCGGGTATGGTGCAAGCGCTCCAAATAGAAAAGCACCGCGAAGGTCATCGTAAGGACAATAAACGTCGAGCGGTAGCCGCCCGACAGGGCAAGGGGGATAGCGACGCATAACACGGCCAAACGCCACGGCTTGGCCAAATCCAGGACGCCCCGGATGCCATACCGGGCCAGCATGAAAATATAGATCGCGCTGCCTGAGGTCGCCAACCCCCCCGCGCGCGACACCAGGCTCGTGTGCTCGATCACGTCGTTCGTCTGCAGGAACACCGCCGCGTTCGACACAGGAAAGAACAAAAACAGAAAATTAAACACCGGATTCACCCTTCCCGGCAGGTCAGAGATCAGCGTGGTCGCGCCTCCCAGAAAGAAGCAGGCAGCATAAAGGCCGACCCGCTGGGAGGGAATCCGGCGGTTGGTAATGGCGAAATACCCCACGACCGCTGCCAGAAATTCAACATAGAACCTGCCACCGCTGGTGTCCGCGCCCATGCTGCGTAGGCCGAAGCCGCCAGTAAACTGCATCGTAATCAGAACCACGGCGGTGAGAAGAAACAGCGGCCACGCCACCGAGGGGACGGACAGAAACTTCATGTTGCGGTTGAGGGTGTATTGCAGGATACTGATCCCGAGACTGAGCCCGGCCAGCGCCATCCAGACCGGCGGCTTGCCCGGCATCAGGAATATCACCGCGTTGACGTTCCAGGCGGCGACCAGCCAAAAATGGTGCCACCGCAACAACAGCGGGATGGCGAGCACGAAAACGACGCCCACGACCACGCCGACGGTGGTGAAATCCTGCGGGGTCGCCAGCAGGTACCCGAGGAACACCGCCAGCGGCAGGCAAATCCCATAAGCCAGCAGCGAGCGAAAAAGTGCCGTTGCGTTAGACATTGAACAGCCGCGCCCGTAGCGCGCTACGCCTTAATATACTCCGTAGTGAGATCCACGCCAGGCACGGCGGACTCCGCCGGCGCCGGGGCTGCGTCGGCGCCATTCAGAGCCGCGCTCAAGCCCAGCAAACCCAGAAAAGCCGCCATGTCTGCTTCCAAACTGCCGTAAATGCCGAAGAAGAAGATGGCGCGGGCGGTAAAGGCCGCCAGCAGCAGCGCATTCAGGCGTTGCAGCGCTGGACTGCCATATTTCCAATTCCGATGCAGCATCCGCAGGCCCGCCACCAGGAACCAGACGAAGGCAATGGCTCCGTAAAGGCCGAAGGGAAGCAGGACTGAAAGCGGCCCGTTGTGAAAGCTCCCGACAAATTTAAAGCCCGAGAAGCGGTCGAGGGAATCTCCGATTTCGACCGAGGTAAAATAATCGCGCGCATCCATGTTCCAACCCCGGCAGCGGAGCAAGGACTTGGGCACTTCCGGCAGCAACTGTCTCCACATTTCGACCCGCCATTCCGCCGTAGCGGCGGCGTTTGCCTGCGCCGCGTAATCAAATTTACCGGGCAGGAAGCTCAGGGTGCGCTGGACCGACACCGGCAGCCTATCCGCCTGGGGCAGCACCACGACGCCGCCGAGGATCAGCAGGCCGAGCAAGGCCGGCGCATAAAACGTCCGATGCAGCCGCTCCAAAACAAACAGGACGGCAAACAAGAAGGCGAAGAGCACCAGGAACGACCGGTATCCCGACAGCATCCCGCCGAGCAGCGCCAGGGCCAGCAGCAGCAGCAGCCACGGCCGCTGCAAATCCAGCACCCCGCGAACGCCAAAGCGCGCCAGCAAGTACCCATAGACAGCCTGCCCAGCCGTGCCAAGCTCGCTGAGACGCAGCATGCCTTCGGGGCCGCTCAACCGTTCACCAAACGCGGCCTGACTCATCGACAAGGCTGGCGGAAAAAGAAGCCACAAATAAGTGTACCGTGCACTGCTGAGACCGGCGAGGATGCTTAAAAGGCTGGTCAGTCCGCCCAGAAAAAACAGGGCGACATAGAGTCCGGCCCGCTGCGGCGGAATCCGGCGACTGGTGAGGACAAAATAGCCCGCGACCGCCGCCAGGAAGTAGAAGTAACTTTTTCCGCCGTAGTTGTCGGAGCCCAGCAGGCGAAGGCCAAAGCCGCCCGACAAGAAAGCGCTGGCCACCACCACGCCGGTCAAGGCCAGCAACGGCTTGATGATTGAAGGCTCGATCACAAACCGAGCTTGCGCGCTGACCGCCCGGCTGAACACGGCACACAGCAGGCCGCCGAAAGCCAGCATCGCCCATAAAGCGGGCCGACCGGGTAGAAAGGCAGGAGTGATCGCCGCATTCCAGGCCAGCACCAGCAGCGGATGATACCACCTCAGCATCAGTGGAATGGCCAGCACCACCAGAACAAAAACCACCACCGCCACGCTCCCCAGATCCAGCGGCTCGGCCACGAAATACCCCAACAGCACCGCCAGGGGCAGGGCCAATCCCATGATCAGGTGGGTCTTGGGTATGTTGATCTCATTCGCCATTGCGCCCGAGAAATAGAACAAAATCCGCCCCTCGCTGCAATCTTTTTTGATTGGAAAATCGAGGTTGTAGAAGGGCCGGTGAGCTCATAGACTGCGCCGGAAATGCCCGCGAGCTTTCACGCACAAGGAATGAACCGGACGCCCCTCGCCGGAGCGCGGACTGCGTTCTCCGCGTATCTGGGGGGCGCGAGTAATGGCCGAGCGGTTCTCCCATCCCTCTTTGGAATGAGACTGGAGTTTGGACCTTCTGGCTCAGGAGATGTCCTGCATCCCGGCAGGGGTGCCAGACTGGCTTCTGAGCTTCGGCGAACGGACCGGAGTGTAGCTCATTGGAGCCAGGTCTGGCCCCCCTCTGGGGTGCTCGGCGCTGCGACGAGGTCTTCCGGGGGGCGTTCGGAACAGGGGGGGACGATCACTTGCTACCGTCTGGCAACCCTCCGGGTTGGCCTCCATTTCGGTCGGCAGAATGTTCAAGCTCCAGCCTTTTGCTTGGGTTGCGGAGAGCAGGCCCATCACTTTTCCCGATGCTGCGGTTCGTCGCGACGTTCCAGCGGGTTGCGGCGCCAATATATCCGGCGTGCTGGCTGAGAACGACGACATCGTGCCCCTGAAATCATCGCCTGTGAGTATGGGACTATCAATCGGTTTACAGCTAGACCCTATCCGAAAAGCCACACCCGGGAGGGCGAGCGTCCTCGCGAGCCCTGATT
>CAIWJG010000830.1 GCA_903912925.1 uncultured Verrucomicrobia subdivision 3 bacterium | reverse complement strand
GCGCGGACATTCTTGGCCGCATTTGCGTGAGGGCAGACTCCACAGCCCACGGGCGTAAAAGAATGTCCGCGCTCCGAAATATCTAAGATGCGCAGTAACCGGCGCGACCTATAGGTCTAAGCTTGAGAGGGGGCGGGGAAATCGGTTGGCGGCAATTCCGGAGTCGCCGTAATTGCTTGAGCGCAGCCGCGTTGTCTAGTATAATTGCCCCATGACAGCGGTCGAAGTCATTGAAGAAATCAAGCGACTCCCAGAAGCTGAACAGAAGCGGGTCATTCAATTTGCTCAAAGCACCAACGAAAACCGCAGACTTAGTCCCGATGAATTGGGCAAATTGGCCAGGCAAATGGTCGAAGCGAAAGACTCTGCGGAAGCCGACCGCCTAAAAGAAGAGACTGTGCGGGGATTCTACGGCGGTCAGGCTCATGGCTAGAATTCGACGCGCCAACCTGCCCGGTTCTCTGCTGGTGCAGCTTTTGACCCGGATGCGTCAGCGCCACATTTCGCAAACCGGAGATTGGAACTGGAGGGTGAGCTGGCGGATTCGGATTTCGGCCTTCTTTCGGGTTTCGGCCTTCCTTGGCCCGTGAAGTCTTCCTGCTACTTCACGGGGCGGTCTTCGGGTTTCAGGGCTGCAGAGCATGATCTTCCCTCAACTGGCCGGCCTTTCGAGCAGCCCTGCCCGGCGGACCGCAAGGAGTTTCTGGTATTGATGGCCGTCACGTTGAGTGGTAGCAACCCACAAGCGAAGGCAGAATGCAGAATGAAGAATGCAGAATGCAGAAAGGCCGGACGAAGCCAAAGCCACCCCAATGCGACCTCAATGCGACATCCAAGCCACCTCAATGCGTGTTGCTAGCCAGGCAGTAGCCACCCCAAAGCCACCTTCATGCGACCTTCAAGCCACCCTCATGCGACCTTCAAGCCACCCTCATGCGACCTTCAAGCCACCCTCATGCGTCCCTCAAGCCACCCTCATGCGACCTTCAAGCCACCTCAAGGCTCCTACAAAGCGCCCTCGAAGCGTGCTGGTAACCAGGCGGTAGGCACGCTGCAAGCCCGGGCCGGTTTTGCCTCGATTCCCGGCGGGGCTTGGCTCAAGCTGGAGGGATGCTTGGACCGACCAGATGCGCGGTGGTGATCCCTTGTTTCAACGAGGGCGCCAGCATTGCGCCCCTGGTCCGTGAAGTGCGCCAACACGTAGCCCTCGTGGTGGTGGTGGACGACGGTTCGACGGATGATACCTCAGCGCTGGCCGCGGCGGCAGGTGCGACGGTGCTCCGCCATGAACGGAACCTCGGCAAAGGCGCGGCACTTAAGACCGGCTTGTCCGCAGCGCTCGCACGTGGCTTCGAGTGGGGCCTGACCATGGACGGTGACGGCCAGCACAGGCCGCAAGATCTGCCGGCGTTCTTCGGCTGTGCCGAACGGACCGACGTCCAGTTGGTGGTCGGTAATCGCATGCACAATGCCCGAGCCATGCCGTGGTTGCGGCGGCAGGTCAATCGCTGGATGAGCCGCCGGCTTTCCAAACGCGCCGGGCAGTCTCTCCCGGACTCCCAATGCGGTTTTCGGCTGGTCAATCTCCAGGTCTGGGCCGGCGTGCCTCTGGAGACCAACCACTTCGAGATCGAATCTGAGATGCTGCTGGCGTTCATTCGGGCTGGGTATCGGGTCGAATTTGTGCCCATCGAGGTCGTCGGTCGGGGCCGAAGCAGCCATATTCACGCGGTGGCGGACTCCCTGCGCTGGTGTAGATGGTGGCGGGATCTCGATCGGCCTTCGACACGGTCCCTTCAAGCAGGGAGCGCCAGGCCCAGTTAGACATTGCGGTGTCGCGCCGGTCGGCGTAATCAGGCTTGCAACAGAAACTAATACTATCTTAAGAAAGAGCAGATGCTTTACGAACGCTGGCAGAAGGTCGCCCAGGAGAGGCGCAATGACATCGCCTTGCGCGATTTGGCTTCCGGCCAGCATTGGACCTTTGCCCAACTGAGCCGCGAGGCCGAAACTCCCTTGCCGGGCAATTCGGCGATGGTTTATCCGCAGGGCCATTCCGCTGAGTTCATCTTTGCGGTCCTGCGGGCCTGGCGCTGGCAGGCGGTGGTTTGCCCCCTCGAAGCGCATAAGCAGCCACTCACCCATTCGCCGCCGCCGCTCTGCTGCCATCTCAAGACCACACCGCCCACTACGGGTACGCCGCACGCCGTCGCCTTCACGGAGGAGCAATTGGCCGCCGATGCCGAGAACATCGTGACTACAATGGGACTGCGGCCGGACTGGCCCAACCTCGGAGTGATTTCCCTGGCCTATTCCTACGGATTCTCGAACCTGGTACTGCCGCTGCTGCTGCACGGCATTCCACTCTTCCTGGTGCCCTCGCCCTTACCGGTCGTCTTGCGGAGCGCGGCGCACGCCCACTGGAACCTCACCCTGGCCGGTGTGCCGGCGCTGTGGCGCGCCTGGCACAAAGCCGGGGCCATCCTGCGCAACGTGCGCCTGGCCATCTCGGCGGGCGCCCCGCTGCCACTGGCACTGGAACGCGATGTCTTCGAGGAGCATGGAGTCAAAATTCACAACTTCTACGGCTCCACCGAATGCGGCGGCATTACCTACGATGCGACGGCTACGCCACGGCTAGACGAGGCCTCCGTAGGCCGCCCAATGGAGAATGTAAAGGTGTCAATCAACCGGGATGGTGCCCTTGTGGTGCGGAGTCGCGCGGTCGGCAAAACGTATTGGCCAGAGCCGGCCAAGACTCTGGGCCGGGGCCGCTTTCAAACCTGTGACCTCGCTGAGATTACGGACGGGATCGTCTATCTGCGCGGCCGTACCAATGACCAGATCAACGTGGCAGGGCGGAAAGTGTCCCCGGCAGCTATCGAGCAGGCGTTGCGGGAACACGAGGCTGTCGCCGAGTGCCTTGTCTTCAGCGTGCCGAGCGGGAATGCCGACCGAATCGATCAAATCGTGGCCTGTGTCACCGCAGACCGGCGCGGCACCACCGAGGAGTTGAAGCAGTTCCTGCTCCGGAAGCTTCCGAGTTGGCAAGTGCCGCGGGAGTGGTGGTTCGTCAAAACACTGGGGACCAACGCGCGCGGGAAGGTTTCCCGCGCCCAGTGGCGGAAAGAGTTCCTGGAACATCGCGCGAAGGGAGTAACGAGGCTTAGCGGACACTCCCCCACCCAACGCACGAAGGCTTCTTCCCCCCGGCGCACCGTTGTCAAAGCTCCGCTCAGTTAAGAATTATCCCGGCCCGGCTTTAGCCGTGGCGCACTTTTCCGCTGGCGGTCAGATTGAGTTCAGCCACCAACTCGAGCGAGGTCGGCACCTTATGGCTTGAGAGCCGGCGGCGGCAGAACGAGAGGATGTCTTCAGTTACCGTTGGCGAGTGGCCGTCGCGCAATTGCACTTCGGCGTGGACAACTTCCCCCAGTTGCGGGTGAGGCCGGGTGGTGACGCGCGAGTGCAGCACTGCCGGGTGCTGGTCCAGCACGGCGGCGACTTCCTCGGGAAACACTTTGTGGCCGGCCACATCGATCACCGTCTTGAGCCGCCCGTCAATGACGATCCTCCCGGCGTCATCCCGATGCGCCAGGTCGCCACTCAGAAAGTAGCCCTCGTACACCACCTCCTCGCGCCGCTTCCTGGGGTTCAAATAACCGGCGAACATGCCGGGACCGCGCAAGGCAAGCTGGCCGGTGTGGCCGGCGGCGGCAGGCTTCAGGTGCTCGTCCAGGATGACGGCCTCGAAGCCAGGCAGCGGCCGCCCCACGGTCTCGGGATGCTCGACGGCGTCGTCCAGATTCATCAGCGGCAACCCCACCTCGATAATGCCATAGCCCTGGGCCACCGGCACGCCATAGCGGGTGTGGAAATCCCGTGCGGACTGAGGATGGAGCCGGCTGGAAACCGACATGATCCGCTTAAGGGTCGGGGGCAAAGCGCGTCCGGAAGCCTGGGCGGTTAACATGCGCACGTGCATCGGGGTGACATAAAGGAAAGAGGCTTCGTGTTGCCAGGCTGCGTCCAGGATGCTCTCGGCCAGGTAATCCGGGCCAACGATAATGGTGCTGCCGACTTCGAGGTAGAGGAGGATGGTGGCGAAGAAGTGATAGGACATCGGGAGCACCCAGAGCACCCGGTCCCGGTCGGTCAGGCCCAGTCCCTGGTTGGCGGCGCGCGTGCGTTCCAGGACTCCTTGATGGGTTAGAATCACGCCTTTAGCCGCGCCAGTCGTGCCCGAAGTGAACCGTAAGAAGGCAGCGCCGGGGACCCAGGGCGCCAGCGGAACCTGAGGCACGGCCATTCGGGTAAAGCGGAAAGAGACGCCGCTGGACGTCTTCAATTCGGACACCGTTTCCCCGGTGGGCGCTCGGCCGCTACCGTCGTCCAGGATGGCGCAGAGGGGAGCACGCGCGAGCATGCCGGACATCTCATCCGGCTTAAGCAGATGGTGGATGGGCATGACGACCGCGCCGCAGCCCAGCGCAGCCAGGGCGCCAATGACGAACGCGCGTCCGTTGCGGCCTTGCATCCCAATGCCTTGCCCATCAGCCACCCCGAGTTGGGCGAGCTGACTGCGCAGTGATTCGATCTCGTGCCAGAGCGATCGGTAATCCATTGAGCCAGCCGCATCGATGATGGCGATGCGGTCCGGCCATTGGCGGGCGGCGTGGGAGAGGGTGTCGTAAACGTTCATTAGTTCATTTGCTGCCGGAGGGTTGCGACCGCGTCGTCGAGGGGCCGGCCCAAAGCCTGGAAGGCGGCAGCGGTTCCCGCCGCCCAGCCGGTAGCGAGGGCGGTGCCGATGACTCGGGCCGAAGTCATCGCTCCGGCCGCGGCGGAAAGGCAGCGGCCGGCGACAAGCACGTTGTCCAGCTCCACCGGGCGCAGGCAATCCAGAGGGATTTCGTAGTAGTCGCCCTCGTTGAAGAAAGTCATTTCGGGCCGCGGCGCGTTCCCCCAGCGCTCCATTGGCCAGCAGCCGCGGGCAACGCCCTGCGCAGACTTGCGCGCGTCCAGCACATCGCGGTCGGCCAAGGTGGCGCGTCCGCGAATGCGGCGGCCAGACCGGATACCGAGCTGGGGCGCCACGGAAGAAAGGCGCGCGTTGCGGCAGCAGGCGGTATTGGCGATCAGGAAACGCTGGAGTTCATCAACCAGCGCGCGGGCCTGACGTTCCCAGGCCGTCATCTGTTGCCAGAGCGGAAGGTCTGAGCTGGCCTGAGCCAGGTTGATCTTAAGGGCGAGGTGGCCGTCGGCTCCGGTGCCGGGGACCAGTGCAAGCCGTTCGCAAAGGGCAGGCAATGAGCCTTTCTCGACCGCCTGGCGCAATTCGCGTCGCACCTCCAGCAAGCCACGTTCGGCCAGGCCGGGATCGACATTCTCCATGACGAACACCAGCGAGGGCGCTTGATCCCCGGCTCCATTTTCCACACCGGCGCCGGCCAGGGCGGCGGCTGTTGCCTCGCCGCTGCAATCCACTACCGCACCGGGGCAAAGAACCACCGGCTCGTTCCAGGCCAGGGCACGAACCTCGACCAGGCGAGGGCCTTCGGCCTGCGCCTCTGCCACCGTGGTGTGGAGCATGACGGAAACCTTCTCAGACTCGCTCACGAGTGCGTCGGCCAGGCTCGCGAAGACGGGCGGCGGATAGGGCAGCACCCACAGACCATTGTCCAGGCGAATTCGGCTTGCGCCGGCGGCGCGCTCCAGCCGCCCGGCGAATTCCATTATGAAGCCACCGGCGACCGGCGTGGCCTTCGGGTGTGCCGTGTCCCGCAAGTAGAGCCCGCAGATGGTGCCCACTTGGGCAGCGGTCGCCAGCCCGCCCAGAAAACCGTATCGCTCCAGCAACACTACTTGCGCCCCGGCGCGTCCAGCAGCCACGGCCGCGGCCACGCCCGCCGCGCCTCCGCCGACGACCAGCACATCGCAGGAAATGGTGGCAGCTCGCATTGGAACAGCCTTGGTTACTTCTCCTGCCGCCGCATGTAGCGACCGTAGTTATAGAGGTATTTCCACTGGGGCCGCGTGTCCAACCGAAGGACCACCTTCTGGGCCCAGCGCATCATCGGCCTGCTCCAGTCCGCCGGAGAACTCCACTCGGGGCGCCGCCGCGCGATGAGGTCGAGCTTTTCCACGGTGCGCTCGCGCGTCGCGGGCGAGAGGTAATAGGCCGGCTCAAACAGATCCTGGTCGGGCGGCAAAGAACCTTCCCGCGCCGCCACCTCCGCTATGGCTGTGCCTTCATAGATGCGGATGCCGTAGCAGGCAAAAACGCTGTTGGCCGTCGCACACCCATTCAGAAACGCCTGCGCTTCTTCGATGTCGGCCCACGTCTCGCCAGGGCCGCCAAACAGCATCGAGAGCAGGAAAGGCAAGCCAGCATCGTGAGCCGCCTTCAACGCAGTTCGAATCTCCGCTTGTCCAAAGGGTTTTCTCATCGCCGCCAGCATCTTGGGCGTGGCGGCGTCCAGGCCGAACTCCACCCCGGAGCAACCCGCTTGCGCCATTGCATGCGCCAGCTCGGCATCGAACCCTACCGGGTTGCAGAAGGACATCCAGCGAACCGGCAACCGCCGGCGGCTGAGCGCGTGACAAATCTCCAGGGCGTGCGCCCGGGGGTCGTTGAAGACACTATCCACGAAGAAGAAATGGCGCACCTTCGAGCGGACGATGACGGTTTCAACCTCCTCGACGACCGCTTCCGGCGGACGCAGACGGTAGCGCCGGCCCTCCAATTGAGGGTAAACGCAATAGACGCACTTGAACGGACACCCGCGCTTGGTTTGGACACCGACATACCCGCCCCGTTTCATATACTGCGCGTAACCGCACAGCTCGTGGGCCGCCATAGACAATTCGCCCAATCGCTCGACCGCTTTGGTGGGGGGAGCGTCCGCCAGGTTGCCACCGTTGGACGCGACGATGACGCCGTCAATACCCTCCAGGGAGCGCCCGGCTTCCAGCCGCGACAACACCTCCGGGAACGCCCGTTCGCCTTCGCCCACCACGCCGCAATCGGCCTGCAACCGCCGCATCCAGCCGTGCGGCGACACGGAAAAGCCGCTGCCGCCCAGAATCAGCGGTCCTTTGAAGCAGCCCCGCACCGTCTCTGCGAATCCGCGCACCTCTTCGAAATACGAGTGCGGGGCGAACGCCCAGCAGTTGTCCAGGTTGCGGATGCCGAAGGCCACGGCCTGGTATTCCCCCGTCTTCAGCGCCTTCTGGAGCGCCCCGTTGGCCGACCACGCCAACCGCAAGTCCAGAAAATCCACCTGATGGCCCGCGGCGCGGGCGGCAGCGGCAACGCACAGCACCCCCAGCGGCGCCACCGCGTATGGGAAGGGCTCCAGGTTCGTTGCCACGAGGAGCACCTTCATAGCACCTCCTCCAGCAAGGCCGCGCGCAGATCCCGCTCCACGCCCTCCACCTCGGCCGCACTCAGACAATCATCCACCCAGGACAGCACCGCGGAGAGCTGGCCCCCAAAACTTATGAACACCACCGTTAACCCCGGGGGCCGCCACGTGGGCACCAGGTGCTTGACCTCCAGGATGCGCCCGCCCAAAAAGTCGGTCATACCCGCGCAAGTCTCGCCCGAATCCGAAAAGCAAAACGTCGCGAACTTGCCGCGCGTCGGCTGGCCGAGGCGGCGACCAAAGAAACCGAGCGGCAGCGGCTTGAACATCTCGAGTGCTGCCATGCAGCATTCGGGGAAGCGGTCACGGATTTGGTTGGTCATCTGCTTGCCCAGTTCGCCGACGATGTCGCTTAGCTTGCCGCACTGTCGCGGCTCGACGCGATAGAACAGAATCGAGAGGTGATTGGAAAAGATAGGGCCCCCGGCCCCCCGCCGGCGCGTGTCATGCGGCACGGGAATCAGATAAGCCCCTTCTTTGTTGCCACGGCGCGTCGCGAGGGCATGCACGGCCCGCAGCGAACCCGCCAGGTAGAAGTGGCTGCGCCGAAAGCCGGCGCTTAGGCGCTGGCAGCGTTCGTTGATGAGCACCATGTCCTCGCGGCTGAACGAAACAACGCGGTAGTGGTTTCGGCACCCGCGAGCCGGCCGACCTTCCGGCACCAGCGTGAACAGCGGCTCGCGCCCGGACTCATTCAGCCATTTGACGGAACCGTGGGCCATCTTCACGGTCGGCCACCAGCCAGACAGGCTCCAGCCCCGCTGTTTGGGATTGAGCAGGTTCTTGGTGGCCGCACCATTCTCCACGGTGCCCGTGTTCAAATGGCTCAGCAGCAGATCCATTCCGCGCGCATCCAGGAGCGTATGGTTCCACGACAGGAACAGGTGGTGGGTCCCATCCGGCTGGTGCAACAAGTCGAACGCCAGCGCCGGACCTCGGGCGGCGTGCAGCTCCCGCGCCGCAACCATTTGCGGCAGCGGCAGCGGCCAATCTCCGTCGCCGGCTTGAGAGTTGTGCTCGAAGAAGATCGTCCTGGGCCTGGACGCTGTGCGCCAGAGCGGGG
This sequence comes from uncultured Verrucomicrobia subdivision 3 bacterium, assembly GCA_903912925.1. Classification (GTDB taxonomy): domain Bacteria; phylum Verrucomicrobiota; class Verrucomicrobiia; order Limisphaerales; family UBA8199; genus PALSA-1440. Next base: position 1,275 of record CAIWJG010000830.1, on the reverse strand, counting down.
GAAGCACCGGGATCGGACGGATGATGCGCACGCGCGCCAGCCAATCCAGAGTTGGCGAAGCCAGGCGTTGGCGAAGCAATTCGGTGTTCAGACCGTCTCCCAACCGGAGGGCAGCGCAGCAGACGTTGCCCGGCAGCCCGACCTTCCGCATCCGGTGGTCCTGGCCGTGCATGAAGTAATCTCCGGCAGCCAACCGAATCTGGCGAGGGAGGTCAGGCATGGCGCAGTTACAGAGTTACATCGTCGCCCGGGGCCATAGTCAAAAGGCTACCCTGTAACTGAGGCTGGGGCGCTCAAGGTGAGGCTTGGCCGCTGCGGGCCAACTCCGCGATACAATTGGCCAGCGTCGCCATGGAGGCCAGATTGGTCCCCGTCAGGTGCGAATCCGGCACGCGCACCCCGATGACCCGCTCGCAATAGAGCAGCAGCTCCACCAGGGCAAAGGAATCAATGCCGGCCTTGGCCAGCGGGCTGTGCTCATCAAACTCGGCTCCATCGGCCACAAAGTTGGTCCGGGCAAACTCGCAGAGCTGCGCGGAGATGATCTTAGGATCCGTCTGTGCCGTCATGGCTCGGTATGGCCGGAGGAGGGGGTGAAATCGTCTGCGATCACGACAACCCGCGAAACCGGCAAAAGGGCCGGTCCGCATCCGAACGCGGCCATTGCGCAGGCCGCGAGGAAGTCGTTGTCGTCAGTGCTCATGTTCGAGAGTATCGGCCAGCCCCGGAATCGCGTCAAGTATGGAGCCTCGGAAGCCGGGGAAGCTCGGCTGCCGGCGCAGGACAGGATTCTTCAATCCCCAAACCACCCGCCCCCTGTTGTCTCTCGTTTGATTTCAGCTTTCTGCTTTCTGCTTTTCCGAGAGTGTGGCTCTGGGCGCCTTTCAGCTTTCAGCTTTCTACTTTCTACTTTCGCCTTGTGGTGGCTTTGTTGGCGCCTTGTGGGAGCCTTGTAGACGCATTAGGGACGCATTGGGGTGGCCTTAGGGTCGCAATCAGTTGGCTATCAACAGGCCTTGGGGACGCATTGAGGTGGCTGCGGGATGGCTCGCGGCCATGCGTGATTTTCACGCATGGCCGGGCATAACCGGCCTCTGGATTCTGCATTCTTCATTCCCCCTTCTTCCTTCGTCCTCACCGGGGCGCTTTGCAGCAAGCCAGGCGGTATGGGGGCGGTATGGAGGCGGTATGGGGTCGGCCACATGAATGACGCAAGAAGAAGGCAGAAGGCAGAGTGCAGAATAGGAGGCCCGACCTTCGTAGGGATGCAGTCCT